>NZ_JBVVPR010000005.1:0-277000 GCF_055811835.1 Bradyrhizobium sp. WSM4874
ACCGCATCGGACGAAAGCGTCTGTTCCTGGCCGGCGTGGTGCTCGCAGCCATCTCGATGTTTGCATTCTACGGTGTGGTCGCGAGCCGTGACACGATGCTCGTGACGTGCGCGGTGATCCTCGCCGCGGGGGTGATCCATCCGCTGATGTTCGGCAGCGAAGGAAGCTATTTCCCTGAACTGTTTCCGACCCGCATCCGCTTCACCGGCGTATCGATCGGAAAGCAGCTTGGGACGGTGCTGGGCGGCGGCATCGCGCCGCTCGTCGCCACCAGCCTGTTTGCGCAGACGGGCTCCACCTACGCGATCACAGGATACTACGTCGTGCTCGCGCTCGCGGCGATGATCGCGCTCGGCTTCGCGCGTGAAACCGGCAAGTCGCGGCTACTCGGCTAGGGCGAGCGCCATCACCAACACCAGGGAGGTCTTCATGGACGTCAGTCTTCTCATCAACGGGCAGGATCAGGCCGCTTCCAGCGGCAAGATGTTCGAGCGGCGCAATCCGCTGTCGCAGGAGGTCGCAAGCCGCGCGGCCGCCGCGACCGCTTCCGATGCCGACGCCGCGGTGGCGGCGGCCTCCGCCGCATTGCCAGGATGGTCGGCACTTGGCCCGAATGCGAGGCGCGCTCTGTTGCTGAAGGCCGCCGATGCTCTCGACGCCAAGCGCGATGTCTTCATCAAGATCATGATGGCCGAGATCGGCACGACAGAGATCTGGTCCGCCTTCAACGTCAAGCTTGCGACCGGCATGCTGCGCGAAGCGGCGTCGCTCACCACGCAGATTGCCGGCGAGGTGATCCCGTCGGACAAGCCGGGATGTCTCGCGATGTCCGTTCGCCAGCCGGCCGGCGTCTGCCTCGGCATCGCGCCGTGGAATGCGCCGATCATTCTCGGCGTTCGCGCCGTGGCGACGGCGCTCGCCTGCGGCAATACGGTCGTGCTCAAGGCGTCCGAGATCTGCCCGGGAACGCACCGATTGATCGGCGAGGTCTTCAAGGACGCAGGCTTTCCGCCCGGTGTCGTGAATGTTCTGACCAACGCACCGGCCGATGCGCCCGCTCTGGTCGAACGCCTGATCGCCAATCCGGCCGTGCGGCGGATCAATTTCACCGGTTCGACCCGCGTCGGTCGCGTCATCGCCGAGCTCGCCGGGCGCCACCTCAAGCCGGTGCTGCTCGAGCTTGGCGGCAAGGCGCCTCTGGTCGTACTCGACGATGCCGACCTCGATGCCGCCGTCGCGGCCGTGGCATTCGGCGCCTTCATCAATCAGGGCCAGGTCTGCATGTCGACCGAGCGGGTGATCGTCGACGAGGCCGTGGCCGATCAGTTCGTCGCGAAGCTTGCGAAGAAAACGGCTACGCTTCCGGCCGGCGACCCGCGTTCTGGTCCGGTCGTCGTCGGCTCGATGATCGACGAAGCGCCGGCCAAGCATGTCGTTGCACTGATCGACGACGCGATCGCCAAAGGCGCCGTCAAGCTCCCGGACGGCGACCGGGTTGGCACGGTCGTTCCGGCCACCGTGCTCGACCGCGTGGTGCCCGGCATGCGCATCTACACCGAGGAGAGCTTTGGTCCCGTCGTCTCGGTGATCCGGGCAAGTGGCGTGGACGACGCCGTGCGGCTCGCCAATGATACCGAATACGGCCTCTCGGCCGCCGTGTTCGGCCGTGACGTCGCACGTGCGCTGACGGTGGCGCAGCGTATCGAGAGCGGCATCTGCCACGTCAACGGCCCGACCGTGCATGACGAGGCGCAGATGCCGTTCGGCGGCTTGAAGGGATCGGGCTACGGCCGCTTCGGCGGCCAGGCCGGCATCGCCGAGTTCACCGATCTGCGTTGGATCACCATCGAGACCCAGCCGCAGCACTATCCCTTCTAAGCACGCCGCAAGCGAAGCCCACCAGGACGTCCATTCATGAATACGAAAGTTCTCACGGTTCGGGAAGCGACCCTCGGTGTGCTTCGCTCCTTTGGCGTTGATCGCGTTTTCGGCAATCCCGGCTCGACCGAGCTTGCCTTCCTCGGCGACTGGCCCGACGACATCGAATACGTGCTCGGTTTGCAGGAAGCCTGCGTTGTCGGCATGGCGGATGGCTATGCGCAGGCGACGGGGCGTCCGGCGTTCGTCAATTTGCACTCGGCGGCCGGACTCGGTCATGCCCTCGGCAATCTCTTCACCGCGTTCCGCAACAAGACGCCGATGGTCGTGACAGCCGGGCAGCAGGCGCGCAGCCTGTTGCGGATGCGACCCTATCTCTTCGCCGAGGACGCCGCACAGTTTCCAAAGCCCTATGTGAAATGGAGCGCCGAACCGGCGCGCGCCGAAGATGTTCCAGCGGCGATTGCGCAGGCCTTTCTCACCGCCATGCAGCATCCGCGCGGTCCGACATTCGTGTCGGTCCCGTCGGATGATTGGGCGCGGCCCGCAATCGCTCCGCCGGTCCGTTACATCGCGACGGAGTTTGCGCCCGATCCGGCGGCGATCGTTCGGCTCGGCGCGGCGATCCGAGCTGCCAAAAGGCCTATCTTCGTTGTCGGGCCCGACATCGATCGCGGCGGCTGCGTCGACGCGATGGTCGCTGTGGCCGAACAGGCGAGCGCGGCCGTTTGGGCAAGCCCGATGTCCAGCCGTTCGAGCTTTCCGGAATTGCATCCGCTGTTCGCCGGCTTCCTTCCGGCAGCACCAGGAGGGCTCGCCCGCGCCCTGCGCGGCGCCGATCTGATCGTCGTGGTCGGCGCGCCGGTGTTTACTTTCCATGTCGAAGGACAATGCGAATTGCTCGACGACGGAACGCCGGTCTGGCAGATCACGGATGATCCGACGGAAGCCGCATCCGCTTCTGTCGGTGACACCATCATCAGCACGCTCCCGAAAGCGCTGGCTGGGCTGCTGTCGGCGATGCCAGATATCGCTGAGCGCGAGGTGCCGGCCCCGCGCATGCGGCCTTCCGCTCCTGCCGCGCAAAATCCGATTCCGCCGGCCTATGCGCTCGACCGGCTCTCTGCGTTGATGCCGGGCGACGCGATCGTGGTCGAGGAGGCGCCGTCGCATCGTCCCGCCATTCAACAATTCCTGCCGCGGCCGGGCGCGGACAGCTTCTACACGATGGCGAGCGGCGGACTTGGTTACAGTCTGCCGGCCTCCATCGGCGTGGCGCTGGCGCGGCCGGGCCGCCGCATCGTCGCCCTGATCGGCGACGGATCGGCGATGTATTGCATCCAGGCGATCTGGACCGCGGTGCAACGGCGCCTGCCGATCACCTTCGTGATCATGAACAATTCAGGCTATGGCGCGATGCGCGCCTTCAGCCAGCTGATGCAGGCGCGTCGCCCGCCCGGAATTGACTTACCCGGGCTCGACTTCGTGGCGCTCGCAAGGGGGATGGGTTGTCCGGGGCAGCGCGTGACCGATGCCGGGGATGTCGACTACGCCTTGACCGAAGCGTTGGCATCGAGCGGCCCGGCGCTGGTCGATATCGCCGTCGACGACGCCACGACGGACCTGTTCAGCCATCCGCGTTAGCTGGCGGTAGAGGGACTCGTTCGCGGCGACAAAACGTCCGATGGTGATTTGCTCGTGAAGGCGCGGGTCTTGGGTTGAACACGCGATCCGTCGATCACCTCGAGCTGTCCGCAGCGGTTCAAGGTGTGCAACTTCCTGCCGGGCCATGCCGGTCCGGGCCGCAGGGAGTGGCGGACGATCTGCTTGAACGTCGTCGGCGACAGTTCGACGATTTCCGCCAAGGCGAGCGCTGCGCCGTATCCGTCGGCACAATCCTGGACCGGTCGCCACAATCGTTCATTGATGGTGACGAAATTCCCCGCCGGCCGCGTGCTCGCGCGATCGATCAGGACCGGGTTGCTGGCGTGCGGCAACCAGGGGCCCATGAGGTGCTCGGCGTAATAGATCGCCAGCGAATCCGAATACCCGCCGGTGCCGTCGCGCCAGGCTCCGAACAGATAATTCAGGCCGTTGTGCCGGGTGATCGTGGCATCGGCCAGCTCGACGCCCGAAAGCAGCGTTGCGTGCCGCTCCCATTTGTCCGGAAACCGAACGCATTTATAGAGGGCGACGTCCCCATTGATCGAGCTCTCCGGGATCATCCACAACGCGCCATCGTCCTCGATCAGGAACGGATAGGAGAGGTGCCAAGGCTCCTCCAGAACGGGCACGACCGCTCCGACCGGGCCGGCGTCGTTGAACTCGATCGCGGAAATGATGCCTTTTCCAACCCGGTGATCAAGGTCTTCAAAGAAGACGAATGTTCTTCCCTGCCAGGTGATGGGGAAAGGATCGGCGTAGAAGTGGTTTCCCGGATCGGCAAGGACGTTCCACGACGGCCCTGACAGATCTCCGGTCTGCCAGACGCCTGCGCCCTTGTTGATGCGCCATCCGACATGCCAATGCGGGGCATAGCAGCAGAGCCGATAGATCTCCTTGGCGATCGATATGGCGAGCCCGCGCGCGACGTACGCCGCCGGCGGGCGGCCGGTACCAATTCGGGCGGGGCGTGCCAGCTGCGGCACGATGCGTGGCCGTCCCGACAGGATGGCCGCCAGCATGGTCAGGGTTCGCGCCATGACCGTGTCGAGCGCGCCGCTCAAGCCGGCTGCGATTTCTCCGGAGGGGTGGCCGCGATCGAGGACTGCACCGTCGACCTCGTCGATGATTTCGATCACGGGCAAATCGCCGGCGAGAATGGCTGCAAGGGCGGCGTTTTCGCCTGCGGCTCCATTGAACAGCGGGCGGAGATACTGCCGGGCGGAGCAGTTCGGACCCCGCGTGGCACTGGTGAAATCGACGATGACATCTGCCGTCCCGGCGCGAGCCTGCATTCGTTCGGGACTGATCTTCAGCCTGTCGGTGCCGCTGTGCTTGCCTTTGTGCAACACCAAACGTTCGAGCTCGAACAGCGCGTCGAGACCTGTGGGGCGCGGCTCTGTCGTTGCCGTCCATATGACCTGGACCGGGACATCCCGGCCGTCGACCGACAGCGTCTCGCGGCCCATCCACCGCCGCGCATGCACAATTTCACAGCGAAACTCGATGGTCATGTCGAGCCGATCCGTTTCAATGCGTCCCGATCAAATGACCTGGCCGAGAATTCGAACGTATTCCTCCACCATGGCATCCACTGAATAGCGCAGCTTCAGGCCTTTGGCGTTTTGCCGCAGTTCGTCACTCAGTTTTTCGTCCGTCAGGAGCCTGGAGACGGCCGCGGACAGCTTGGTATGATCGGAGGCATCGACGAACAGCGCTGTCGGTTTTCCTTCGACGGACAACACCTCGCGCAAGACCGGAAGATCGGTGACGACGGAGGGAACGCCTGCGTTTGCGGCCTCCACAGCGGCCAGGCCGAAGGTCTCCGCCTGTGTCGGAAATACGAACACGTCGAGAGCGGCGAGAAACTCCGCCATCTGGCGCGGGGTGATTTCGCCGAGCAGATGCAGCCTGTCCGATACTCTCAACTCATTCGCCAACTGCCGCAGCCGGGCCTCGTCGGCGCCCTGGCCGGCCAGCGCGAGATGCCAGGACGGTTGATCCGGCAACAGACGTATCGCCGCATCGAGCCGCTTGTGCGGGTGCAATCTTGCTGCGCAGCCGAGCACGGTGCGATCCGGCGGCAGATTGAAGTTCTGTCGCGCAGCTTGCTTCGTCAGCGTGAGGGCCTTGTTATCGAAGCCGTGCGGGACATGCACCATGCGCGCGCGATAAGCCCTGGGGTAGCGCGAATACTCGCGCTGCATGTCCAGCGAATTGAGCGTGATGCGGTCGAAGAAGCCGAGGCTGCCCATGGCGATGTCGGCGATACGGACCGGCCAGCTCATCGACAGCGCGGAGGAAACCTGATTGGCGATGACAGGCGCGCGGCAGATCAAGCGCGCCACGCCGGCGCCGATGACATTGCCGAAGTGCTGAAACGTCAGAACGGCGTCGGGCCTGGTGGCCTTGATGTGGCCGCCGAGCGTCCAAAGCATTTGCAGCAGCGCCAGCGGATTTCCCGGCCGGCTCGACGCGCAATAGATCGTGTCCGGCGGCTCATCGAACGAATCCGACTTGCGGAAGAAGAACAGATTGGTGACCCGATAGCCGCGGGCGGTCAGCCCGGCGCCAAGCAGGCGCGAGATCTCCTGCGCACCGGCGTTCTCGGCCTGGGTCTGTACGAGGAGCACGTGCAGCTTTCGTCCGCCACCACTGGGCGGCGAGAGTGCTGTCGCAGTCGTCTCGCCCAACGCCTTGTTTGGCTGGTAATGGAGCACGTATCCCGACCCACTGAAGAAACGAATTTTCACCTTCTTAACCGCCTATCTACCATGCGGGCATCGCGCGGACACCGACTAGCAAGAAACGGAGTTAATGCGCCCTGCCGCAAGGGCGTCGTTCACCAGGGTATTCCGGCGGTTCCCGATGAAGCGAATAGGACGTGGGTAACTGCCGACCAGCCATCGATATTCAGGTTGGAGCGGGCCACTGGGAGCGTGCGAAAACGACTCTGCCGGTGCGCTGACGGTCGCCGGTGCGCTCCTTCATGCGGGACACGCCCGACGTATTCTGACGCTCTATTCACCATCCGCGGCACGGACCGCGTAGGCGCTAGGCTTCGACGCCGAGAAACGCAGAAGCCCCAAAATCGAGGGGTCGACGCCGGTTCGCCGGCGACAGATGATGTTGAGGGCAATGGTCGCGAGCGCCAGCGATACAGTGGCCGAGATTGCTGCGCCAAGAACGCCGAGCCAGGGAATGAGGACGAGAAATCCGACTAGCCGCAGCGCTACGTTCCCGGCAATCACGGGGACATACTCGCGCTCATAGCCGGTCAGCTGCAATATCGCCGCAGACGGACCGCCCGCCGCCTGGAACGCCGTTCCGATGGCGAGCACGATAAGAACCCAGTGCTGCGCAGCGAAATGCGGCCCAAACAGGTTGAGCAGATGGGGACCGCCAACCCAGATCAGGAGAAGTCCGCTGACCACGCACACCGCGGTCACTTCCGCCATGAGCCTCAACGTTCGCTCGAATTCCTGATGGTTCTTGCTGAAGTACAGCGAGGGGAGCCGACGTGCACCAAAACTGTACAATGCGGCCGACAGCATGGCGAAGATGTTGGCGAGGCGCGAAGCGGCAAAGTAAATTCCGGCAGTTGCCGGGTCCAGCATCCAGTAGACCAGAATGACGTCGAAATATTGGTTCGCGGCTTCGAGGATGGATGCGGCCCAGAAATGAAGCGCGCTCGATCTCCAGCGCGACGCCTCGGAACGCACCGCCGTGCCGCGGAAATCCGGCAGAACTCGCGCAATCGCGATGATCTGTGCAACCAGCCCGACGGACATGGCAAGCGTCATCACGGCGATCAATTCGGCGGGATCGAGCAGCCGATGGCCGGACATGATTGCGAGCAGAAACAGCACGACGCTGACTCGCCAGAAGAACTCCCTGTTTCCTTCTCCCATGAGAATGCTGACCAGCGAGCGTGCGATCTGGCTGCCAAGCATCAGTCCCGCATTCACGGCCGTGTAGGCCGACACCGCGACAACCAGCAGCCACGAGGCGCCTTTGATGTTGGCGCCGATCGCGATTGCGCCGATCGCAATCAGCATCGCGACGGAGGAAATCTTGAAGCTCGATAGCAGCACGCCTTTGGTGAGATCGGGCTGATTTCCAGCCCGATACTCGTTCAGAAATCGCACCAGCAGCGATTCCTGGCCCACCAGGCCGACGACCGCTGCCATCTGGGCCACCGAAAGCCAGGTCGCAAAGATGCCGAACCCATCGGGCGACATCGTTCGTGCCGCAAGCGAGAACAACGCGAATGCAAGCGCGCCGCTACCAACCTTGAGAAGGATGGTTCCGGCAACACCGCGAGTCACGTCGCGCCGCATGAACTGGACGATGGATTCGATCATGGAAATTTAAGAGGCAACTTCCCCTGAAGAGACATTTTCCGATTACCTCCAAAAGCCTAGCATGCCGAAAAATCGCGAGTGTTAATGGACGGTCTTCGTGATCCTGCCGACCGCGGCGACGTCGCGGTCATGCCTGGTGCTTCACTATGGAACATCGCTGACCCCACTGTCCCGGATAGAGCAAAGTGCAGCCCAATCGCGTGGCGGCATAGCGCCGCATCGACGGCCGATGAGGCGAGATGAGCCGCTGGAATGCGGACCAGCTCGCCGGGAATAGCTGTCCCGAGCAAGGCGCGTGCCGGACCTCATCGGGCCGGGCAGGTCTCCGCTGCATTAACCGAGATATCGAGAAATGATCGCGTTTGGTCCTGCGATGCGACATCAGGCGTGAGAATTGCTCAGGCAATCATCATTGACCGTGGGAGCCTGCACCATGACGGCGGATAGCAACGTGCCCGAGCCGATTGCCGCAGCCGGCACTTCGACGATCGCCGCCGACATCGCGATCGTTGGCGGCGGCCTTGCGGGCTCGCTCGCGGCGGCCGTGCTCGCGCGGTCGGGGCATCGTGTCGCTCTCGTCGACAAGCGCGCGGTCTATCCGGACGAGTTCCGGGTCGAGAAAATCGGCGGCCATCAGCTGGAGATGTTGCGCAAGCTTGGCTTTCTCGACGCGCTCGACAACGTGGCCTGCCGGTATGACCAGGTGCTCAATATCAGGGAAGGCAAGGTGGTCGATGTCAGCGTCGGCCGGGCTTACGGACTTCCATATGCGGATCTCGTCGCCATGGCGCGCAGCCAACTGCCTGATCCGTCGAGCCTGATCATCGACGAGGTCACCGCCGTCAAATGCAGCGACGATATCCAGCATATCGAGCTCGCGTCCGGGAGGCGCTTGACAGCGCGACTCGTCGTGCTGGCCACGGGCATGGCGGGCGTTCTCGGCTACAAGCTCGGCATCAAGCGGCGCGTGCTGGCCGAGCGTCATTCGGTCTCGTTCGGCTTCACGATCGCCCGCCGGGATGATGCGCCGTTCGACTTCGAGGCGCTGACCTGTTACGGCGAGCGCACGGCGGACGGCATCGATTATCTCAGCCTGTTTCCGGTGCGCGCCGGCATGCGGGCAAATCTCTTCATGTTCCGCGACCCGACCGATCCGATCATGCGCGAGCTGCGCCGCGAACCGGAAGCGACGGTTTTGCGCCTGCTGCCGGGATTGCGGCCTTACCTCGGCGATTTCCGCGTGATCGACCGGGTGCAGAATTGGGTGATGGACCTGTCCGTCGTGGAGGGACATCTCCAGCCCGGCGTCGTGCTCATCGGCGACGCCTTCCAGACCAATTGTCCGGCCGCTGGCACCGGCGTGGCCCGCCTGCTGGTCGACGTCGAGCGCCTCTGCACCGAATATGCGCCGCGTTGGCTCATGACCGCAGGCATGAGCCAGGAGAAGATTTCGCAATTCTATTCCGATCCCGACAAGGTCGCGTCGGACCAGCAATCACTGAAGATGGCGCGCTTCCGGCAGGCCCTGACGTCCCGCAACGATATCGGCTGGGACGTGCGGCGGCGGCTGCACTTCCTGCGACGCAGTATCACCCACCGGGTCGATCAGATGCATCCGGGCTGGCTCGCGCATGTTCGAAGCGCGCTACGCGCCTGAGAGCCGCGCCCGTCGGCGCCTCGCGCCGGTCAGCGCGTCGGCGTTGAGGTGCGGGTCGGCAGAAGCCTGAACTCCGACATTCGCTTGGCGGCCAGTTTGAGCCAAGGCGCCTGTTTGAGTGCGAACAGGGAGAAGGCGCCCGTGGTGCTGCCGGCCTGCGTGACGGTCCACATCGGCGAAGGCTCCGCGCCGAACTGCTTCTTGTAAGGCTCGTCGCCGATGGTGAAATCGAGCATCTGATCCCCGCGCTCGATGCAATCCTTCGCCACCTGCTCGAACATCAGTGCGCCCAGGGACTGGCTCTTGTATCCGGCAATGTCGAAGGCGCCCATGATCACGAGGAATCTACCGCGATGGCAGAGACCGAGCACGGCCGCAATCACCTCGCCGTTCATCTTCATGGCATAGAGCCGGACAAAGGAGCCGAGACCGCGGTGCGCTATCTCGGAATAGAAGCCGTAATATTCGGGGCGCTGGAGCAGATCTCCGTCGCCATGTGCCTGAAAGCGCGGCCCGCGAAATTTCTTCATCACGTCCAGCACCTCCAGGACGGAGGCGCTGTCGCTGCAGCATGAAAAAATTACGTCCCCCTTCTTCTGGAGCTGCCGGGCTTTCTTTGCGAGCTCCTTCTGGTAGGAACGATCCAACGCACTGGCGCGCCATTGCTCGAATGGCGTGACGAGAACGGTGGCGTAGGCATTGGTGTCCATCGCTGTGCGGCGAGGCGCAGCCAGAAGGTTCTCGATCGGAAGCCGTCCATCCGGCAGCTTGGTCATCCGGAGCAGATCGAACGGGCGGACGAGGCACCGAATCTCTGCGCACGCACTCTCGTCCTTGAGCAGCTCGGAAAATACCTGCGGGCTGCACACCGGCGCCAGATAGTCGGAGACGCGGAGGTCGGCGAATTCGACGGTCCGTATCGGGCCGCGCCGGATCCGTAGCAAGGGCAGCACCATCGCAAGGGCGCCCGTCGCGCGGTGGCGGACCACAACAACCAGAGGAGTTGCGCCCGCATGAGATGCGAGCCTGGTGTAGAGGGTGTCCAGCCAGAGCGGATGCTGGAACGCGGTGGCGGCCGAATTGTCAAACAGCTCCGCGTAGTCGGGCGACAGGAAGTCGAATCCCTGCTCGATGGCGATGTTGAATTTGTTGCTAGGTCTGTTCATGTGCAACCAAGAAAACAGATGGCTCGGGGTGGTCGATGGAGCCGGATCTACGCTCTATAGCAGGGTCGTTGCGGGGGAGACACCGGCGGCGTGTGATTTGCATTAATCCTTCGAGCAAGGCTCGTATGGTTACCAAACCATTAATTTCCTGATCGAGCGGCCTCGCGGCATGGAGGTTGACCTATGATAGAAATTACAGGCCGCACTTAAGGAAAGTCAGACGGAGGTGGACTCCGGGGAACCCGGGAGCGCGCAGCCGCGTCTGCGCTTACAGGTCTCAGGCCAAGACCCGTCGGCCGAAACAGCCACGACCGCGTCAACCCCTCTTTTCAAATATATTCCACTTTACCGAAATTCGGTTTTAGCGTATGTGTCGCTCATCCCGGCTCATCCTTGAGGGGCGATCTTGTGGTCGTCACGTTCGCGAGCCGGGCTTGCGGTGGACGCGGCAGCGTTCGGGTGCGAGAGGCGTGGGCAGGGCGGATTGCTCTCCGTGAGCCCAAGGCTTCGTTCCGACGAGCGGCGCTGCTGGGTTCGTCTCGTCATCAGGTCGGCGGCAACGTGCACAACGCCGTCGAAACCGGTGGCGAAATGGCGAACCGTGCGTACGGCAAAACCGTGTGGTCCTGGCCGTCGTTGCTACGGTCAAGCCCTGGCGAATGCGGCATCTGCGTCAACCGGCGCGATGTCGGTGAATTTCGCTGGGACGAGGGAGGCCAGCAGGAACTCGGCTCCCGGGAGAGCACGGCATAAGCCGTCCAACCATCGCGCAGGGAAGGCCGAGTGATTGGCTACACCTGTATGCTGCTGTGCGGTTTTTCTGCGTGTGCTTTTCGCGCAGCGGACCGCGGGTGCCAGCCGGCACCCGGCCTTCCCTGCGCCCTCTTGGATAAGAGGGTGGAGTGACGAAGCAAAGCTCGGGCGAAATGCGCCGCGAGAACGCGACTGTGCGTCCGCCTACCTCGAGAGTCCGGTTCGGGCACCGATGCCTTGTCCCTACCGATGGCTTGTCCCTAACGCTAGGGACAGACGCGTTGCTGCGATCCGCTTAGCATGGTCCGCCCGGTTGCTCGGGACCGCGGGAGGAAACGCGTATATCGGACGACATGCCTTCTGAGCAACGACGGTGCCCCTGGGGAGCAGTGCAACCTCGAGCCGGGCGCCCGATGCAGCCGGCGGAGTCATCAGAGCGGACAAGGAGGAACAGGATATGAAGATCGGTTTCGCGCGAGCCTCGCTTCTTGTGGCATGCGTCCTTTATGGAACTGCTGCTCACGCGGACATCAAGATTGGAATTGTGATTTCGGCAAGCGGCCCGGGATCCGCTCTGGGCCAACCGCAGCTCAAGACGGTTGCAGCTCTTCCGAAAGAGATCGGTGGAGAGAAGGTGACCTATATCGTCCTGGACGACGAGTCGGATTCGACTAAAGGGGTCCAGAACGCACGCCGGTTGGTGATTCAGGACAAGGTCGACGTGCTGGTCGGCTCCTCTCTGACCCCGGTGACCATGCCGATGCTGGATGTCGCGCTCGAATCGAAGACGCCGCTGCTGTCGCTCGCTGCCGCTACCGCCATCGTTCAACCGATGGATGAGAAACGCGCCTGGGCATTCAAGGTCGTTCCCAATGACGACCTCATGGCGGCCGCCATCCTCAAGCATATCGCGAAATCAGGCGTGAAGACGCTCGGCTATATCGGCGTTTCGGATGGCTACGGCGAGGGCTACTACAAGGAAGTGAGCCGCCTCGCGCCCACGTTGGGGCTGACCGTAACCACACATGAGGTCTATGCGCGAGCCGACACCAGCGTCACCGGTCAGGCGCTGAAGGTGATGTCGACCAATCCCGATGCCGTATTCATCGCCTCCGCAGGAACTCCGGCGGTCTTGCCGCAGCAGGCGCTCCGCGAGCGCGGCTACGCCGGGAAGATATTTCAGACACACGGCGTGGCCAGCGAGGAGTTCATCAAGCTCGGTGGCGCGAACGTCGAAGGCGCCGTATTCGCGGGTGAGGCTTTCACCATTGCCGCCGATCTTCCCACGGGAGATCCGTTCCGTCGCTCGACGGAGGAGTTCGTGACCGCGTATGAAGCGGCGAACGGGCAAAAGCCCAACATGTTCGCTGCTCACCTCTGGGATGTCGTCGCGCTGATCGGAAAAGCTGCACCGGATGCGCTGAAGACGGCAAAGCCTGGCACAGCCGAATTTCGCGCGGCTCTGCGCGACGCACTCGAGCGTGGGCAGAACATCTATCTCAACAATGGGCTGTCGAACATGAGCAAGGCCGATCACAACGGTTACGACGAGCGCTCGGCCTTTCTGATCAAGGTCGAAGGCGGGAAGTTCCGCCTCGCAAAGTAGCGGCGCGCCAATCAGTTTTGTACGAGTGCAGTGGCGGGACACCATGCCTGCGCCGATCTGGCCGGTGGTCCGTTTTAACGGGGCGTGAGATGAATAGGAAAAATCGATTTTCGATTTTCTATTGACCCTTTCGCGTTGCCTTGCCATCATTCGACCCATGGGTCCGCTTCAGTTTCACATGACCGGAGGCCCCGGGGATGGTCCGCGCAGCCTGACATCGGCGTTGCACGAGCGCTTGCGCGCCGACATTCTGGCGACGCGGCTGCTTCCGGGCCAGAAGCTGCATATCGCCGGCCTCGCCAAGCAGTTTTCCGTGAGCCTTGCCGCCGTACGTGAGGCACTTTCCCGATTGGTCGCCGACGGGCTTGTGCTGGCGTCCGACCAGCGTGGCTTCCGGGTGAGCCCGGTGTCGCTCGCCGATCTCGCCGACGTGACGCAGACCCGGATCGATATCGAAGGCCTTGCGCTCCGTCGCTCGATCGAGCGGGGCGACGATGCCTGGCTTGCCTCGGTGAAATCCGCCTGGGCGGACCTGAAGGCCGTCCCCTATCGCTACCCCGACGATCCGACGGTGCATTATGAGGAGTGGGTGGTGCGCCATCGCATCTTCCATCGTGCGCTGGTCAATGCCTGCGGCTCACCGTGGCTGCTCGGCTTCCGCGACGTGCTGCACGAACAAAGCGAGCGATATCGCCGCCTCTCGATCCGCAGGGAGGTGGGCAAGCCGCGCGACGTCGAGGCTGAACACAGGGTGATTGTCGCTGCCGTCGTCAAACGCGACGCGGACGCGGCGGTTCGCGCATTGGCAAAGCACTTCGGCATCACCAAAGCGTTTGTCGAGCTCGCCGCGCCTCGCATTGCGGAGGTGAACGGCGCAAACTGACGATCCGGAAAAATCCGGCAAAGAAAAACAGAGACCGGGAGGAAACAGATCATGAAAATAACTCGCCGCAAGGCGCTATTGGCGTCGCTCTTCGCAGCCGGCGTGCTCGCCGGCCCTGCCGCCGCGGCCGAAACCATTCGCGTCGGCCTGCCGACCAAGACCTACTGGCCGACAACGATCGCCGAGACGGCCGTGCGGCAGAAATTGTTCGAGAAGGAAGGCATCCAGGCCGAACTGACCATCTACCGCAGCGGTGCAGAGACGTTCGAAGGCATGGCTGCGGGCGCGGCCGATATCATCCTCGATCCGCCCTCGCTGGTCTCCGCGGGGCGCAAGAAGGGTGTGATGTCGCGGATCGTGGCCAATGCCGCGATGGGAAATTTTGGCTGGCAGTTGATGGTCCCGACCAAGTCGACGCTCGACGTCAAGGGCCTCAACGGCAAGAAGGTCGCAATCACCGCCGCCGGCTCAGGTTCCGACCTGCTCGCACTATGGACACTCCAGGACAAGAAGATCGATTTCACGCGCGTCCCGGTTGGCGGCGGCGGTCTGGTGCCGAACCTCCTAGCGGGCAACGTCGAGGCCGCCGTGGTCTATTCGCCGCTGAGCTTCCAGATCTCGAAATCGGGCGAAGCCAAGTCGATCCTCGATTACGCCACGGCGGTGCCGCCGAACCTCACGGCAGGCTGGATCGTGCTCGACAAATTGGCGGAGACAAAGCCTCAGCTGGTTCAGAAGGCGGTGAACGCCCTCTATGGCGCAGTTGCGTTCATGCGCGCCAATCGGGACGTGACCGTCAAGCTGATCGCCGAGCTCTACGAAATGCCGGCCGAGATCGCCGCCCTGGAATACGACAACACGATCATGAAGCTCGAGACCAGCGGCGACATGGGCGCGCCCGACGTGAACGCGGCCGTGCAGCTGTCGCTGGACCTCGCCAAGCTCGGCGGGCTCAAGGACATCGTACCGGTCGAGGAAGTGATCTCGACCAGGTTCAAGCCGGTTCCGACCAAGCCGTGACGATGCAGAACTCACTCGCCATCAAGCTTGCACGGATCGCGATCGTCATCGCGGTCCTGGCGCTGTGGGAGGTGCTGTCGCGCACCGGCATCGTCAATCCGCGCCTGCTGCCCTCGGCGTCCGACACGTTCGCGACACTCGGCGACCTCCTGCAGCGCGCGGCCGTGCGGAAAGACCTGATGGTGACTGCGACCGAAGTACTGGCCGCGTTCGCGCTAGCCGTCCCCTTCGGCGCCGCGATCGGCTTCCTGGTTGCGGAGAACCGCTACTTCGCTGACGTGGCCAAGCCGCTGCTGTTCTTCGCCTTCAGCATCCCGAAGTCGATCTTCCTGCCGATGTTCATCCTCGTACTCGGCGTCGGGTTCGCCCAGAAGGTCGGCTTTGGCTTCTTCTCCACGATCTTCATCGTGATCATGTCGACGACCACGGCGGTGGAGTCGGTCAAGGTCGAGCATCTCACGGTGGCGCGCTCCTATGGCGCAACTCCGATGCAGACCGCGTTCCGGGTCTATCTGCCGAGCATGCTGCCGGTGCTGCTCGAGGCCCTGCGAATCTCCATGATCTTCAACCTCACCGGCGTGATCCTTGCCGAGATGTACGCCTCGCGCGACGGCATCGGCCACCAGATCGCGACCTGGGGCGAGAACTTCCAGATGAAGCAACTCCTCGCCGGGGTCGTGATGGTCGCCGCGATCGCCATGACCTTCAACGAACTTGTCAGATGGGTGGAAACGCGATGCAGCCATTGGCGAACGTGACCCCGTTGAAGCCTCCCGCGCGCGCCGGCGCGATCGAGGTGAAGAATGTTGGGCAGGTCTTCAAGACCAGGTCTCAGGACGTCGTCGCCCTGGAAGACGTCTCGCTCGATATCAAGCCGGGTCGCTTCGTCGTGCTGGTCGGCCCGAGCGGTTGCGGCAAGTCGACCCTTCTGATGATGATGGCGGGCCTGCGCCAGCAGACCTCGGGCTCGATCACCATCAGTGGCGCGCCGATTCTGCAGCCCGACCCGGACAGGGTCGGCGTGGTGTTCCAGGAGGCGAGCCTGTTTCCCTGGCTGACGGCCGAAGACAATGTCGAGTTTCCGCTGGCGCTGCGTGGCGTGCCCAAGGCGGAGCGCCGCGCCAAGGCGCAGGATGCGCTCACGCTGGTCGGCCTCGACGGCTTCGGCAAGCGCCATCCGCACGAGTTGTCAGGCGGCATGAAGCAGCGCGTCTCGATCGCGCGCGGGCTGGTGCAGGACCCGCCGGTGCTGCTGATGGACGAGCCGTTTGCTGCCCTCGACGAGCAGACCCGCATGACCATGGGTGACGAACTGCTGCGCATCTGGGCGGCGACCGGCAAGACCGTCGTCTTCGTCACACACAGCCTCACCGAAGCGGTCTATCTCGCCGACGAGGTGATCGTGATGTCGGCGCGGCCCGGCCGCATCGTCGATCATCTCCAGGTCCAGCTGCCGCGGCCCCGCACCTATGAGATGCTGAGCGGCGATGCCTTCGGGAGCTTGCGCGACCGCATCTGGCGGCATATCCGCAAATCGGCCTGAGGCGGAGATGAGCGCCAAAATAAGTGCGAAGACGCTGCGACGTCTGATCGTGATCGGCTTGATCGCGCTGTGGGAGCTGTTGCCGCAAACCGGTCTCATTCCCGAGCTGTTCTTGCCGTCGCTTTCGTCGACGCTGATGGCCGGATGGACCGACGCGGCCGAATACGGTCACGCGCTCGCAGTGACGCTTTATGAGGTGCTGATCTCCATGGCCTTCGCCTGCGGCGGCGGCATCCTGCTTGGCGCTATCGTCGGCAGCCTGCCGCGTCCGCGCGTCCTGATCATGCCGATGGTGTCGAGCCTCTATGCCGTGCCGCTCGTGATCCTCTATCCCGTCTTCACGGTGTGGCTCGGCATTGGCTCGGAATCCAAGATCGCCTTCGCCTCGATTTACGGCTTCCTGCCAACGATGCTGGCCACCGCCGCCGGCATCCAGACCATCGACCCTCAACTCCTGCTCGCGGCACGCAGCATGGGCGCCACGCTGAGCCAGCGGCTGGTTCGCGTCATCATTCCCGCGGCGATTCCGACAGTGCTGTCGGGGCTCCGCGTGGGAGGCGCACTGGTGATCGTTGGCGTCGTCGTCTCGGAGATGCTGATCTCCTCGGCCGGCATCGGTTATCTGATCTCGCGCTACCGCACGATCCTCGATAGTCCGCACGTGTTCGCCGGCGTCCTCCTCGTGCTGTTCATGGCGATCGCCTTCAACGCCGCGATCCGGTGGATCGAACGCAAGGCGGCGATCTGGCAGACCGGCACGCGCGCTGGTCAGGCCAACGATGACATCGCATCGGGCGCGATGCAGCCAGCGACCTGAGGAAATTCCGCGTGTTTGATCTGACCCTGACATTCGACAACGGCCCCGATCCCAACGTGACGCCGCGCGTGCTCGACATTCTCGGAGAGCGCGGCATCAAGACCACGTTCTTCGTCATCGGCGAGAAGCTCGCCGATCCCGCGCGGCATGGCCTTGCAATCCGGGCGCACGGGGAGGGGCACTGGATCGGCAATCACACCTTCACCCACAGCGTCCCGCTCGGCGAGCAGCCGGATCGCGCGACCGCGAAGAACGAAGTTGGCCGCACGCAAGCCGCGATCGGTGATCTCGCCCATCCGCAGCGCTGGTTCCGGCCGTTCGGTGGCGGCGGCAATCTTGATACGCGGCTGCTGAAGCCATCCGTCGTCGACTATCTCGCCGGACACAAGCATAGCTGTGTGCTCTGGAACGCGATCCCTCGCGACTGGGACGATCCCGACGGCTGGACCGAGCGCGCCCTTGTCCAGTGCGGCCAGCAGCCTTGGACGCTGATGGTTCTGCACGATCTTCCGACCGGGGCGATGAACCATCTGGAGCGGTTCCTCGACCGCGCCGAGGCGGCCGGCGCCCGTTTCCGCCAGGATTTCCCTCCACAATGCGTTCCGATCCGCAATGGCGCGATCGCACTTCCGATCAACGACTATGTTTCCTCCATTGAAGAGAGCGTTTGACTGATGAAAATCGCAAGTTTCACGATCGCCGGCAGCGCGAGCTTTGGCATTGTCACCGACAACGGCGTCATCGATGCCGGCAAGCGTCTCAAGGCCTATCCGACGCTGAAGACGCTGCTTGCCAAGGGATCGCTCGACGAATTGAAGAAGCTTGCCGGCGAGAAGCCCGACCACGCGCTGCAGGACGTCACACTGCTGCCGACGGTCCCCGATCCCGACAAGATCTTCTGCATCGGCGTCAATTACGCCACCCATCTGGCCGAGAGCGGCCATCCCACCCCGCCACACCCGATGATCTTCACCCGCTTCGCCAACAGCCAGGTCGGACATGGCCAGCCGATGATCCGGCCGCTCGAATCCGAGCGCTTCGACTATGAGGGCGAGATGGCGGTTGTCATCGGTAAGGCCGGCCGCCGCATCTCGCGCGAAGCCGCATTGAACCATGTCGCCGGTTATGCCTGCTACAATGATGGCAGCATCCGCGACTGGCAGCGCCACACCTCGCAATTCGCCCCCGGCAAGAATTTCGCCGGCACGGGCGGCTTTGGGCCCTGGATGGTCACGACCGACGAATTGACCGACGTCAGCAAGCAGACGCTGATCACGCGGCTCAACGGGGTCGAGGTGCAGAAGGCCCCGATCTCCGATCTCGTCTTCGACGTGCCGGCCCTGATTGCTTATTGCTCCACCTTCACCGAGCTCGCGCCAGGCGACGTCATCGTCACAGGCACGACCGGCGGTGTCGGCGCTTATCGTAATCCGCCGCTGTGGATGAAGAGCGGCGACGTCGTGGAGATCGAGATCTCCGGGATCGGGGTCCTCAGCAATCCCGTCAAGGACGAAGTGCCGGCCAAGGCGACGCGCGCGGCCTGATTGGCCGCGCTCCACAGCAATAACAAGGAGACCGTCATGCCGATGCCAACGCATATCCTCCCGACCACGGTGGTCGGAAGTTATCCGCAGCCGGAATGGCTCGTGAATCGCGCCATGCTGTCGAAAGTGGTGCCGCGCACCCGCCTGCACGACATGTGGCGGCTGCCAGCGGAACATCTGGAGGAGGCCCAGGACGATGCGACGATCGTCGCGATCCGCGACATGGAGCGCGCCGGCATCGACATCGTGACCGATGGCGAAATCCGCCGCGAAAGCTACTCCAACCGCTTCGCCACGGCGCTCGACGGGATCGACGGAGACAATCCCGCGATGATCGTTGCGCGCACTGGTAACACCCAGACCCCGGTGCCGCGCGTCGTCGGCCCGGTGAAACGCAAGGGACCGGTCGAGCTGCACGACATGCAGTTCCTGCGCAGGAATACCGATCGTGCAGCGAAGATCACCCTGCCGGGTCCGTTCACCATGAGCCAGCAGGCCAAGAACGAGTTCTACAAGGACGACGAAGAGCTCGCGATGGCCCTGGCGGAGGCCGTCAATGCCGAAGCGCTCGACCTGCAAAGAGCGGGCGCAGACGTGATCCAGCTCGACGAGCCCTGGGTGCGGAACAATCCGGATTCTGCCAAGCGCTACGCCGTCAAGGCAATCAACCGCGCGCTGAAGGGCATCACAGTGCCGACCGTCGTGCATCTCTGTTTCGGCTATGCGGCGGTCGTGCCGGGCTCGAACAAGCCGGCCGGCTATTCGTTCCTCGCCGAGCTCGACGATACGACTGCCGACCAGATCTCGATCGAGGCGGCGCAGCCAAAACTCGACCTCGGTGTTCTGAAGGATCTCTCGTCAAAGAAAATCATGCTTGGTGTGCTCGATCTCGCAGACCCCCAAATCGAGAGTGTCGAGACGATTGCCGACCGCATTCGCAATGGCCTGAAATATGTGTCGCCTGATCGTCTCGTTCCGGCGCCCGACTGCGGCATGAAATACATGCCGCGTGCTGTCGCGTTCGGGAAATTGAAGGCGATGTGCGATGCGGCGGCCAAGGTTCGGCAGGAGCTTGGTTGACGAGGTTCCGAGCCGCTCGCAAGTAATGCACGATCCGGTCTGGTCCGCCTCAGACCCAGCCGCCATCGACAATGTAGTGCTGGGCTGTGCAGGCGGAGGCTTCGTCTGAAGCGAGGAAGATGGTGAACTTGGCGACCTCGTCCGGCATGAGCTTGCGCTTCAGGCATTGTCGTTGCATCAGCTCCACTTCGCCCTGTGGCGTCATCCATTTATCGAGCTGGCGCTCGGTCATGATCCATCCCGGCGCTATCGCGTTCACGCGGATGTTGTAGGAGCCGTAATCGCGCGCCAGCGAGCGTGTGAGACCGATCACGCCTGATTTGCTGGCGGTGTAGGCGGCCATGCCGCCTTGTCCGGCGATCCACGACACCGAGCCGAAATTGATGATGGCGCCGGCGTTCGCCGCCTTCATGTCCGGCAACACGGCCTGCGCAGCAAAGAACTGGTGCTTCAAGTTGACTGCGATACGGTCGTCCCAATACTCCGGTGTCATTTCCTCGGTGCTGTGCCGCTCGTCATGCGCAGCGTTGTTGACGAGGATGTTGATCGCGCCGTGCACGTTGCGCGCCTCCGCGACACCGGCACGTAATGCGGCGATATCGGTCAAGTCGGCACGCATGAAATGCGCGCCAAGACCTTGGTCCGAAAGCTCGCGTGCCAGGGATTGGCCCTCGTCAACTTTGATGTCGAAGAACACGACATTGGATTTCTGCTGTGCGAAGCGCCGCACGATCGCAGCGCCAATTCCGGATGCGCCCCCGGTGACGAGAACGACCTTGCCGGCGAGGTCGGAATAAACGGCAGCCATGGATATCCCTCGATTTGCGTTGGGGCAGCGCAACGCGCCGCCGACTCTCCCGCTCACCTTAGCTACTGCGCTCGTGAGGTGCATAGATCAGAATTTCAGTTGCGTACCTCAAAAATCGAGGGCAGGATTGCACCAAAGAATAAAAGCCGTTGGGAGGAATGTGATGAGACTGCTCGGGAAACTGGGACTGGCCGTAGTCGCATGCCTGTTCGGAGCGAAACTCGCTGCGGCCGAAACGACGGTCAAGTGGCTGCACATCGAGGCCAACCCGGCCCAGGTCAAAATCTGGGAGGAGGTTGCGCGCGCCTATGAGGGGTCGCATCCGGGCGTGAAGGTCGAGATGCAGTTCCTCGAGAACGAGGCCTACAAGGCCAAGCTGCCGACCATCCTGCAATCCAAAGACCGGCCCAACATCATCTACAGCTGGGCGGGCGGTGTCCTGAAGACGCAGATCGAGGCCGGCGTGCTCGAAGAGATCACCGATTCTGTGAAGGGTTACAGCGACAGTCTCACACCGGCGGCGCTCGCCGCCTTCACCAGCAACGGCCGTGTTTATGGTCTGCCCACAGCGCTCTCGCAGGTCGGCTTCCTCTGCAACAAGGAGCTGATGGCCAAGGCGAAGGTCGATCCTGCCGGGATTAAGAGCTGGGACGATCTGCTTGCAGCCGTGAAGACGTTGAAATCCGCCGGCGTGACCCCGATCGTCGTCGGCGGCGCCGACAAATGGCCGCTGCACTTCTACTGGACGCATCTTGCTGTGCGCATCGGCGGCAAGGCGGCGTTCGATGCGGCGCTGCGCGGCGAGAACGGCGGCTTTGCCGGCGAAACCTTCCAGAAATCCGGCGAGCTGTTCAAGCAGCTCGTCGATCTCCAGCCGTTCCAGAATGGCTTCCTGGGTTTCAAGAATCCGCAAGCCGTCGGCTATTTCGGGGACGGCAAGGCGGCGATGACGCTGGCGATCAGCACGGTCTATCATCTGCAGCGCGCTCTCGCCGCCGACAAGGCCGGATTGACCGAGGACAAGATGTGCTGGTTCGACTTCCCGGTCGTGACCGGCGGCAAGGGCGCGCCCACCGATACGCTCGGCGGCATCACCGGTTGGCTGATTACGAAAGGCTCGCCGAAGGAGGCTGTCGATTTCCTGAAATATTTCGTCTCCAAAGAGGTGCAGACGCGGCTTGCCGCCGGCAACTTCATCATCCCGGTGGTGCAGGGCGCAGATGTCGGCCTCAACAACTCCTTCATGAAGCTGATTGCCGCCAATCTGGCGAAGTCGAACTACCACCAGAATTTCTATGACCAGAGCCTCGGTCCGTCGGTCGGCCGCGTCGTCAACGACGTCACAGCCGAGATCGCCGGCGGCAGCATGAGCCCGCAAGAGGCTGCCAAGGCGATCGAGGCGGCGTGGAAGCAGGGCAACTGAGGGTGGCACGGCGGACCGCGAGCGTGTCGGCGATCGGCGCTGCTGGCGAGATGGTGCCACAGGTCACGATCCGCGGCCCGAGTTGGGACGGCAGGCTGACGGTGCTCATCCTGTTCCTGCCGCCGGCGCTGCTATTGTTCACATTGTTCGTTGTGCTGCCGATCGGCGAAGCAGCCTGGTATTCGGGCTTCAATTGGAACGGGTTCGGCAGGCCGACCAATTGGATTGGCCTCGACAATTACCGCTTCGTGCCGGAGACCCGCGCCTTCTGGCTCGCGCTGCGCAACAACGGCCTGATTATCGGAGTTTCGCTCGCCATCCAGCTGCCGCTTGCGCTCACGCTGGCCTTGATGCTCGCCGAACGCTTTCGCGGGGCGGTGGCGCTGCGCATGCTGTTCTTCATGCCCTATATCCTGGCGGAGATCGCGACCGGGCTGATCTTCAGCTTCGTCTATGATGGCGACTACGGCCTTGTAGCTTCGATCTGGCGCACCTTCGGCGCCGAGCCCCCACATCTGCTTGCCTCGACGGATACGGCCATGCTGGCGGTGCTGATCGTGATCGTCTGGAAGTACTTTGGCTTCCACATGATGCTGTTCATCGCAGCGCTCCAGAGCCTCGACAAGAGCCTGGTCGAGGCGGCACGCATTGACGGCGCGACCCGATCGCAAGCCTTGCGACATGTGGTCATCCCGTTGCTCTATCCGACGATTCGGCTCTCCGTGTTCTTCGCCATCGTCGGCTCGCTGCAGCTGTTCGACCTCGTCATGCCGCTGACGCGCGGCGGGCCCGCGGATTCCTCGAACACGATGGTGAGCTTTCTCTACAACAACGGCATCTCGCGCATGCGGGTCGGCTACGGGAGCGCTATCGGTGTCATTCTGTTCGCGATCTGCGTGACCTTTGCCTTCACGTACAAGCGATGGTTCATGCGCGATGAGTAACGCCAAGGCTATCCGCGCGCCGTTTGATCCCTCAATGCTATTCAAGATGGTGTTCCTCGCCGTCGTTGCCATCATCGTAGTAGTACCGCTGCTCGCGACCTTGTTCGGTGGCTTCAAATCGCTCGGCGAACTGCGCGTCAATCCGTTCGGCTTGCCACGTCACTGGGAGTGGCAGAACTATGCCGACATCCTGTTCTCGGCGCGCTACTGGCAGCTCTTGCGCAACTCGCTGATCATCTCGACCCTCACGGTTGCACTGACCCTGATCGTAGCCTCGATGGCGGCGTTCACCTTCGCCCATATCAGGTTCTACGGCAGCTCGATGCTGCTGAGCTATCTGACGCTGGGCCTGCTGTTTCCGGCCGCGACAGCGGTGCTGCCGCTCTTCATCAAAGTGCGCGATCTCGGATTGCTCGATACATATTTTGGCGTTGCCCTGCCGCAGACGGCCTTCAGTCTTGCGATGAGCGTGCTGCTGCTGCGGCGTTTCTTCAAGGACATCCCCTACGAACTGCTGGAGGCCGCGCTGGTCGACGGCTGCAGCTATATCAAATTCTTCCGCTATGTGACGTTGCCCTTATCGCGGCCGATCCTGACAACCGTCGGTACCATCACCTTCGTCAACAGCTGGAATGCCTATCTGTTGCCACTGGTGATGCTCAACACCGACGCGCTCTATCCCTGGCCGCTCGGGATCATGGTTTATCAGGGCGAGTATTCGTCCGAGTGGCATCTGATCCTCGCCTTCATCACGCTGACCATTCTGCCGACGATCGTTCTCTTTCTTCTGGCGCAGAAACACATCGTCGCTGGCCTCACCGCAGGCGCGGTCAAGGGGTGAACGGTACCTCACGGAGATCACAATGAGAAAAGTCGGCATCGGCATCATCGGCTGCGGCAATATCAGCACCGCTTATCTGAAGGCGGCCCAGCGATTCCCGGTCATGGAAATCAAGGCGCTCGCCGATATGCGCAGCGACGTCGCGGAGCGGCAGGGCTCCGCCTTCGGACTGCCGGCGATGCGGGTCGATCAACTGCTCAAGCGGGACGATATTGAGATCGTCATCAATCTCACCGTGCCACTCGCCCACACTGACGTCAGCCTCGCAGTGCTAAACGCCGGCAAGCACGTTCATTCCGAGAAGCCGCTCGGCATCAACGTCACGGAAGCCCGCAAGGTGATGGATCTCGCCGCGCAAAAGGGTCTTCGCGTCGGCTGCGCGCCCGATACGTTCCTTGGCGGCGGACACCAGACCGCGCGCAAGCTGATCGACGATGGTGCGATCGGCACGCCTGTGGCCGGTAGCGCGTTCTTCGGCTGCCCCGGCCACGAGCGCTGGCATCCGGCGCCGGGTTTCTACTATTTGCGCGGCGGCGGGCCGATGCTTGACATGGGGCCGTACTACATCACCGATCTCGTGCAGCTGCTCGGCCCGGTGGCGAGCGTGATGGGCTCGACCGCGCGTCCGAAATCCGAGCGGCTGGTCACCAGCCAGCCAATGAACGGAACGCTGATCCCGGTCGAAGTTGCGACCCATGTCGCCGGCACGCTCGAATTCGAGAGCGGAGCGGTCGTCTCGATCGTGATGAGCTTTGATGTGCCGAAGCACCGGCACGCGCCAATCGAGATTTATGGCGACAAGGGCAGCATGCTGGTGCCCGATCCGAACCGCTTCGGCGGCGAGGTGCAGGTCGCCAAGACCGGCGGCGACTGGGAGCCGGTGCCGCTGACTCATGGTCATGTCGATGGCGAGTTCCGTTCCATTGGCGTCGCCGACATGGCCTCTGCGATCCTGAACAACCGGCCGCATCGTGCCAGCGGCGCGCTCGCTTTCCACGTGCTGGAGGTGATGGAGGCGTTCCAGACCTCTGCCGACGAAGGGCGACGCGTCAAGATCGAGAGCTACGTCGAGCGGCCTGCGATGCTGCCGGCCGGGCGTGAAACCGGACAGATCGACTAAGGACAGAAACATGCGCAAGGCAATGATTGTATGGGGCGGCTGGCCGGGGCACGATCCCGATCTCTGTGCGTCGATGATCCGCGGCTGGCTGAAAGCGGAAGGCTTCGAGGTGCGGACCGAAACCACCACCGCCGCGTTCGCCGATCCCGCGATTCACGACCTGTCACTGATCATCCCGATCTATACCATGGCGAAGATCGAGAAGGCGGAAGCGCTCAATCTCTGCGCTGCGGTCCGCAGCGGCGTCGGGCTCGCCGGCCATCATGGGGGCATGGGGGACGCGTTCCGCGATTCCGTCGACTACCAGTTCCTGTGCGGAGGGCAGTGGGTTGCGCATCCCGGCAACATCATCGACTACAAGGTCGACTTGACGAAGCCGGATGATCCCATCATGAAGGGCCTGAAGAGTTTCGAGCACCGTTCCGAGCAATACTACATGCATGTCGACCCCGCCAACGAGGTGTTGGCGACGACGACCTTCACCGGCGAGCACGCGCCCTGGATCGAGGGCGTGGTGATGCCCGTGGTCTGGAAGAAGCGATACGGCGCGGGCAGGGTGTTCTATTCCTCGCTCGGCCACCGCGCCTACGAGCTCGACGTACCGGAGATCCGAACGTTGATGACCCGTGGCATGCTGTGGGCCGCGCGCGAATGAACGCTGGTGCGACTCAGCCGGTGATTCGTGCCACGCTTGAGGACGTCGCGCGCACGGCGGGTGTTTCTCTCGCCACGGTCGACCGCGTCGTCAACCGGCGCGAGGGCGTGCGCGCCAAGACCGTCGCGCGAGTCGAGGCCGCGGTGGCAAAACTCGGCTATCGCGCCGACGTCGCGGCCGCTCGGCTTGCCCGCGGGCAGACGTTCCGCTTTGCCTTCGTGCTGCCGACCGGCAGCAACAGCTTCATGACCAACCTGACCGAGCAGGTCCAGCGCACCGCGGACTGGCTCGCCGGCCAGCGCGGCTTCATTGATATCCTCCATGTTGACGTGTTCGATCCGGATGTACTCGCCGTCGCGCTGGAAAATCTCTCGCCGGCGTATCAGGGCGTCGCCGTCATCGCGCTCGACCATCCCAGGGTACGCGCGGCGATCGACGAACTCACCGCGCGCGGGGTCGCTGTGGTGACGCTTGTGTCGGACGCGCCGAGCTCGCGTCGCCTGCACTATGTCGGCATCGACAATCCGGCGGCAGGCCGCACCGCTGCAACGCTGATGGGACGGTTCCTCACTGGTCGCAAGGGGACGGTGGCCGTGATCGCGGGATCGTTGTCGCTGCGCGATCACACCGAACGGCAATTCGGCTTCCACCAGATCCTGTCCAGCGAGTATCCGAACCTGCTCGCGCTGCCGGTGGTCGAGGGCCGCGACGACAGCGGGCGGACGCGGGAGCTCACTGCGGCACTGCTCGCGCGCCAACCCGATCTTCGCGGCATCTACTGCTGCGGCGCCGGCAACCGTGGCATCGCCGACGCACTCGAGGCCTCGGGCCGCGCGCGTGAGGTGGTCTGGATTGCCCATGAGCTCACTCAATATACACGGCGTTTCCTGGTGCGCGGCGCGCTCGATGCAATCATCAACCAGGATCCCGGCCACGAGGCACGGTCTGCGGCGAGAGTTCTGCTCGCGCATTGTTCGGGTGAGCCCATCAGCCCCGACCAGGAGCGCATCCGCATTGACATTTTTCTGCGGGACAATCTGCCGTAACCTCGACTGGCCTGCGAGGCGCATCAGAAGCTCGCGGCCATTTCGGCCAGACGTTGGTGGGCTCTTTCGCGGGCCGCTTCGATGGGCTGTTGCGGTCCGGTGGTTGGCCCAATCGGAATAAAGCGGACATTGCTGATCCCGACAAAACGCAAAATTTCGCGCAGGTAAGGCGTTGCCATGTCGATGCGCCCGCGGTTCATGCCGGTGGCAAAATCGCTGCCACTGGCGATGATGACGATGGTCGGCCGGTCCTTCAGCAGCGGGATATATCCCAGGGACGGGTCGAACCGGAAGGTGAGCCCGGGTTGGACGATGACGTCGAACCATTGCTTAAGCTTATAGGGAATGCTGAAGTTCCACATGGGAGTTGAGATCAGCACACGATCGGCAAGCGCCAAGCGCACCGCCATCCGCTCGGCTTCAGCGAAGCTATCCCGCTGCGCGTCGTTGAAGGCTTGCGCCTTCATCCGTGCATACTTGGCTTCGACAATGGGGCCTGAAAACTCCGGCAGGCGCTCGCGCCAGAGATTCATGACGTCCACGTCCCAATCGGGCCGAGCTCGGCGAAAGCCGTCAAGGAAAACGCGGGCGCCGGCGCTTGACCAAGAGTCGTCGCGGGGCGAGCAGGACAGGTGCAGGAGCTTCGCCACCGCTCATCCCAGCGCTTTGATGACCGCATCGGCCTTGGTCACGACGGCGACGTTTTGCATGGCAAAGTTGATCGACGCAGCGTGCCAATCGGCGTTCATGGTCGAGCAGCAATCCTCAGGAACAACCATGAAGTAGCCCTTGTCGGCACCGGTCCGCGCCGTGTGCTCGACCGACATGTTGGTCCAGGCGCCGGTGTTGATGATCATGTCGCGGCCGGTTGCTTTCAGGATCGTTTCGAGCTTCGTGCCTTCCCAGGCGCTCATTCGCACCTTCTCGACCACGAAATCGCCGGGCCGTGGTTCGAGACCTGACACCGGTGCGGCGCCCCAGCTTCCGCGCACCATCGCCTTGCTGTCGACGAGACCCTCGAACAGCGGCGCATTCAAGGTCACACCGGGCGCGCCGGGCTCGACGACGAACCAGACATGGATGACGGCGACGCCGCGCGCCCGCGCGGTTTCGGCCAGGCGGCGGACATTCTCGACGACATGCTGCTGGCGCGCATGCCCGGGTGCGCCGGAATCGGCAAAGGCGCCACCGTCCATGATGACGTCGTTCTGGAGATCCTGGATGATCATGGCACAGCGTCGCGGGTCGAGCTGCATTTCGCCGTCGGCGAGGACGGGTGCAGCGGAAGCAGAGCCGGTCGCTGTGCCGCTGCCTCGCTTGCCGCTCATATAGGGCTCGTGGCGCGGTCCGACCTTGGTCGGAATGGCATAGACCGAGTGCGTCGAAGTCAGGTACAGCGTGCGGAAATCCGGCCCACCCCAGGTAAGGTTGGCCACGAGCTCGGGCAGGCGGAGCTTGCCGAGCAGCTCGCTCTGCGGCGAATAGACCCAGACCCCGCCGGGCGCCGTGACCCAGACGTTGCCGTGCTGGTCGCACTTCATGCCGTCGGGCAAGCCGGGCTCGAGCTCGGAGCGGATGCCGCTCGCGAACACCCGCGCGGTCGATAGAGAACCGTCGGGATTGACATCGAACACGCGGATCAGTGCCTGCACGGTGTCGTTGACATAGAGCAGTTTCTCGTCGGGCGAGAAGCACAGCCCGTTCGGCTGGTCGAACAGATTGCGGTCCACGACGAGCTTCGACTCGGCGCCGGGCACGACGCGATAGACGCCCTGGAAGCCGAGCTGCCTTGGCCGCTCGACGCCATAGACCGGCATGCGGCCGTACCAGGGATCCGAGAAATATATCGCGCCGGAGGAGTGCACGCAGACGTCGTTGGGGCTGTTGAGCTCCTGTCCCCCGAAGTGCGAGGCCAGCACCTCGCGCCGCCCGTCCGGCCGCTCGCGGATCAACGACGATGTCGCGTGTTCGCAAACGATCAAATTGAGCTCGGCGTCATAGGTCATGCCGTTGCATTTGTTCGACGGACGTTTGACTTCGGCGACGCCCCGCCGCGCATCCCAGCGCCGGCGCACGTCACCCGGCATGTCCGAGAACAGCAGATAATGATCGACCGGATGCCAGATCGGTCCCTCCGTGAAGTCAAAACCGGTGCCGACTTGGGCGACCGGTGCGTAGGGGTCGATCAGGGTCTCGAATTCGGGGCGCAAGGTGACGTGCGTCATCGTCCATCCTCTGGCGTCTAGGCGGGAAACCAGTTGCGCTGGGGCAGGGATTGCACGATCGGTCCGGGGACTTGGTCGTGCAGCCGGCCGACGACGTTGCCGCCTTCGATCTTGGCGGGACGGTCGTGGACCGGCAGCAGATAGCGCGAATTGCTGAGCAGCTTTTTGATGGCGGCCTTCTCGGCCCGCTTGGTGGCGCCGTGGTTGCCGGTGGTGCGTGGCTCCCAGTCGTGGATCTCGTTGAAGGGCGTCACGATCTGGTCGTTGAAATCATAGATGACGTCGCCGCAGATGGTGGCGATGCCGTCGGCGGTTTCGACGATGATGTTCATCGACCCCTCGGTATGCGCATTCGCGGCGTCGCAATAGACGCCCGGCATCAGCTCGATGGGACCTGTGATCTCGAGATCGAGAAAGCGCAGCGCACTCTTAGTGTGCAGACGGTCGATCAGATGCTTGATATCTGGCGCCGGATATTGCGGATGCATCAGGCCGGACACGGAATATTCGAGCTCGCGGCGGTTGAGGACGACGGTCGTGTTCATCGGAAACAGATCGTCCTTGCCGGCGTGGTCGATATGCAGATGGGTGTGGCAGACGAAACGCACATCGCCCATCCGCACGCCGTGCCGCGCAAGCTGGTTCTCGATCATGTGCTCGTGATACTGCAGGCCGCGCATCCCCAGCGTTTCCATGATCTGGTTGGAGCGGTAACCCGTATCGACCACGACCGGGTATTTGCCGCCGAGGATCAGGAAGCCGAGGGTGAGGACACGGCGCGTGCGGCCGCAGTCGTGGCCAAGAACCAGAAAGCTCGATTCCAGCTCGATATCGCCATAGTCCAGGATCTTGATTTCCAGCGGCATTCCGTCCCTCCCTGTGTCCGTTCTTATTGGTTTCCTCGGCGCTCAGAGCCGATAGACGCGCATGGCGGTGGTTCTGAAGATGGCTTCGCGCTGATCATCTCGCAGCGGCGCTGCGGCGGCACGGAACGCATCGATCAACTCGCGGTAGCTGGTCCACAATTTCTCGATTGGAAAATTCGAGCCGAACAAGCAGCGTTCGGCGCCGAAGATCGCGATCGTGTCGGTCAGGACGGATGCGATACGCGCGGGGTCGTTGCGGTGGATGAAGGTTCCGAGCCCTGACAGTTTCGACACGACGTTCGGGCAGGCGGCGAGGCGGGCCATCCCGGCGCGCCACGCCGCGCGGCCTGAGGGTGAAAGGTCCTCAAGCATGCCGGCGTGCTGGAGGATGAAGGTCACCTCCGGGCAGGCTTCCGCAAGGTGTGCGGCGTCCGGCATCTGCGGCGTGAACACCTGAAGGTCAAAGCTCCAGCCATATTCCGCAAGGCGAGCGATATTGCGCTGGATCTCGGGATCGGTGCAGAGATCCGGCCGCGCGGCAAAGCGATAAAGCGGGTTCTCGTGCCAATGCAGTTGCATGCGAACGCCGCGTACGAGAGCATAGCGCTTCAGGCGGTCGAGCTGTGGACGCACGTCGCCCACTGAAAAGTCGGCGTAAGCCACGATGGCATGCGGCCAGCCGTGCTCCTCGGCCGTCTTCTGCACCCAGGCGGCCTCGTCCTCGAAGCGGTCATTGGCCCAGTTGGTCTGGACATAGACCGAGCGGGTGACGCCGCTGCCTTCGAGGTCGCCGAGATATTCCTCGATCGGGTAATCGCGCCGGATCGGCTCGTACGGACCGAAGATGCGCGGCTGCATCGGACCCACCAGCCAGGGCAGGTCGGCCTGGCGCCAGATATGATGGTGCCCATCGACGATGTCGGTCACGCAACTCTCCTTTGTCCCAGCGCCAGCACGTGCGCGACGATCGACGCGCTCGATCCACCATCGACGAGGTCGTCGACGAAGCGTTCGATCGCGACCAGTGCTTCGGTCTGCGGGCGAAAGCTGGGACCAGACGCGAGCGGCGTCAGCCAGCTCACGCGCCACGCACGGCGCGATAGTTTCGCGACCGCGTCGCGCAGCGCATCGGGTTCGCCCCGCTCCAGGCCGTCGGAAACGATGATCACGGCGGCGCCCCGCGCGTATCCGCCGAAGCGGGGCACCGCGAGAAAGGCCTGAAGTGCATCGCCGATTCGGGTGCCGCCGTCCCAGTCGCTTACCACATAGGCCGCGGCGTTGAGCGCTTGCTCGCGCCGCTTGAGACGCAACGGCCGGGTGATGCGGGTCAGCCGTGTGCCGAAGGTGAAGACCTCGACGTTGGGCGCCGCCTGCACCAGCGCGTGCGCGAACTTCATATTCTCCTCGGTGCGGGTCTTCATCGAGCCGGAGACGTCAATCAGAAGCAACACCTTGCGTGGGCGCTGCCGCCGCTTCAAACGTCCCAGCCGGAGGATTTCGCCGTCGCTGCGAACGGAGTCGCGCAGGGTGCGGCGCAAATCCGCGTAGGGCCCGCTGCGTGCCCGCATGCGGCGATGGCCGCGCCGCTTCGGTAGGCGTCCGGGCGCCTCGCGGAACAGCCGGCGCAGCGCATCGGTGGTCGAGAGCTGCGCAAACCGGCGCTCGACGAGGGCTTCGGCGCGCGCTGCTGCGAGACCGGACTCATTGGCCTCGTCCGACAACAGCGGCTCGTCGTTTCCGCGGGCCTCCTCTTGCAGCCGAACCGTCTCGTCGTCCTCACCGTCATCGACGCGCTCGATTGCCTCGTTTCCACGAAAGTGCAGATCGAACAGCCGGTCGAACGTTGCGCGACGCTCCGGTGGAGGGCCCAGTGTTGCGAGGGCTGCCTGCCGAATGTCCTCCAGGCGGCGGGGACCGAGCAACTGGATTGCGGCCAGGAACGAGGTCGTCTGTTCCGGTGCGACGGCAAACCTGTTCGTTCGCAACAGCCCGACGAAGGTGATGAAAACACGCGCAGCGCGCGGCAGTTCGGGTTCGGCGCTCATGCAGAAGCCTCCGCCAGCAAGGCGTCGAGGCGCGGCGAGATGAATTGCAGATCCTCCTCGTCTTTCAGGGCAACGCCGATCGAGCGCCTGAAGGCATCGGGCCACCGCGCGCCGCCCTTGTGCAGCAGCGTGGCGGCCTCAGCCCAGTCGACGGCCTCGGCGATCCCGGGCGCCTTGCTGAGCGGCTCGCGTCGCAGCTTCTCGACCGCCGCGACGACGGCCCGCGCGGTCCCTTCGGCGACGCTGGAGGCCCGCATCATCACGATGCGCGCTTCGCGCTCAGCGGTGGGATAGTCGATCCAGTGATAGACGCATCGCCTCCGCAACGCTTCATGAAGATCTCGCGTGCGGTTTGAAGTTAGAACGACGACCGGGCGCTCGGAGGCGCGCACCGTACCGCGTTCCGGGATCGAGATCTGGAAGTCGGACAGGAATTCGAGCAGGAAGGCTTCGAATTCCTGGTCGGCGCGATCGATTTCGTCGATCAGCAGCACAGTTGAATCAGGCGCGCGAAGCGTCGCCAGCATCGGTCGCTCGATCAGAAACGTCTCGCCGTAGATATCGATGCTCTCATCGCCGGCCTGGCGGATTGCGAGCATCTGGCGCGGATAGTTCCATTCGTAGAGCGCGGCGGACGCGTCGATGCCTTCGTAGCATTGCAGGCGGATCAGTCGCCGGCCGAGGACAGCGGCGATGGCTTTGGCGGCTTCGGTCTTGCCGACGCCCGGCGCGCCCTCGAGCAGCAATGGCTTGCCGAGTGCCAGCCCGAGATAGGCTGCGGTCGCCAGTCCCTCGTCGGCGAGGTAATAGGCCGCCCGTAATGCCTTCTCCAGTGCCTCGGGGCTGTCGATGCCGACGATGTTGCTGCGGACGGCCATCGAGACCTCAGCGTCGCGCCTGAGGGCGCGCGCCGCCCTCGGCCTTGATCGCGCGCAGCACCTTCTCCGGCGTAATCGGCAGATCGTCGATGCGGACGCCGACGGCGTTGAAGATGGCATTCGCAACCGCCGGCAATACGGGATTCGCGCACATTTCGCCCGGACCCTTGGCGCCGAAGGGGCCATCGGGGGCGGGACGTTCCAACACGGCGATGTCGTGCGGACAGATGTCGCCAGGACCGGGCATGACATATTCGACGAAGTCGCGAGGGCCGTGGTTAGGGTCGGGATAATAGGGTTCAGGCGTCTCGTAGAGCGCGTGACTGACGCCCATCCACGCGCCGCCGACGAGCTGTTGCTCGACCAGGCGCGGGTTGAGCGCACGGCCGAGCTCATAGGCGGAGTCCATGCGGATCATCGTGACCTCGCCGGTCTCGTCGTCAACCTCGACCTCGGCGACGAGACAGGCGTGGGCGTAGCAGGTCGCCGGCGACATCTCGCCGGTTTCCGGATCGACATTGGACAGAGGAACCAGGAAGATGCCGCGGCCAGAGATGGTCTTGCCCTGCTTGAACTGCGCGGCGATGGCGACGTCCTTGGTAGAGATCGAGCGGTGCGGCGCGCCCTTGACGTGGATGTTGCCACGCCCGTCGGTTTCGAGATCGGCGGCGTTGACCTCGAGTTCCTCTGCGGCGGCCTCCATCATCACGCCACGCGCCTCGCGCGCCGCCGCCATCACGGCATTGCCGACGCGATGGGTGCCGCGGGAGGCGAACGAGCCCATGCAATGCGGACCGGTGTCGGAATCGGCGGTGTCGACGTAAACGTCCTCGACGGGTACGCCGAGAGTCTCTGCGCAGATCTGCCGCGTTACCGACTTCATGCCCTGGCCGAGGTCAATCGAGGATAGCGCCACGGTGAACTTGCCGCTTGGATTGGAATGAACCAGGGCCTGGCTGGGATCGCCGCCGAGGTTCATGCCGATGGGATAATTGACCGACGCGATGCCGCGTCCGCGATGTCGGGTCATCTCAACGCCTCCTGGTGCCGAACACGGATGAGAATCGGCCCGCCGCATGCGAGGGCGATGCTGGTCGTGGTGGCTGCGGCGGGGCCGGCGCTGGTGGTGAGGGCTCGCGCGGCGGTTCGTGCAACGCGGCCGTCGGCAGGCGATCATAGCTCGTGCGCTGCTGCGCCGGCGCGGTTGTCCGTGCGTGGATGTCAGCAGGCGTCCGTGGGATGGCGGCGCGGCTGCCGCCTCCGTCCTTGCGGGAAGAGGCGCGCTTGAACTCGTCGCGGATCGGCCATTTGGCTTTCTCGGCAGCGACCTGGACGCACTCGATCAGTGCCGTGTTCTTGGCCTCGCGCCGATGCGCCTTCATGTCGCCGTCGCGATAGGCATTGAGGATACGGAACTCCATCGGATCCATGCCGACGAGGTTCGCGAGCTTGTCCATCTGGCACTCGATCGCAAAATCCATTGCGGTGACGCCGAATCCGCGCATCGCGGTCGCCGGCGTACGGTTGGTGAAGACGCAGTAGACATCGCCATAGACGTTCGGGATGGTGTAGGGTCCTGGCAGATGGGCTGCGCATTTCACCGCGGCATAACTGGAGAGCCGTGTATATGCGCCGCTGTCGAAATATGCGCGGATCTTTCGCGCGACGACCCGGCCGTCGCGCATCACGCCGTCCTTGATGTAGATGCGCTCTGCGCCGCGCGGCGGGCCGTATTGCATCTCTTCTTCGCGTCCGAATACGTAGCGCACGGGACGTCCCGTCAGCATCGCACCCAGGATGCATAAAGGTTCGGTCAGCGTGTCCACCTTGCCGCCAAAGCCGCCGCCGACGGTGCCGCCGATGAAATGGAAGGTATTGGAGGGGACGTCGAGAATCTTGGCGCAGGTGTCGACCGAGAAGAACAGCGCCTGCGTCGAGGTATAGACGACATAGCGCCCGTTGGTGTCGGGCGCCGCGATCGACCCGTTCGTTTCGGTTGGCGCGTGCTCGATGGGCGACATCTGGTAACGCTGTTCGAGCACGTGATCGGCGGTCGCGAGCGCGGCATCGGCATCGCCGAAGCGGAGTTTTTGGTGGTCATATACGTCGTGATAAATGAAGGCATTCTTCGGATAAGTTTCGTTGACGACCGGTGCGCCGGCCTTCAACGCATGTTCCACGTCGAACACGGCAGGCAACGGCTCATAGTCGATCCGCACCTTTGCAATCGCCTCGAACGCCTCGCGCTCGCTGTCGGCGACGACAGCCAGGATCGGTTCGCCCTTGTAGCGGACCTTGTCGACGGCCAGCGACGGTTCGTCGTCCTTGCCGAAATTGATCAGGCTCAAGAGCGTGTTGAGGTTACGGGGCACGTCGGAGCCGCGGATGATCCGGCGCACGCCGGCGGAGCGCTCGGCCTCCGCGGTGTCGATCCGTCGGATCCTTGCATGAGAATGGGTCGAGCGGACGACTTTCAGGTGCAGCATGCCCTGGAGCTTGTGGTCGTTGAAATAGCTCGATGTGCCCGTGACATGGCCGAGCATGTCCTGGCGCTGTGTGCCCTTGCCGATCTCGTTGAGATTATCGTCGCGCTCGTCCGCGAAAATGTCTTTGCGCAGTTCCAGCATGGTCTGGTCCTTCAGGCGCTCACCCGGCCGCCGGAGGCGGCGAGGATGGCGTTGATGATCGGCTCGTAGCCGGTGCAGCGGCAGATGTTGCCGGAGATCGCCTCGACGATCTCGGCGCGGCTCGGGGAGGGATTGCGGTCGAGCAGCGCCTTGGCCGCCATCAGCATGCCCGGCGTGCAATAGCCGCACTGGGCAGCAAAATTCTCGGCGAAAGCGCGTTGCAGCGGATGCAGGTTTGGTCCTTGCTTCAGGCTATCCAGCGTCTCGACGGAGCGGCCGGCGACGGTCTCGGCCAGCGTCAGACAGGAGAGATGAAGCTCGCCGTCGATCAGGACGCTGCACGTGCCGCAGCCCCCCTGGCCGCAACCGAACTTCGGCGTCATGTCGCCGATCAATTCGCGAAGCGCGACGAGCAGGTTAGTGCCGCCATCGACGAAAATGGCGACATCGCTGCCGTTGTGACGAAATTGCAGGGCAGTCTTGGCCATACGATCTATTCCTGACCCAAGAGAAGACGACGTAGATGTACGCCGACGATCTCGCGGCGATACCAGGCGCTGCCGAGCGCGTTGTCGGACGGCGATGTTCCTTCCACGGCTGCAGAGGCTGCGGCCGCAATGGTCGCGGCATCGAGCGAGCGGCCTTCCAGCGCGCGTTCGGCCGCCCGCGCACGTATTTGCGTCGGCGCCATCGATCCCAATGCAATGCGTGCCCCGGCGACCCGCCCGCCACTGATAGGCAGATGTGCGGCGAGCGTGATGACCGAGCCGCCTTTGGGCTTGATTCGTGCGATCTTGCGGTAGCGGAAAGCCTCCGCGTTTGCCGGCCGCGTGCAGGACACCGACAGCACGAGCGTGCCCGCCTGCCTTTCACGTGACTGCAAAAACTCCTCAATCGGAATGTCGCGCGATCCAAAGCCGCCTTGCAGGGCCACGGTGGCATCGAGCGCAAGCAGGGCGACGGTGAAATCGCCATAGGGATTGGGCGCAAACAGATTGCCGCCCACCGTACCCATGTTGCGCACCGCCGGGCCACCAATCGAGCGGGCAGGAGCGTGCAGGAAAGCCAGGTCGCGCTCGCCCAGAATCCGGGCGAAAGTTACGCCGGCACCCAGTGTGATCCGCGGGCCTGAGGGGTCGATGCGCGTCAAGGCATGGTCATTGGCGCGCACGACGGTCGAGATGGAGATGTCGCCTTCGTTCAGTGCGCGCATCACGAGCGTGCCGCCGCCGAGATAGCGCGCATTGCGATCGGACGACAGCGCTGCGGCGGCCTCACTCGAACTCGTGAAGGTCTTCACCGTCACAGTCATGTTGACACAGCCTCCTTGAGGTGCCGGCGGATCGCGTCGAACCCCGCTTGGTAGATATCTTCCGCGACCATGTGGGTGATATGGTCCTTGTCCTCCGGCCGCGTCGAGAAGCGGGATTCCCAGTGCCAGAAGGTGCGGTCGCCGTCCGTGACCGGCAGCAGGCGGACGTGGGCCACGTAGTTGAACATCGGGACCGGCGTATCGAGCAGGCAATAGCTGAAGGTCTGCTCCAGATCCGACAGCGTCAGCAATTGCTCGCGCAGCTCCGAACCGTCCTGCAGCTTGAAGCGCCTGACACAGCCGATCTTGTCCGAGGCCTGCGCGCGCTCGATCGTGGAGGTCGCGACCGCCGGATGCCAACGATCGTGCCCGTTGAAATCGCGCAGCACGGCCCACAAGGAGCCGGTCGGCGCATCCACGATCGTGCTCTTGACGATGTGCGGCACGGCGCTCAGCCTCCGAACTGGCGTTTGAGGGCGTCGAAGCCGCCCTGGAACACGCCGCCGCCGATATTTGCGACGAGCTCCGCCTCCCGCTCGGGCGCGCAGTCGAACTCGGCGGTCCATTCCATGAAGGTCTGGTCGCCATCCGTGACCGGCGTCAGCCGAAGCGTGGCGACGTAGTCCTCGACCCCCATCGGGGATTCGAGGATCGAGTAGGTGCAGAACATGTCGTAATCGGACAGACCGAGCAGCTTCTCCCGGATACGATCGCCGTTGCGCAGGCGAAAATCCCTGACGCAGCCGATCTTGTCGGAGGGCTCGCCGCCTTCGATGCGGCTTTCCGCAATCGCCGGATGCCAGTTCGGCAGACCGTTGAAGTCGCGCACCCGCGCCCAGACGCGGTCGTTGCGCGCGTTGACGACGGTCGAGACGTAGACGCGGGCCATGGTGCGACCTCAGCTCTTCTTCCGTGGGCTGCGCTCGGCGGGCGGCTCACCCTCGGCCGAAGGCGAGGGTGCAGCGGCTGGCTTCTCGACGCCGCCCTTGCGTGCGGAGTCCTTGATGCCCTGCATGTCGCGAGCCTCCCGGATCAGGCCTGGCATCTTGGCGAGGCTGCCGCCTTCGACGCCGATGTCCGCCAGAAGCGAGTCGATCAGCGGCGCCTGGACGCGGTAGCGCAGCGCCGAGTCGATCACCTCGTCGGTCGCGCTACGGCCGCCATTGCCGCCATGGCCGTTGCCGTTGAGGCCGTCGACCTGGAGGATGCGGATGCCCTCGATCTTCTCCATCGGCTTGACGCTCTCACGGACGATGCCCTCGATGCGGTCGAGCAGCTTTCGCCGGAACAGCGAGTAGCGCGCCTGGTCGGTCAGCACGTTCTCGGCCTCGTTGAGCATACGCTGCGCCTCGGCCTCGACCGCAGCGCGGATCCGTTCGGCTTCCGCGGCAATTCGCGTCTCCTCCGCCTGCTTCTCGGCGATCAGGATCTCCACGGTCTTACGGCGCTTCGCAATCTCGCTCTCGCGCGCGGTGATGACACGCTCGGTCGCTTCAGTGGCATGCACCCGCGCTTCCTCGGCCGAGGCCTTGGCCGCAGATTCCTCCAACGACTTCAGGTGGATGGCAATTGCCTTCTCCATCAGAACGGTCTCGACCTCCTTCTCGCGATTGATTTCGAGCTTGCGCAGCTCGCGCTCGCGGCCGATGCGGGCCTCGTCGAGGCCACGATCGGACGCGATGCGGGAGCGCTCGACCTCCTCGCGCGCGGCAATCTCGGCTTCCTGGAGAGACTGGACACGGGCGACTTCGAGTTGTTCGATGGAACGTCGGCGTTCGATCCGCGCCGCCTCCAGCGCATGCTCGCGCGAGACATCCGTGGTCTCGACCTCCCTGCGCGCGACAATCTCGGCCTGCCTGACCTGGCGGTCGGCGTCGATGCGCTCGGACTTCTTGGTCGAAAGCGCAATGACGCGGTCCTCGTCCGCGATCTCGATCGCCTTCTTGTGCTCGATGTTGAGGACTTCGCGCTTCTTGGAGGACGTGATCCGCTCGGCTTCGAGCGCGAGATCGACGCCGATGCGCTGGCGCTCGATGGCGTCGCGACGCTTCAACTCGGCAGCCTCGAGCACGGCGGTGCGCTCGATCTCGAGCGCGCGCGTGTCACGCTCGGCCTGAATACGCTCGGCTGCAACGGACTTCTCCTGCGCAATCCGGGCGGCTTCGATGGCTTCGCGTGAGGCAATGTCGGCTTCCTCGACGGCGCGGTTTCGGGCGATTTCCAGCGAGCGAACGCGTTCTTGCTGGGTGATGCGGGCAGCTTCCGTGGCTTCGCGCGCCGTGACCTCTGCGACTTCCAGCGTCTGGTTGCGTTCGATCTCCAACTGCCGGGTATTTTGCTCGACCGCGATGCGCTCGACGGCGAGCCTGTGCTCGCGGGCGATGCGCGCCGCCTCGACCGCGCGCTGCGCCTCGATCTCGGCTTCCTGGATGTTCCGCACCTGCTGGATCTCCAGCGCGCGGGTGCGCTCATCGGATGCGATGCGCTCGACATTGACGATCATGGTCTGGGCGATGCGGGCCTTTTCGGTGGTCTCGCGGGCGGCGATCTCGGCTTCGTCCACGGCGCGGGTCCGGTCGATCTCGCGGCGCCGGGTCTCCTCTTCGTTGGCGATGCGGGCGTCGGTCACGACGCGGTCTTGCTGGATACGCGCTTTCTCAATCGCCTCGCGGGCGGTGATCTCGGCTTCCTCGACGGTCTGCATCCGCTCGATTTCGCGCTGGCGCACCTCGCGCTCGGAGGCGATGCGGCTGGTATCGATCGAGCGCTGGTTGGCGATCCGGGCCTTCTCGATATCCTCCCGTGCGAGCAGTTCCTTCTCCTCGATGGTGCGGGTGCGCTCGATCTCCCGCTGACGGGTCTCACGCTCCGAAGCGATGCGGGCTTCGGCGATCGCCTGGTCGTTGGCGATTCGCGCCTTCTCGATGGTTTCACGGGCGGAAATCTGCGCCTGCTCGGCTTCGGTCTCGCGCAGGGCCCGCTCACGTGCGACTTCGGTGCGTTGCAGGGCGCGGCGCATCTCGATGTCACGCTCCTGTTCGAGGCGCGCCGTCTCGCTTTCGCGTTCGATCTCGAGCGCCTGCCGCTCGGCCTCCAGGTTGCGGGAGCGGATCTTGATCATCGAATCCTGCTCGATGTCGTTGCGCAGCTTGCGCTTGGCCTCGATGTCCTCCATCAGGCGGGTCAGACCTTCGGCGTCGAAGCGGTTCGAGGGATTGAAGAATTCGAGATCGGTCTGGTCGAGATCGGTGATCGCGACTGACTCCAGCTCGAGTCCGTTCTGGGCGAGTGCTTCTGCCGCGTTGGCTTTGAGGCGGGCGACGTACTCACCACGCTGCTCGTGCATCTGCTCGAGGGTCATCTCCGAGGCAACGGAACGAATGGCTGAGATGAATTTGCCGGCGAGGAGGGCGTGGAGCTGCTCGGGCTCCATGGTGCGGCGGCCGAGCGTGGCGGCCGCGATAGACACGGCTTCGCGGGTCGCCTGGACCCGGACATAAAAGTCAGCCTCGATGTCGACGCGCATGCGGTCTCGGGTGATCACGGCGTCCTGGCGGGAGCGAACGATGCCCATCGGCTGCACGTTCATGTTGACCGGCGTGTAGTCGTGGATGAACGGCAGCACGAAGGCGCCGCCGTTGATCACAACGCGCTCGCCGAGCAGGCCGGTGCGAACGAATGATGTCTCCTTGGACGAGCGATGATAGAGCCAGTTCACGATGTAGACGCCGACCACGATCACCACGACGGCGACGATCAACCAGAGGATCAATTCACCGACCAGAGTCCCTGACATGTTTCTCTCCCTCGACCTTTCGGCGTTATCGCGCGCCGATCGCCTTGAATTTGCGAACCTGATCCGTCAGCGCCCGCTCGACCGGCAGCCGCTCCATCGAGGAGGCGCCGTAGAAGCCGTGGCAATTGCGTGTGTTCCTCATGATGAAATCGGCATCGTCAGGATCGGAGATCGGTCCGCCATGAGCGAGCACCAGAATGTCCGGGTTGACGCCGAGCGCGGCGGAGGCCCAGGTGTCGATGTGCGCTGGGCAATCAGTCAGCTTGTGTGCGGTCTGCGCGCCGATGGTCCCCCCCGTCGTCAGGCCCAGATGACAGACGATAATATCCGCGCCCGCGATCGCCATCGCGGCGGCCTCCTTCTCGCTAAAGACGTAGGGCGTCGTCAGCAGGTCCTTCTCGCGCGCCTTTGCGATCATGTCGATCTCGAGCGCGTAGGACATGCCGGTCTCTTCGAGATTGGCACGGAAGACGCCGTCGATAAGGCCGACGGTTGGAAAGTTCTGCACGCCGGCGAAGCCGAGCGCCTTCAATTGGTCCAGGAAAAGATCCATGTCGCGGAACGGATCCGTGCCATTGACGCCGGCGAGCACTGGCGTTCTGGTGACGACGGGCAGCACTTCGCCGGCCATCTCCAGCACGATCGCGTTGGCGTCGCCGTAAGCCATCAATCCCGCGAGCGAGCCTCGGCCGGCCATGCGGTAGCGGCCGGAATTGTAGATGACGATGAGGTCGACACCGCCGGCCTCTTCGCATTTGGCCGACAAGCCGGTGCCGGCCCCGCCGCCGACGATGGGCTCGCCGCGCCTTGCCATGTCGCGGAAGCGCTTCAACAGTGCAGCGCGTTCAAACCGGGCCATCGGTCACCTCGCTAGTCTCCGGCGCGCCCCGGTGCGGCCGAACAATGTTCGGAACGCGCTGACAATGGTGGAGGCGAACTCGGGATCATTGATGTTCTTGGGAACGCGGATGAGCTGACGGTTGGCGGTCTGCCGCACGTTGCGCTCCAGCGTTCGGAACAGCGCCGCATCCGCGTCCGGATCCCAGAATGGCTGTCCTCGCGCGTCGAGCGCAGAGACGCCGCCCTCGGGCAGGAAGAAGCGCACCGGGCCGTCCATCCGATTGAGCCGATCGGAAATCCAGTGCCCCATGCGCTCGTTTTCCTCCGCCGTGGTCCGCATCAAGGTGACCTGCGGGTTGTGGATGTGGAACTTCCTGCCGCGGTAGTGTTCCGGGATGGTCTGGGGGGCACCGAAATTCACCATGTCCAGCGCGCCCACCGAGCCGACATAAGGCACTCGGCTGCGGATGATGGCGCCAAAGCGATCGTCGGTGGCCGGGAATACACCGCCCATCAGGAGATCGCCGACCTCCGTGGTCGTGAGGTCGATGATGCCTGCGAGCTGCCCGGAATCGACGAGCTTCTCCATTGACCGTCCTCCGACGCCGGTGGCGTGGAAGACCAGGCACTCGAAATCCTCGCGCAAGTCGGCCGCGATCTTCTGCACCGCCGGCGTGGTGACGCCGAACATGGTGATGCCGACCGCCGGCAATCCGCTGTCGCCGCGATCCTTCCGTGCAGGCTGATCAAGGCGCGCCTTGACCATGCCGGCCAGCGCGTTGGCGCCATTGGCCAGTACAGCGCGCGAGATCGAGTTGAGGCCCTGCACGTCGGCGACCGAATGCATCATGGTGATGTCCGCGGGGCCGACATAGGGCCCGACGTCACCGGAGGCGACGGACGAGACGATGAGCTTCGGCACCCCGACAGGAAGCGTCCGCATACCCGGCGCGACAAGCGACGCTGCGCCCGAGCCGCCCGCCGAAATCACGCCGGCAACATTGTTCTGGCGCCGCAGCCAGCTGGCGAAGGCGTCGGCCATCGCGGTGACGGCGGCGCCGCGGTCAGGTCCGAACACCGCCGATCCGCCGCGACCATGGTTCAAGGCGATCTCCTGGGCGGAGACGTCGCTGGCCGCGTGCCTGCCGCTGGTGGAGACATCGACCAATCGGGTTCGCAGGCCTGTCCCGGCGATGATGTCGCGGATGAAGCGGAGCTCCGTGCCCTTGGTGTCGAGCGTACCGACGACGAGCACGACCGGGGAGGCCTGCGTTTGCGTCGCGGCCGGTTCGCGCTTGCGCCGTGCCGTCTCGTCGAGACGCATCACCTGTGTCGAGAACGTGCGGGCCGCAGCCTCGATGCGGGCGATCGGCACGGGCTGCGACCAGCGTGTCGGCGGCGTCGGGTTGGACAGGTAGATGCGGGTTGCGCCGCCTGGACGTGTCTGCTGCGGAGAAGGCTTCGCTTCCGTATCCGCTGGCGGCACGTCGAGGTCGAGCTCGAGTCCGGCGTGCATTCCGACACCGAGCAGGCGCTGCTGCATTTCGCGATCGGCGGCAAGCCGCACCGAATCGATGATGCGGTTGACGCGACCATTGACCATGATCGCGACGTTGCGCGACACGGCGGTAGCCACGCCGATATTCTGCTCGATCACGAGCACGGACATGTCGCCGTCCTCGCCAAGCTGTAGCAGCATCTCCTCGACCTGGGCCACGATCACGGGCGCGAGCCCCTCGGTGGGCTCGTCCATGATCAGGAGCCGCGGGTTGGTGAGCAACGCGCGGGAGATCGCAAGCATCTGTTGCTCGCCGCCGGAGAGCTGAGCGCCGCCGTGATCCTTGCGTTCGGCTAACCGCGGAAACGTCTTGTAGATGCGCTCGACCGTCCAGGCGCCGCGGCGCAAGCCGGCGGCAAGCTGCAGATGCTCGTCGACGCTGAGTGAGCGCCACAGCCGGCGTCCCTGCGGAACGTAGCCGACGCCGAGCCGGGCTATGTGGGCGGGCGGCTGCCGGGTGATGTCATCGCCGCGGATGCGGATCGAGCCGCCGCTGACCGGCACCAGCCCCATGATGGCCTTGCACAGTGTGGTCTTGCCCATGCCGTTGCGGCCGACGACCGAGAACACGCCGGCCTCGAGCGTCAGATCTACGCCCTGCAGCGCATGCGAATGGCCGTAATAGACGTCCAGCCCACGGACTTCGAGCGCGGCGGCGGTACGGCGGACCTCATTCATGGCCGCCTCCGAGGTAAAGCTCCTGCACTTCGGGATCTGACTCGATCTCCTGCGGACGGCCTTCCTTGAAGATCCGCCCATTGTGCATCATCGTGACGCTCTCGACGACCCGCAGGGCCACGTCCATGTCGTGCTCGATGATGATGTAGCCGATATGCGCGGGCAGGGACGTCAATATCTCGATCAGCTCGGCACGCTCGGTCGGCGACAGTCCCGCGGCCGGTTCATCGAACAGGACGAATCGCGGCGCGCCGGCAAGCGCAAGTGAGATCTCGAGCTGGCGCTGCTGGCCATGCGCGAGCTCGGCAACGCGCTGATCCTTCACACCCGAGAGATGGACGGCCTGCACGAGATTTTCGGCCGCGTGCATCAACGCATCGTTCTGACCGGGGCGGAGGAACGAGAAGCGCCCCCGTGAGACGCCACGGCAGGCGAGATAGACATTGTCCTGGACGGTGAGGCCGGGAAACAGCGCTGAGATCTGGTAAGTCCGGCGCAGGCCGCGGCGGATGCGCTCATAGGGCGGGAAGTGCGTGACGTCCTCGCCGAAGAAGCGGATGGTGCCGGAAGAAGGTGGGAAGTCGCCGGTGATGCAGTTGAACAGCGTGGTCTTGCCGGCGCCGTTGGAGCCAAGCACGGCGCGCCGTTCGCCGGGGCGGACGGTAATGGTGATGTCGGTGAGTGCCGCGAGCGCGCCGAACAGACGCGTCACGCCGCGCAGCTCCAGCGCCGCGCCTGCGCCCACGACAGAGAGGCGTTGCGCGACGCTATCCATGGCGGGATCCTTGGGTGGATCCTTGGCCAGATTCTCGACCAGCTTCCCGGCCATGACGCCCGCTTGAACTTGCCGCGCCGGAGCGTTGGCGGCGCCGCCAGCTCTGCCAGAGCCCGATGACGCCGTCCGAGGACCAGAACACGATCGCGAGGAAACCGAGGCCGATCAGGAGGCGAAAGCGGTTGCCGTCGAGCCCCAGCTTGACCAGAAAGTCGAGTGCGAAAGTGCGCAGCAGCACGAAGATCAGCGCGCCGATAAAGGGTCCGATAGGGCGCGTGATGCCGCCGACGACTGCGATGATGAGGATATCGATGCAGGCTCCGACGCTCACCGATCCCGGCGAAATCTGCCGATAATTCCAGACCTGGAGCACTCCCGCCAACGCTGCGACGAAGGACGCGAAGGCGTAGGCCGCGACGCGATGCGCATTGACGTTGAAGCCGAGTGCCGCCATGCGGCGGGGATTATCGCGTACACCTTGCAGCGCGAGGCCGAATGGTGCGCGGGAGATGTAGTCGACGGCGAAGTAGCACAGCGCGGCTACCGCGAGCACGATATAGTAGAAGGGAATGTCGGCGCGCCAGTTGACGCCCCAGAAATGCGGTGTGGCAACGGTATTGATGCCGGTATGGCCGTTGAAGATCGCCCAGTTCTGGTTGGTGAAATAATAGAACGCCGCGCCGATCGCGAGCGTGATCATGATGGTGTAGATGCCTTCGGTGCGCACCGCCAGCGCGCCCCCGAGGGTGCCGAAGATGGTCGCGAGCGCAAGCGCCATCGGGACCGCAAGCCACCACGGCCAGCCCAGGCTGATATTGGCGTTGCCGCTGGCGCCAAACACCGCGACCATATAGGCGGAGAAACCCGCGATGGTGAGCTGCATCAGGCTCACCATGCCGCCATAGCCGGCAAGAAACATCAGACTCAGCGCCATGAGTCCGAGGATCAGCGTGGTCGCGAAGATCTCGATCAGGAAGAAGCCGTTGGCGATCAGCGGCATGATCAGGAGGATAGCCGCGACGGCCCAGGCCGCCGGATTGTCGATCTCCGGCCATCCGCGCAATCTGGAGCGCTGCACCGCAGCAGTGGGACGAACCGTGACGCGGGTGTCGTGAGCGAGGGACATGTCAGCGCCTCGCCAACAGGCCCTGCGGCCGAATTGCCAGCACCAGAACCATGATCAGGAAGGTCACGACGATGGCGTAGGTCGGGATGTAGACCGAGCCGAGCTGTTCGGCGAGGCCGATGATGAGCGCGCCCAGCGCGGCACCCGGGATCGAGCCCATGCCACCGACGATCACGACGACGAGGGAGGCGAGCAGGAAGCGGATATCCTCGCCGGGCGAGAGCGACTGGAACGTTCCGCCGACGACACCGGCGACGCCGGCGAGGCCGGCGCCGAGCGCAAACACCACGACGAAAACGAGTTGGATCCGCACACCGGTCGCAGCCAGGATGTCACGATCGTCGACGCCGGCGCGGATGATCATGCCGATGCGCGTGCGGTTGAGCGCGAGCCACATCGCCACGCCGATTACGACGGAGGCGGCGAAGATCACGAGCCGGACCAGGGGATAGCGGAGATAGACCGGCTCGCCTGAGGATTTGACCGCGGTGACCAGCGGCAGCTCCACAGGTCCGATCAGCCAGTTCGGGGTCTGGATCTGATAGAAATCGCCGCCGCAGGCCCACAGCATCAAATCGGCGAACACGATCGAGAGTCCGATCGTCACCATGGTCTGGCGCAAGTCCTGGCCTTCCATGCGGCGGAAGACGAGGACCTGGAGCAGGACGCCGACCAGTGCCGTCAGGATGAAAGCGACGATGAAGCTGAGGACCCATGAGCCGGTCGCGGCGCTGATGGCGTAGCCGACATAGCCGCCGAACAAATAGAGCGAGCCGTGCGCGAGGTTGACGTTACGCATCAGGCCGAAGATCAGCGTAAAACCGCTGGCGACCAGGAAATACAGACCGCCGAGCGTGATGCCGTTGAAGAGCGCGTTGAGAAAGACCCGCTTGCGGCCGACCGCATCTTCAAGGCCCTGCGGCCACACCGCGAAAATCAGCCAAAGCGCCACCGCGATCGCGATAATGACGATCAATGCCCAGGCGGGATGGCGTTCGACAAAGCGGGTCATGATCGCCGCTCCGTCTTCACGTCACCCCATCTCTCATCCCGCAAGCAGGACGGAGGGGCACGCAGACCGTTGCCGGCCGCAAGCCCTGCCATGAACATGCGCTCCCTATCGCGCGCGATCCTCTTTTCGGGACCGCATTTGGCCTATCCTAATGCGGCTGAAAGGGAGGCGTTTGATCGTGAGTATCTTTTCGCGTGCGGTCAGGCGCGCAAAACCTTGGCCGCGCGGCGATAATCGGTCGGCGCCATGCCGACATTGGCGGCGAAGAAGCGGGTGAATCCGCTCTGCGACGAGAAACCGAGATCGAAGCCGATATCGGCGATCGGCGCTTCGCTCGCCACCAGCGCCTCCAGCGCCTGCTCCATCATCAGCGTGTTGAGATAGAGGTGTGGCGTGACGCCGGTCTGGGTGCGGAACAGCCGGTAGAAATGCGGCCGCGACAGGCCGGATTCGCGCGCGATGGTGTCGAGTTCGATCTCGGCGCCGGGACTCTCCGACATCATCTTGATGCACTTGCGCACACGAAAATCCGTGACGGAACCGTTTGCGCGCGGATCGCGCGCGGTCGCGGCCTGTTGCCAGCTTTCGTCATAACAGATGTCGATGAGACTTCTCAGCTCGCCATCGAGGCTGTTGAGAGAGGGGGCGCCGCACACGAGGGCGGCTGCGTGCCTGATATGCTTGTCGAGCGCAACCGACCGCGTGAACTGGGTACGGCCGAAGCGCAGGCGGTCGGCGCCGGGCGCGTCGGGCGCGAACCACTCTGCATTGACGTAGAGCACGAAGAAAACGGCGCCGCCTTCGAGATCGGATGGCAGGAAATTATGCGGCTCCCACGGATTGACCGCGACGACGGAACCTTCTGTGAGCTCGTAACGTCCGTCGCTGACATCGATGCATGCGGAACGTCCGCCGACATGGAAGATCAAATGACCTTCGCGATGTGCGTGGATGTTGAAAGGGCGGTTCAACTGATAGACCGTCGCCCGACCAAAGCGGCCGTGGAAGACGGCGAGCGCCCGGCTCATGCCTCTCCTCCCAAAAGCTCTTGGTATTTTTTGGTAGCGTTCAACAACCGGGGAGAGAATGCAAGGGCGCACGTGTCGCGTCCTGGCAAATCTCTCCCCGGTCATCATCGCTCGCGAACGAGACTAGGTCAGTATTTCTTACATTCCGGTACTGTGCGGCTCGGCAAACCGATTTTGGCGAACACTGCGGGATCGTAGCCCAGCGTCTGGTTGACGTTTGGGATCACCTTCACGACCTTTGAGAACAGCGCGCCCTTGCCGTCGTCGACGACCTCGGTGACGAAGTTGGTGCCGATCGCCTGGCGGTTGGAGTCCAGCTTGATCTTGCCATTGGGTGCGTCGATCTCGATCTTGGCGAGGGCTTCCTTATACTTGGCCTGGTTGTTGGAGAGATCGCCATTGACCTGACGCAGCGCCAGGATCAGCGCCATGGTCGAGTCGTAATAGTTGGTGGCGAGCAGCGATGGGCTCGGGAAGCGCTTGTTGGCCGGGAAGGCGTCCTGATAGTCCTTCACGAACTTCTGCCAACTCGGGTTCTCCCAGGTGTCGGCCTGGCCGCTCGCGGCCAGCGTGCCGATCAGGGCATTCTTGGCGTTGCCCTTGGACGACAGGATGGTCTGGTCGATCATGATCGAGCCGCCCATCAGATGCGCCTTGCCGCCGGCCTGCTGGTACTGGTTCAGGAAGTTGACGGCGTCGGCCCCGCCGAGGCCGAGATAGATCGCGTCGACGTCGTCGGGCAGTGCGGCGATAACCGAGGCAAAGTCCTTGGTGCCGAGCGGTACCCATTGCCGGTTGGTGACCTGTCCGCCGGCACCGCAGAACTCGAGCACGAGGCCGAATACCTGCGTATAGATGAAGGAGTAGTCTTCGCCGACGGTCGCGATCTTGCGGTACTTCTTTTCGTCATAAGCGTATTTGCCGAGGCCGACCTGCCACTGCGCACCGTCCATGTTGTAGCGGAAAAAGTTCGGAGCGGGATCGACATAGGTCGTTTCCTGGGCCCCCGAGGCGGCGTTGATGAAGGTCAGTTCGGGATGGGTCTTTGCAAAATTCTTGACCGCGATGCCTTCGTCGCCGGAGAGCGGCGACAGCAGAATCTGCACCTTGTCCTGTTCGATCAGCTTGCGCACGGCTCGTACGGCGGAGTCCGGCGTCGCGTCGGTCGAGGCGATGACAAATTCGAGTTCCTTGTCGCCGACCTTCTTGCCGAGCACGTTGAGGGCCGTCTGGAAGCCGCGGATGCCGTCCTCGCCGAGCACGGTGTAGGTGCCTTCGAGCGTCGCGGTGACGCCGACCTTGATCTTCTCCTGTGCGAAGGCTGTGCCCGAAAGTAACAGGCTGCTCAACGCGATCAGTCCTAGACTGCCTTTCAACATTGCTCTCCTCCCTTGGCGTTCTTGTCGCTGTTTTTCACCGCGCCCTGGCGCGTCCGCTGCGTCGTGCGGCGTTCGGGCAGGGCCGACGGTTCTTGAAGTGGAGGCTAACCGAACTCCGATGCAGCGCACGTATCGGAGCTGTGCGCGGCTTAACGGGCAGTCTCATTTTGAATGCTGCGTCGCGATTAACATCGCGGTGCAACAGGCGTCGGGCTTCCCGAATTTGCATGTGCCTGCCGCATGGCGGTCGCGGACTGCCGCCGCGTGAATGGGAACGCTCGAATAGAGGAGAAATCAATCCCAAGCGTTGCCGGCTCAGTGCCTCGCGCGGCTCGTTTCGCTCAGCGACATTCGATGGTTATACGTTGTGGCAGGCGATTGTCCGACCGTCCGCACCGACAGATCGAAGTTGTGGCACATCGACGAGACAGCGATCGCTGGCCATTAGACAGCGGGGCGCATATGCACAACCGTGCGGTCGTGTGAAGAGGCTCGGCGGTTCACCCATTTCGATCGCGCCCAGGATCCGCCTCGATGGATCCGGCTTCGGAATTGCTGCCACCAACGCGCGCGTATAGGGATGGAGCGGATGATCCAGCACCGTCCGCGTCCCGGCCTGCTCCACGATCCGGCCCATATACATGACAGCAACGCGGCTGCTGATCTGTCCGATCACGCCAAGGTCGTGCGAGATGAAGAGCATCGCCAGTCTCAACTGGTCACGCAGATCCATCATCAGATTGAGCACCTGCGCCTGCACGGAAACGTCGAGGGCCGAGACCGGCTCGTCGGCGACGATGATGGACGGCGTAGGAAGAATGGCGCGCGCGATTCCGACCCGTTGCCGCTGCCGGCCACTCAGTTCGTAGGGATAGCGAGCGGCGAAAGACGGGTTCAACCCGACGGCCGTCAAGGTGGCAGCTATGGCCGCGCTGCGCTCGGCGCGGCTCTTGAAGAAGCCGCTGATGTCGGCCGCCTCCGCCACCGAATCTCCAATTGTGCGCCGCGGGTTGAGCGATGCATTGGGATCCTGGAAAACCATTCGGACATTCAGACGCATCTCGCGGAGGCCGGAGCCGCCGGCTCCGATCACTTCGGTTCCCTTCAAATTGATGTTGCCGCTGTCGGGCTGGACCAGCCCGACGAGGGTTCGGCCCAGCGTGGTCTTGCCGCAACCGGACTCGCCGACGATCCCGAGGACCTCGCCTTCGGCCAGCGACAGCGATACACCATCCACCGCCTGCACCCGGTATTTCCGACCGGCTCGCCTGGCACTGAACGAGACCATCATGTCCCGGACATCGAGGATGACATTGCCGCTCATGGCAGCTCCCCGCGGGCAAGCGGAAATGCGCAGAGCACCTCGTGTCCTTGGGAGGCCTCCAGACGAGGCGGGGTCGCCACGCGGCACTCATCGCGCACCGCTGCGCAACGCAGGGCAAACACGCAGCCAGCAGCGACCGAACCTGGCAGCGGCGGCTGACCAGAAATGGTAGGCAGCCGGCGCGCACCGGAATTTCGCGACGGCATGCAATCCATCAGTCCGCGGGTGTAATGGTGACGCGGTGCGCCGAACAGCGCATCGACTGCCGCAGTTTCCACGATTCGGCCGGCGTACATGACGGCGACGCGATCGGCGAGCTGCGCAATGACTCCCATGTCGTGAGTGATGAACAATATCGCCATATCCAGCCGGTTGCAGAGCTCGCGCAAGAGTCCGAGAATCTGAACCTGTATGGTGACATCCAGCGCTGTGGTCGGTTCATCGGCGACCAGCACCTGTGGCCGGCAGGCCAGCGCAATCGCGATCATGACCCGCTGGCGTTGGCCTCCGGACAACTGGTGCGGATACGCGGACAGCTGCATTTTGGGGTCAGGCAAACGCACCAGTTCGAGCAGTTCGCGCGCACGGACGAGCGCCGCTGCACCCGGAATTCCCTCATGCACGCGCACGGCTTCCGCGATCTGATCGCCGATCCGGCGAACCGGGTTCAGTGAGGTCATCGGCTCCTGAAAGATCATTGCCATGCGGCCGTGGCCCGCTTCGACACGTTGCCAGGGCTGCAGCTGCGTTACGTCGCAGCCCTCCAACAGGACCCGCCCGGCCCGGACCCGGGGACCGGGCTGCGGCAGCAATCCCATGACTGCAAGCGAGGTCATGCTCTTTCCGCAGCCGGACTCGCCGACGAGGCCGAGGATCTCGCCCTTGGCCAAGCTGAAGGACACGCCCGCGACGATGTCGACCGGCGCGGTCTCCGGCCCCACTGACACCGTAACGTCGCAAACTGTCAGCACGGCCTAACCCTTCTCACCAAAGACCTGACGGAACCGCGGATCGAGTCGATCGCGCAATGCATCGCCGACCAGGTTCAGAGAAAATGCCGTCGCCACGATCATCATGCCCGGAAAGAAGAGCAGCCACGGAGCGCGCGTGATGAAGGTGCGCGATTCCGCCAGCATATTGCCCCAGCTCGGAATGTCCGGCGGCGCGCCGAGGCCCAGGAAATCGAGTGAAGCCGCGCCGAGCTGCGCGAACGCGAAGACGAAGCTGGCCTGTACGAGAAGCGGTGAGACAAGGTTCGGCAAGATGTGCCTGCTGATGAGCCATGCCGTTTCGGCACCCATGCTGCGGGATGCCTCGACATAGGTCTCCGCGCGCAAGCGCAGTGTCAGTCCGTAGACGATGCGGGTCGTCGTCGTCATGTAGCCGAGCCCGATGGCCAGAATGACGGTGCCCACACTCGGGCTCAAGATGACAATCAGCCCAAGTGCGAGAAGCAGAGTCGGAAAGGCCATCAGCACGTCGACCATGCGCATCAGCAGGTGACCCAGCCGCGGAAACAGAGCGGAAAGTACGCCGGCCGGAACGCCCGTTGCGAGGGCGAAGACCACCACGCCCGAGCCGATCAGAAGTGCCATGCGTGATGAATGAATGGTGCGCGAGAGAGTATCCCGGCCGAATTGGTCGGTGCCGAACCAGTGGGTCACGTTCGGGGGCGTCAGACGGATCAGGGGATCGATGGCATACGGATCGTAAGGCGACAGCCAGGGCGCGAAGACCGCGGCGAGCACAGTCGCCACAAGGACCCCGAGCCCGGCCAGCGCGATCGGGCGGGCGGTGAACGGCCTGAGCCACAAGGTCACGCTATTGCTGCTCATTGGAGCTCGACCCGCGGATCGAGCAGACGATAGCTCAGATCGACGATCAGATTGATCAGGAGATAAACCACCACGATGACCAGGATGACGCCCTGGATCACAGGGTAGTCTCGACGAAGGATCGACTGAACGACGAGGCGGCCGATGCCGGGCAGGGCAAACACGGTTTCGGTCACCACCGCTTCGGACAGCAGTGCGGCGAAGGTGAAGCCGAAGGCCGAGACGACCGCCAGGAGTGCATTACGCCAAATGTGGCGGCGCACCACCTGCCACGGCCGGATTCCCTTTGCACGCGCCGTGCGCACGTAGTCCTCCCGGGAGACGTCGAGCATGCTGGCGCGCGTCAGCCGCAGGATCAAGGCGGCATTCGGAGCCGCTAGCGCCAGGCTGGGGAGGACGAGATAGCGGAGATTGACGACGCCACCTTCGAAGATCGACGGATAACCGGAGCTCGGAAACCAACCGAGCCAGGCCGCAAAGATCAGGATCAGATAGAGCCCGACCCAGAACGTGGGTATCGAGGCCATCAGCATCGCCCCGCCGGACAATCCCTGATCGAGCCACGTGCCGTGCCGGACCGCCGCAATCATTCCGATCGGCACGCCGATGACCGCAACCCAGATCATCGTCATCGTGGCGAGCAAGGTGCTGGTCTCGGCGCCATCGGCAATCACCGACAGCACGGGCGCCTGGAAGAAGATCGACCGCCCGAGGTCGCCCTCGAGCACATGGCCGGCCCAAGTGAGATATTGCAGGATGATCGGTTGGTCGAGACCGAGTTGGTGTCTCAAGGCGTCGATCTGGTCGGGAGTCGCGGTGTCACCGAGCAAAACATAGATCGGGTCACCCGGCACGATATGGATGAACGCGAAGATGATGATGGACGCCGCCAGCAGCGTCACCGCCGTCGTTCCTGCGCGCTTGAATGCGTAAGACCACATGTGATTGTGCGCCTGCTCAGCGGCAACGATGCGCGCTGGCGCCGGCGCTCGACAGTCCTCGCGGCCTCATTGCCCGTCCTTACTTCGTTGACACATTCCAGAACACGGGACCGTTTGGGTTGAGCCCCTTGAGCTTGGGAGACGCAATGTCATAGGTGTAGGCATCGCCTACTTTCATCACGGGTACCTGCTCATAGATCAGCGACTGGATCTTGTCCCATGTCGACTTGCGCGCGGCTGGATCGGTCGTGTTGATCAACTCAGCCCGAAGCGAGCCGATCTCGGGGCTGTCCCACCATCCGGGATAGCTCGCATTCAGGAACGTGAGCAGCAGCGGGTCGGGCGCGAAGGAATGGTGGGTGACGAAGATGTCCCACTGTTCCGGCTGGCCGCGTATCTTCAGAAGAGTCGCCCAATCGACGACCATCATCTGAACATTGATGCCGGCATCGGCCAGCTGGCGGGTGAAGACGGAGGCTTCGTCATAGTGTGCCTGATAGTTCGTCGAGACCAGCAGGCGGATCGGCGCCCCCGTGTAGTCCGCCTCCTTTGCGAGCTCCTTGGCCTTCTTCGGATCGTGCGCACTATAATTTGAGGCGCCGTCCGTCGAGTACCAGGGTGTGCCGTTGGGAAAGATCGATCCTTCGGCATTCCACAGGTCCTTGGGACCGAAGGCGACGCGCAGCGCCTGCGACTTGTCCAACGCGGTCTGGATGGCGCGGCGGAGCTTGTAATTGTCCTTCAGGATTCCTTGCTTCGAGTTCATGAAAAAAAGGCCGAAGATCGGCGCGTTGGTACGCTGCACCTGAACCGATGGATCTTTGCTCAGGGACTCGTACAGATCGCCGGAGATCATTTCCGCATAGTCGTAGTCGCCCGCCTGCACGCCGCTCACGCGCGTGCCGACGTCAGGCACCGGAATGAACCGGATCTTGTCGAAGCTCGCAAGGCGGGCGCCGGCGAAGCCGTCACCCTTTTCCTTCAACGGCTTGTAGCCGTCGAACTTTTCCACCTCGACGTAGCGGTTCGGCCGCCACTCCACGAACTTGTAAGGCCCGGTGCCGATATAGTCCTTTTGCTCGATCGGCCGGTTTCCCGCTTTGGTGGCAATGTCTTCCGGATAGATCGCAAGACCGCCATTGACGTCCGCAATGAGAGCCTTCCAGGCGCCGTTCGGCGCGGACAATTTCAGCGTGACTTCATACTTTCCGGTCGCCTCGACCGACGTAGCCGCCGCCATCAGGAGCTTGCCGCGCGCACCGAAACTGCCCCATCGCGTCATCGAGGCGACCACGTCCTTGGCGGTCATCTCCTTGCCGGTGTGGAAGAGGACACCCTCGCGGAGCTCGATGACGATGGTCCGACCGCCGTCTTCCGTCCGATCGTTCTCGGCCAGCATCGGACGCGGCGTATAGGTTGAGTCCAGCGCATACAGGGTCTCGAAGATGTGGCGGCCGATGACCGATGCCACATCGGCTGTCGTCAGCATGACATCGAGCGGCGGCGGTTCTCCGATGGTGGCTTCGCGCAGCAGGGTGGCGGCATTAGCCTGCGCAATCAAGAATGACGCGGTAACCAGCCCCACGACGCCACGCATCAAGACACTTGGACCGTATCTCATGATCGCCCTCCCGCCTTGTTGAACCGCCTGCTTCCCGGTGCAGGGGATGTGCCTTTCAGCTGTTGGGCTGATGGCACGCTATTGCTTGTTTGAAAGTTACATACACAATTTGGCTATTATCAAGCGGAAAATGCTGTTATTGATGGGGCATGCCGATATACGTTTGGTCGGATGCTGAAGGTTTCTTACGGCAGCTTCTTGCCAAGGGCGCAGGTGGATCTGACCTGGGGAAGGGCGGCAATGGCGCGTGCAAAGCGAAATCATCCGACGAGAGCCGTTGATGCAGCGATCTCGAAGCCGTCGGGCGACGACAATGTCGTGGTCGGCGACATCATCTCCCTCATCAGGCAGAGCGCTCCAAGCCTCAGCCCGTCCGAGCAACGCGTTGCCACGGTGCTGCTGGCCGATATGGAGTTTGCCGTTCACGCCAGCAATTCCGAGCTGGCCCGTCGGGCGCGCGTGAGCGAGCCGACGGTCACCCGGTTCAGCCGCTCCGTCGGTTGCCGGGGCGTCCGGGACCTCAAGGTGAGGCTGGCTCAAGCAATGGCGGTTGGGCGGATCTACGTTGAGCTTCCCCCGCATGTCGGGACCGATCTGGCGCGCCCCGCGCTGTGGCGGTCGGTGTTTCAGGAAATTCGTCGTGCAATTGCCGCTGCCGAGGAGGGACTTCGCAAGGAGGACATCGAGGGGGCTGCCGAGGCTATCTCCGGCTGTTCGAAGCTTGCAGCGTTCGGGGTGGGGGGCGGTTCCACTCTTGCGGCGGCGGAAGTTCAGAACCGGTTCTTTCGTCTTGGGATTGCCGTCTCGCATGCCTCTGACCCGAGCTTGATGCGCATGATCGCGGCGACCCTCGGGCGGGATGACGTCGTCGTTGCCATCTCGACCACCGGTGCGGCGAACGAAGTGATCGACGCAGCCAGTATCGCCAAGCAATACGGCGCCTTGGTCGTGGCAATCACCAAGCCGCAAAGCAGGCTGGCCTCAATCGCCGATATTGCGCTTGGCGTGCACGTGCCCGAAGCGCCCGACGCGCTCAAGCCTACGGCGTCGCGCTATGCGTTTCTCGCCACCATCGACCTGCTCGCAGCGTCAACTGCCTATTGCAAGCCGCTCGAAGCCCAGGCACGCATGCGGCGGATCAAATACGAGTTGCTGAAGGGAAGCGACGGGGACGCCAAAGGGCCGCTGGGAGACTGAAAAATCTGCAGTGGCCCAACGAGGATTTGGTCGGTGCATTGCCGCTCGCATCCGGCCACGTCAATCGCGCTCCGAAACCCGAAACCGCACATCCTGCAGAAAAATTATCCGGCAGGATGCGGTGTTCAGAGCCGGCAACGACGGCTATCAGCGGCAGACGTAGCTGCCATTGACCAGAACGCGGACACATGCCGTGCCGACAGCGGCTGCACCGACTGCCGCGCCGCCGACGACCGCGCGCCTGGTGGTGCGCCGTGCTACGCCAGCGACTGATACAGGTGTCAAGGGCCGCCCGACCCGTGCTTCAGCCCGGCCGAGCGAGAGCGAAAGGCCTTCGTCGACCGACCAGTCGATCGAGCCGGACACTCCAAGGGCGACCACGGCAGCCGCGAGTGATAGCTTTGTGACCAAACCACGCTTCATGATAGTCTCCGCCTGTGAGAGTGAATTTGGATCGCTCCATGGACTGGCGCTCGGACCATTGATCAAGATCAACGAACCGTGGAAATCGTGAAGCTGTTAGCGAAGGCGAAACACCAGAACGATTTCAGTCGGGGTCGGGTGCATGCGTCACACTTTTCGTCGCTTTTTTACTTCTGTATGCAGAGTGGCCTGAGCGTCTCGTCGGTACTGCGCGCTTTTGCGTATTCCATCAGCGCCGTCCGGGCTGCTTCGCAACGCTCTGCGCTTGAAAATTCTTGCGTCGAGACTACGGCGCCGTTCGCGACGCCGAGCCAGCTGATGACGACCAGAACATAGGTCATGGTATCCTCCCCCCTCAGTCACCAATCTCGGAACGCAGCTTAGCGCGACGGGCGGCTTGATGAGCGCCGTCCATCGCGCCGCTATCAAGCTCTATTGGCAGACATACATGATGCCGTCACCGCCCTTCACCAACGAGCCTGGGACGCAACCGATGCCGTTGCGCGCCGCATAGTCGGTCCAGCCGCTATAGCCGTAGCTCCATGGTCCGCCGAAGTAATAGGCCCGCACGGCGTACCAGGGCAGACTCTCGTTAGTGTAGTAGTGACCGCGATAAGAGGGAGTGACGTACAATCGCGTCGCCGCTTGCGCCTTGTCGACCTTCAGCGAAACTCCGCTTTGGTCGGTCCAGCCTATGGACAGCGTCGTGCCGCATACGAGCGCGGCGACGGCAACGGCAATTTTCCTTGCGCTTATCGACTTCATGGACGTTCTCCAAAAATGAAGTTCAACGCTACAACACCATCCCGGCACTGGGCCGCCGACTTGCTTTAGATCAAGAGATTGAAATAAATCGAGTCCGCTTCCTCTTCGAATTCGCCGGATCCAGTTCGGAGCGAGTTAAGTGAATCTGGAGGAGGAGGCTCCGACGTCTGAAAAGTGCAGCCCGCCGGGTCGCATCGGAAAGCGCGCTGTCACGTGGGACGGCTTCTCCACACTGGAGCGAAGTATGCAATCGTGCGAGCGCTTTTTGCTGGAATGCGTCAGGCAGTCGGCGACAAGCTCCGAGACGGCATGACGCCTCTCGACCTGCTCTTCATCATGTCTGCTGTTTCGTTTGTAGGCTCGTGTTGCGCCTCGACCAATTTGCTGAACGCGAAGAACAATCGGGCGGTGATGCCACCTTTTAATTGGTGCTCATCATGAAGCGTCTCGGCGGCCTGGCGTGACCAGCTCCTTGCCTCGGCCATCCAGACTATTTGGTTTACCGGATCCTGGCTTGCAAGCTGCCGGCAAAGTGCTGCGCGCGAACTCAGCTCGGATTGACTCATCATCGGCCCTCCCTGCCAGAAGCTCGATGTACGCGGTGAGAATTCTGCGTTGCGTGCCACATCTCTGCAATTGCCCTTCCGGCCATTGTACCAAGGGGCATGTCACTGACACTGACTATGCCATGCGGCACTAACGCGAGGCGGTGTTGCGATAATTCAATTCGTTGATCTGGCTCAAGCGAAACCGCGTCGGGCGCGGTGAACATTAGTCCGCTGCAGCGTGCGTGCGCTTACCACGAAGCGCCGCCCATGCCTCAGCAAGTGTTTCACCAGGGGCGCGCCGCGGCGGAAGCGGCGGCGGCTCGATTTAGGCAACCACGTCCATGCAGGTTGCGTTGCTTCGCCAATTCTGCCGCCGTGGCCCGTTGCTTGCCAGACGAAAATCTGCGGCGACGATGGCGCCGACAATGCCTATCTCACGATATCTGTTCTATGTCGGCGGTGCGTTGCTCGCGATGCTCTTCGTTGCGGATGCCTTTGTCCCGGTCCGGCCCGCTATACACGATGGCGTTGCGCGCTCCTCCACTATCCGCATCCACTCTGATTTGAGGTTGCCCGAACGGATCGTTCTCGACACTAGCCGGCCCACGATCGTGGCGGTCGACGTCCCCAAGGTCGAGCTCGCCGCCCCGCCGGGCGCCGACCTGCCACAGACGCGCGCGCGCGAGGCATTTGCTCGGCTTGGACCGCTCGATATCGAACGACCGCCAGCGCGTCCGTCGGCAAAGGCTGATGCGAAGCCGCAGCGTCAAAACAAAATTGTGAGGAGGCACATTGAAAGAAATATCCGGCTCGTCTCGCGACCTCCGCAGTACGGCTGGTTTGGCAACCAGGTCTGGTGAGCGTCTCCGTTCGTCGCTGCGGAGTGGGGCGCCCGCCGTTGATACTGATCAACGAATGCACGTCGAAGCGTCGCCTAATCAAACGTCCTCAAGATCGGGAGTAACTGACATGAGTGAAACGCCAAGGTTTCAACGACTCGATCGTCGCGAGGCTCTTTCATTGCTCGGATGGCCCGCTGTGCTCGGATTGGCGACATCCGGCACGGTGCTGTTAGGAACAGAAGTGCCGGCTCAGACGATCGGCATGGAGCGACGCCAGGAGAGGCGGGGAGCCCGCCACGAGCGGCGTCAGGAACGGCGCACGGGCCGGACTGAACGCCGCCTGGAAAGGCGTACAGGGCGCACGGAGCGCCGTGAAGAGCGGCGCAACTAGGACGCCGACATGATCTCACCGATCATCGTTCACCGGCATATGTCTGCTTGATCGCGATCCGGAAGCTGGCGGATGCCGCAGACCTGGTACGTAACATTCGAGGTGCAGAAGCGTGGGACCTTGCCGAAGAGGCGAAGCCCACGGGAGACACGCACATTCGAGAGCGAAGCCGAGGCGCGGGCTTTCGCGCGAGAGAAGTTCAATGAGGGATTGATCGTGTTTGCAGGCACGCTCAATCCCTTTTTGCCGCGACGGCTGATCCCCTCGAGCGACATTCCGTCCTGGATAGAGCAAGACCAAGGCGACGAGGTTGCCGGCCAGGACGCCAAGCGCGACCCGGAGAAATAAGCGGTCCATCATGGTGACTGATGCTGATGACCGGAGGCGGCTCGGAGCGGGCGGCTGCCTTTTGGTGCTTTCGCATACTGGCGCCGGTCGTTCGACTCTGTTGGCGACGCAACCCGGAGTCTGGTTCGAAATGTCTTGAGTGTTGCCATTTTGGCACGGGGAGTTTGTACCCTCGCCCGTAGAGTTTCAGCTGGAAGTTGGGGGATGATTGCAGTGCAACAAGCCGCCGTTCGAGCAATCAAAAAGCGGCCGGCAAGGAGAGAGCATGATGAAAAGACTTTTGCTGACAACCGTTGGTCTGGTGGCGCTGTGCACGGCGGGGACCGCCATGGCTGCCGACATGGCCGTGAAGGCGCCGCCACCGGCACCGATTATTCCAATCTACAATTGGACCGGGTTCTATATCGGCGGCAATGGTGGCTGGGCGCAGAACCACAACTGCGTGGATTTCCTTGACGCGGCTGGCGTCGCCGTCGCTTCCGGCTGCCGCGATCGATCCGGTGGCGTCATCGGTGGCCAGCTCGGTTATCGCTGGCAGGCCAGCCAGTGGGTGTTTGGTCTGGAGGCTCAAGGCGATTGGGCGGATCTCAGCAACCAGCGCGTTAGCCTGTTCGATCCGACGCTCTCCACGCGCGCCAAAACGAGCGCCATCGGCCTCTTCACCGGCCAGATCGGCTACGCCTGGAACGCGTCACTGTTCTACGTGAAAGGCGGCGCTGCGGTAACAGACAATCGTCTCAGCGTGCTTGATACTGCGACCGGCGCCGAGCTCGCGGCGCAAAGCGCAACCCGCTGGGGCGGTGTCATCGGTGTCGGATTCGAGTATGGCTTCACCCCGAATTGGTCGGTGGGACTCGAATACGATCATCTGTTCATGGGGCACCGAAATAATTCGTTCACGGTCGCCGATCCGCGCCTTGCCGCTTTTGTAAACGACCGGATCACCCAGGACGTGGATATGCTCACCGTGCGCTTCAATTACCGCTTCGGAGGGGCCAACCCCGTCGTCGCGAGGTACTGAACTCTCTCGGTCTGATGTCTTCAGGGGGCCGGCAGCAACGCCGGCCCTCATTTTTGTGGTCTTATCGTGCAAGCCAGGCAGCGTCTGCCGGCGCGATCGACCGGACCGCCGCGGTTGGTCGGAGTGCCGGACCGCACTGCTTCTCGTGCAGCAGCGCGCGCGACGGGACGCACTCCCAGGGCGACGCCCGGTCTTGCGACGCAATGCGCGGGGTAGTTCACAATATTGGCAGTATACGGCCGCGTTGGCGCTTTCAGGGCTCGCGAAGACGAGCCCTGGCACCAAGAGCGCGTGCTCAGGAGAATCCGAGGCAGATTCTACCAGCCGGAATAGTAGCTCCGTCTCGCGTAGTAGCCGCCATAACCGCCATAGCTTCCGTAGGCGCTGTAGGCACTGGGCGGACAATAATCATAGCCGTATCCTCCGCCGTAAGAGGAGTATCCGCCGCCGTAGGACGGATATGCACCATAGTAGCCGGAGCTTGCGATCGCGCCACCGACGACGGCGCCCGCGACCACCGCGCCGGCGCCCCAGCCACGGTAGCCTCTATATCCATAACCTCTGTAGCCATATCCGGCGCCGCGATATCCCAAACCACGATAGCCCAATCCCGCTCCGCGGTAGCCTCCACCCCATCCGCCGCGATAACCCCAGCCTCCGTAGCGCACGTTTACTACGTCGTTATCGAGCGCTGCTCTCATCACGCCGACGTTGGTGAGCAATGGCGCTGCTTCGCTTCCGGGTACAGAAATCATGGCGCTCGCGACAGTAAGAATTGCTGCAAATGCCCCTTTGATGAACCTCATAATGTCCTCCAGTGGTTTAAATCTCGACTGACCGGCAAGAGAAGAATTCCGTCACGCCGGCGGCATGGCCGTGCACATGAAATGTTTGCCTTCGTTACCGGCTTGGCCTTGATTTGAATCAACGAGAGAGGTTGGAGACCGTGAGCGGCTCCGACCGGTCACGGGTCCGCTTGCCCGAGGCGCGGCACCAGATGGATCGTCTTTAAGGTCGCAGAGCGCGGCCGGCTTGAAGAATCTGCGAATATCGCCAGCATTGATCGCAGAGAGACATGGCTTGATCTGCATCGTCGACAATACCATGGCGGAGAGACCTGATGATCACAGTTCCGGAACTGGTGTCGCAAGCTCTGGGCGCGTTTCTGACGACGGAAACCAAGGACCGGTTCGGTGCCTCCCATGCCGGTTTGACCGAACTGCTTCCGTTCGCGGCCAAGCTCACGATGGAGTGCATCGGCAATAGCGATGCCCTGTATCACAATATCGAGCATACGTTGCTCGTAACCTTGGCCGGGCACGATATCTTGACGGGACGTGCGTTGCTGCGGCCCACCACAGCAAATGACTATGCGAATTTCATCCTCGCGTGCCTTGCTCATGACATCGGATACGTGCGCGGTGTCGTTCAAGGCGATGAGGACGAGCTGTTCATAGCCGACGTGAAAGGCGGCACCGTTCGGCTGCCGCGAGGATCGTCCGATGCGGCATTGGCGCCATACCACGTAGATCGGTCGAAGTTGTTCGTCCTGGAACGGCTGGATTCCGTCGAGCAGCTGGATGCGGGCCGGGTTGCTCAGGCGATCGAATATACCCGATTTCCCTATACAATGTCCTCCAATGACAGCCTCATCGAAGAGGAGGGATTGCTGCTGCGAGCCGCCGATCTCATCGGTCAGCTCGGAGATCCCAACTATCTGAAGAAGTCGAACGCGCTGTTCTACGAATTCGAAGAGATCGGACTCAACAAGACCCTGGGCTACGCGACGCCAGCGGACATCGTTTACAAATATCCGCAATTTTATTGGAGTAACGTGGCTCCCCAGATCCAGCCGGCGATACGTTATCTCAACGTGACGTCCCGAGGCCGGCAATGGATCGCGAGTCTCTACGGCAACGTGTTTCGGGCCGAGCGTGAGCTGAACCTGTCCGGACCTCAGCCCTAGAAGAGCGCGCGCTCGTTGATCTGGATCAAGCCAGCTGAGCGAGGGGACTGGCTAGTTCGCCTCAGCATGCGCGGCATGAGCTGAAGGCGCGTCCGTGAAAACACTCCGCCAGATATTCTCAGGAGACGAGATCATCCAGCTTCTGATCCGGCTGGGATTGCTGGGGCTGTTGCTCATCTGGGCCCTTCTCCTGGTCCGTCCATTCGTGCCCATATTGGCCTGGAGTGTCGTGCTCGCCGCTGCGCTGAACCCGGTATTTCGGCGCCTCTCCGACCTTCTGGGCGGTCGACCGAAGCTTGCAGCGACGATCCTTACTCTCGTCAATCTTGCTGTGGTGATCGGGCCCGCGACCTGGCTGGGCATGGGCGCGGTCGACGGGATCACCGATCTCGCCGCCCAGGTGACGGCTGGCGAACTGCATGTGCCTTCGCCGCCGCAGTCTCTCAAAGATTGGCCCATCGGCGGCGCTCAGCTCTTCGATCTCTGGGACCAAGCGACGACTAATCTCCGGTCGCTCTTGCGTGCAGTGGTCCCCTACCTGAAGCCATTCGCTGCGACCTTGCTCGGATTTGCCGGCAATGCCGGGGTGGGAACGGTCAAGTTTCTGCTGTCGGTGGCGGTGGCCGGGGTGCTGTTTCCGTATGGACCTCAGCTCGTGGCTGCGGGGCGCAGCTTTCTGTCGCGCGTCGTGCCGGACCAGAGCGAGCACTTTCTGGATCTAGCAGGTGCCACGATCCGCGCGGTGGCCCAGGGCGTGATTGGCGTCGCCATCATCCAGGCCTTGCTGGCGGGTATCGGCTTCAAGCTGGCCGGCATCGCCAGCGCGGGGCTGCTGGCTTTTGTGGTGTTGTTGCTGTCGATCGTGCAGATCGGCGGGGCCATCGTCATCCTGCCGGTCATCATCTGGATCTGGACCGACAAGGAATTTCCGATCGCCCTCCTGCTGACGGTGTTTTTCGTGATCGTATCAGTTCTCGACAACATCCTGAAACCGCTTGTCATGGGCCGCGGCCTGACCACGCCAGCGCTCGTCATCCTGATCGGGGTGATCGGAGGAACCCTCTTCCACGGGATCATCGGCCTCTTCATCGGACCTATCATTCTATCTGTGGTCTGGGAGCTGACGGTGGCCTGGATTCGTACCGAACGTGCTGTGCCGACGAAACTGGCGATCGAGCGTTGACTGTCTAGCTCGCTTGGTGCCGTTGCTGTGACCGCCGGTGTTGATGCAGGGCTTTGACATGCTCCAACGAGTGCGACGTGAGTGTCATGGATACCATCCTTGTCATCAATGCCGGCTCTTCCCACCTCAGGTTCCGGATCTATTCGGTCGAAGGAGAAGGAATCTTACGACAGCAGATCAAGGGGCGGATCGGCGGCATCGGGCGTTGCCCGCGACTGCAAGCGAGCAGTGCCGGCGGTGATCCGCTTGCCAATCGCGCCTACCCGATCGAAGCGGTGCTGGATATTTCGGCCGCACTGAACATTGCAGTCGCTTGGTTGCGGGATGAGCTTCATATCAGCCCCATTGCTGTCGGGCATCGCGTCGTTCACGGCGGTGCGGAGCATGACCGCCCGGTCCTGATTGATCAGGAGGTCCTGACTCGCCTGGATGGACTGACGGAATTGGCGCCGCTTCATCTGCCGCACAATCTGGCTCCAATACGTTTGATCCTGTCTGACTTCCCAACGCTCCCGCAGGTCGCCTGCTTCGAGACCGCATTTCATCGAACCCATGCTGAGGTGGCCGACCACTGCGCGATCCCCCGCTGGCTTCATGCCGAAGGCGTACGGCGCTATGGATTTCATGGCCTCTCCTACGAATATATCGCGAAGACCTTGCTGAAGGTTGCGCCAGAAATCGCGATGGGGAGGGTGATTGTCGCGCATCTCGGGCGTGGGGCATCAATGTGCGCGCTCCATGGAGGACGGAGCGTCGAGAGCACCATGGGATTCACCGCGATAGACGGACTGCCGATGGAAGCGCGACCAGGGCAGATCGACGCCGGAGTTGCGCTTTATCTCCTCTCGGAGAAGGGAATGGCAGCGTCCAGGGTGCAGGAGTTTCTCCTCGGAGATTACGGGTTGAACGGCCTCTCGGGCCTCAGCGGCGATATGCGTCAGCTTGAGGCAAGTGAGGATGTCGACGCAAAATTTGCGATCGACTATTTCGTTCATTGGGTCGGCCTTAACGCCGGTATGCTCGCAGCTGCGTTGCAAGGGCTCGATGCCTTTGTCTTTACCGCCGAGATAGGCGAAAGCTCCGCGTCGATCCGTTCGCGCGTGGCGGAGCGGCTCGCATGGCTCGGTGTCAAGCTTGATATGGCGCAGAATGCGCGGCAATCGCAGCTGATATCGTCTTCCGCCAGCCGCATTCCAGTTTACGTCGTGCCGTCCGACGAGGATCTCATGATCGCGAGACACACGTTGGCGCTGCTGATGAACCGTAGCTCGACAGCTCCAAACGGGGCATCGTGATACGTTCTCCTTGATCCGGGTTGCGGTCAGGCGTTGAGGGGGGCGTGGTCGGCGCTTGCGGGATTATCGGACGGCTTCTTCGATGTCGGCACCAGGAGTGTGTAATGGCGGTCCAATTCCTGCTCGGTACCTTGATCAGCGTGATCAACATCATGATTCACGCGCTGGTGACCGTTGCGGCCATCGATATCGCTCGTACCGCCGGATTAAGGCACACGGCGCGGCCCCGGTCGCACCTGATGGCCGTGATGGTCACCACTGCTGTCATTTTGATGGTCGCGCACACTGTCGAGGTTCTCATTTGGGCGCTCGCCTATGCGGCAGTCGGCGCGGCGCCTCCGGGCAGCGATCTGCTATATTTCACGTTTGTGAACTACACCACGCTTGGTTATGGGGACATTACGCCCGTGGCGGGGTGGCGGCTGACGGGACCCATGACAGCTATGAACGGAATCCTGATGTTCGGATGGTCGACTGCGGTCCTGTTTGAGGTTCTGCGCAAGACGGTCGAGCATCTCGCCGCGATTGCGGCACCTAAGTCTAGTTCTGGAGATCGAGGCTAGCGAGCTTCAGCCTGTCCAGCAGCACGATCTGGCGCTGGGTATTTCCGATGAAGCCGAGGATCCCGAGCTCATGCAACCGCGATAGTGCGCGGGAGACGGTTTCCAGCGTCAATCCGAGATAGTCGGCGATATCGCGCCGCGACATCGGCAGCGCCATGATGCCAGCAGCCGTCAGCCGCTTGTCCATCTCGATCAGGAAGGCTGCGACTCGCTCCAGCGACGTCTTGCGGCCAAGCAGCAGCATGTGGTCTTCCGCATGCTGAAGGTTCTTGGTGGTCATGCTCAGCAGGTTGCGGGCAACCATGGGGTCGCCCTGAGCAACCAGCTCGAGGCTTTGGCGCCTGACCAGACGAACCGTGGTGTCGACGATCGCTTCAGTCGTGAATCGGTGCACGCCGCCGTTCTCGAGCCCGAAAATATCGCCGGCCAGGTGAAATGCGCCGATTTGGCGCCGGCCGTCGGACAGCAGCTTATAGCTTCGCACCGCGCCCCTCTTCACCTGATAAACGTATTCCGCAGGCTCCTTTTCGCCGTAGACTTCCGAGCCTTTCTTGTAGGTAAATTCGTTTAAACTAATGATCGGGTTTGAATCGGTGTTTAACCCTAGCTCGCGGAGCGAATGAAGCCGCGAGGCGGCGTCGGCAGCGGTGCGAACGAACATGGCCAACTCCCGAACTGATGGTGACGCGGTATTTCCATCGTCGGGAATGAGGAGCCGCCGAAAATCCGCTTCCCGCGAAGGTTGTTTAGGCCATAAGTGGGGTTTTCAACCATTGTCTGTAGGTGCATTGTACCAAGGTACAGGAAGGGTTCGATGCGCTTGATGAGAACCCGTCAGAGTGTCTGTCAGATGGTGCGGCAATATGCCGAAAACAGACGCTCCATTCGCGGTTGTGGCATTCCAATTGTGCTGCTTTGCTCAGGTACTAAGGCGCATCTGGTCTTTCTGCATTTGAAGTACCCAGCGAGGAAAAAACTTGCCCGGCTTCGTTTATGTCGTGGACGACGACGCATCCTTTCGGATGGCGATCCAGCGTCGGCTTAAACTGGCTGGGTATGAAGTTGTGACCTACGCGTCCGCCCAGGAGTTACTGGATGATCCGCCAGGGTCCGACGATCCGGGATGTATCTTGCTCGATGTGCAGCTTCCGGGCCTGAGCGGGCCGGAGTTGCAAGCCTCCCTCGTCCAATGCCATTCGCCGCTGCCCATCGTCTTTCTGACCGGACATGCGGATACCGCGACGACGGTCCGTGCGATCAAGGCCGGCGCGGAGGATTTTCTGACCAAGCCGGTGTCGTCGGAACAGTTGATCGATGCGATTGAGCGGGCAATGGCTCAACAGGAGGCGGCGCGGAGTCAACACAGCAAGCTCGATTCGCTACGTTCTCGCTTGAGGTCTCTATCGCGGCGCGAACGACAGGTGTTCGACCTGATCGTACGCGGCAAAATCAACAAGCAGATCGCCTATGAGCTTGGAACGACCGAACGCACGGTGAAGGCGCACCGCCACCAAGTGATGACAAAGATGCAGGTACTATCGTTTGCCGAACTGGTGTCCGCTGCAGAGCGGCTCGGCCTTCTGGATTCGGCAAAGATGTGATGCAGGCCGTTTTCGTGGCTTCGTCAGGTCGGTGATCAGACCTGTACGATGGGACAATATGAAATGTTATTGACATATTTCGGCCTGGACCGCCTACATACCGGCGTCGTTAGCCGTCGGATTAGCGCAGGAACCTTTGCCCCGTAGCGTCGTTGCGACGCGAGTGCCAGGTTTCCAATCAGAAAGACGGGTCCATTGTTTGCACGTAAGCCGATTTACGTCGTGGATGATGATTTATCAATGCGCCGAAGCTTGGAGCGGCTGCTTCGGAAGCACGGCTTTGATGCGGTTGCTTTTGATTCCGCGGGTGCGTTGCTTCGTCATGGGTGCATCGAAGAGGCGTGCTGCATCGTTCTGGATATCAATCTAAACGGCGAGTCGGGTATCTCACTCCGCCGCAGGCTCGCCAGCGAGGGTGCCACGGTCCCCGTCATCTACATTACCGGCAACGACTGCCGGGCGAATCAGGTTGCCGCGATTGAGTCTGGGTGCGCCGCCTATCTGGCCAAGCCCTTCGCAGCAAGCGCACTCATCGACTCCATTGAACGCGCCTGCGCAGAGCATGGCTGAAGCCGCCGCTGCTCACTCCTCGATGTCCTGCTCCAGGGTCTGTGTGGGCGCGCCTTTGTGAGCCGGGCCGAACTGTGCCAGCGGCAACGACGTCGTCAGAGACAGAAGGTTGGGATCGGTGAGTTCGAGCAGGAGGACCTTGCCTCCATCCATGTCTTTGACGAACTTGGGATCCGCTGCGTCGGCGGCAATGCAGGTATTGGTCAGGCACCAGGTGTAGGGCAATGACTGGGCGCTTACTCCATCGATCGTCAGCTTGGCGGGCCTCTGCAGATACATCCCGACGGGGACAAACACTTGGAGCCGGGCAGTGCGGTCGCCGTCACGCTCGATCAGGTCCAGGCGCACCGCCATCTGGCCCGTTGCAAACTTGCCGGTGATCGAGGTCCGGCACAGCATCGGCGCGCCGCCGGGCTTTACGCAAAGCTTCCGCCAGTCGCCATAGGTGATGTCCTTGGCTTCGCGCTGTCCGCGAGGCGCAATTTCGGCGGGCTTTGCCTCGCGCGCATGCTCCTGCGCTGCCGAGTTCTGGGCTGAAGCCGGTCCGACAACGGTCGCTGCTAACAAAAGGGATAGGTAAGCGCGCGCCTGCTTGAGCCATGGTGTCGAAGCTGGGTTGATCATGTCAGTGCCTCCAGCCGCGCGTCCTCCGCGCCTACTTCTGTTCGTCGAGGAATTTCTCGACGAGTGGTGCCCACGTCGCGATCGTGTCAGGCGAGCCGACGAAGAAATGTCCTTCGTTGCCGAAGGGCGGCATCAGATGATATTCGGCCCTGCCGCCGGCAGCGGTGAAGGCCTCGTGCATGCGCTTCGACAAGGCGGGACCGAAAAACGTGTCGTTCTCGATATAGAACCACAGCATTGGAACGCGCGAGGTTCGGCCGAAATCGGCAGTCGCTTCGACCAGCTTGTCCGGTGCGCAATTGTTGTTGGGTTTGCCATCGACGCGGCCCCCGCGTCCTGCTGCGAATGTGATGATTGCCTTGACCTGCGGCGGGTTTGCACTCGAGAGCGCAATGGAAGCCCAGCCGCCCGCGGACTGTCCAATGACGATCACGTCCTTCGGCAGAACGCGCTTCTCGGCCACCATGTAGTCGATGATCCAGAGATCGGCTTGCGCAACTGCACGGCCGGCGTCGTGGAAGTTCGGATTGGTGCAATTTCCGACCTTGGAGAAGAACGGTCCGTAGAGACCATGCTCGGGAATATCGATCGCGGCTGCCCCATAGCCGGTGCCGACTGGTGCAACCACGAAGTAGCCGCGCTTGGCAAACCATTTGGCGGCGCCACGGAACTCCACCAACGGGAAGAAGCTGCGATCGACGGGCTTGAGCGACACGCCGTGGTTCATGATCGCCAGCGGGAAGGGGCCGTCGCCGACGGGCCGCACTACATAGGCGAACATCGGCAGCGGTAGCGGCAGAGCCCAGACCTCCTCCTGGATGCGGACATTGTCGTCGGCACGTGCTGGAGCAATAATGCAGGCCAGGATACTCAATGCTGCCGCCAGGTAAGTCACTGTTGAAGCATGGCGGAGATTCACGCGCGCCTCCTTCAACCGGCGAAAGTGCTGGCCACGATGATCGGTCCAAGCACGGTCAGCACAACGTTTCCGACAGCATAGGGCACCGCGACGCCGAGCACCGGCGTCTGGCTTTCTGCAACTTCGCAGGCGCCGGTCACGGCGGCATCGACCGTCATGGCGCCGGCGAGCGCTCCGCAAATGATGACCGGGTTCATGCGAAGCACGCGATGCGCGAACAGGGTGGTCACAATCAGCGGTACCAGCGTGACGACCAGGCCCATGCCGACCAGCAGCATACCGTGCGACTGGATCGCGACCCAGGCTGCGTGGCCGTTGCCGAGTCCGATCGCCGCGATGAAGCCGCCGAGCCCGAGGTCGCTCAGCGTTTGCTGCGCGGCGGGCGGCATCGCACCCATGGTCGGCCGGCGCGAGCGCAGCCAGCCGCAGAAAAGTCCCGCTATCAAGGCACCGCCGCCGCCGCCCAGAGTCAGGGGCACTGAACCGATCTTGACGCTCGCGAGACCGGCGAGAAGACCTACGGCAATGCCTGCGGCAAGGAATGCAATGTCGGTACGGTCGTCGGAGCTCAGGATCTGTCCAACCTGCGAGGCGGCGCGCTCGATGTTGCGGGTGCTGCCGACCAGCGTCATGACGTCACCGACATAGACGCGGGTATCGGCGCTCAGGGGGACCTCGCGTCCCATCCGCGTCAAGGTGCGCAGGAACACGCCGCGCGCAGCGTCGCCAACGCGTTCAGCCACCTCCTTGACTGAGCGGCCATGGAGCTTGCGATTGTCGACGAGGACCTCGACCACGTTGCCGGGAAGCGCCTTCAGGATCTCGTCAGCGTCGATCTCGGTGCCAACAATCGGCTTTGCAGCGACGATGGCGGCGGTGCGGCCTGCGATAACGATGTCGTCGTTCGCTTCAAGAACAGTATCGCGATGCGGTTCGACGTCAGCGCCCTGGCGCACGATCCGCTCGATCACGCTGCGGCTGCCGATCTGGTCTTCGACGGCGCCGACGGTCCGTCCCGCCGCTGCCGACACCCGGTACGCGCGGGCCTGGAATTTTCGATAATGCAGATTTTCAGTTTGTGGCGGGTTGCCGCCCGAAAGCTCCGCCTCGAGCTTTGCAGCTTCCGCTTTCAGATCGATCCGCATCAATTTCGGCGCGACAAACGGCACGTACAGGAGCGTGAGGATATAGCCGAGTACGTAGGTGACGGCGTAGCCGGCGGCGATATTGGCGTCCTGTTGCTGCAGCACCTCTTTGGTCAGTCCGAGCTGGGATAGTGCGCCAGATGCGGTGCCGATGACCGACGATTGTGTCAGGGCTCCCGCAGCAAGACCGGAAGCGGTGCCGGGACCGAGCGCGAACACATGGGCAAATATGAGAACGATGACGAGGCCGGTACCACCAAGCACGAGCGCGAGCGCGACCTGAGCCAGGGTCCGGATGCTCAGCGAGGCAAAGAACTCGGGTCCGGATCGGTAGCCGATCGTGAACACGAACAGGCTGAAGAGAATAATCCTGAGCAGGGAAGGAAACGTGAAGGTGCCAAGCTGCCCGATCAGGACGGCAACGATGAGCGTGCACGCGGTGGTACCTATCGAAAAGCCGCGGATTCTGACGCGACCAAGAATGGTGCCGAGCGCGACGGACAGCAGCAGGAAAATTTCCGGCGCGGCGGATATGATCCATCTGACCGTGCTCATGGGCGGGCCCTCCAGCCATTTGCGCCAATCTGGTTGGTGATAGCCGCCGATGCTTGATCCAGATCAACCTCGCGGTCGGCCAGACGCTCCCTGTTGAGTTGCAGGATTTCAAAACCCGACGTTGGGGCAAGAGTACGATGGATACCACCGCCGCTTCGTCGATACGCCGCGACGAAACGGTGCCTGTCGCGCTGTTGCTGGCCTTCACCGGCGGCTATCTCGATGCCTATACGTGGATCGTCCACGGCGTCATGGCCAACGCCCAGACGGCCAATCTCGTCCTGCTGTGGGTCCACGGCTCCGTCGGCAACTGGGCGAAAGCGCTCCACTTCGTCCCACCGATCCTTGCGTTCGCGGTCGGTATCGTCGTCGCGTCATGGTTGCGTCGCGCGGCGGGAGAGCGCGCCATTGCCATCAGCATACTGCTGGAAATCCTCCTGCTGGTCGTTATCGCCGTCCTGCACAATCGCCTGCCGGATCTCGCGGGTACGCTTGGCATTTCGTTCGTCGCCGCCGTACAGAGCGCGGTCTTCACGAGAGTTGAGGGCGTGCCCTACAGCTCCGTCATGATCACGGGCAACATGCGGCAGGCAATTGAAGGGGTGTTTGCTGTAGCTTCTGGCGATGGGGCGCTGCGGCCTCCGGGCGTTTTCGCTGTCTTGTGCATCATGTTCGGCCTCGGCGCCGCGCTCGGCGCTTTCGCGACCAAGCAGATCCCGAATCTGGCGCTCGGCGTTCCCGTGATCGCGCTCCTGATCGTGCTGTTGCGTTGCGAAAGTCCCGGTGACGAGGCCAGCCCATGACCTCATCTGACCGCAGATCGCGCTGGACCTTCCTGTTTCCGCCCGCAATCTGGCTGGCGCAGTATCACAGTGCCTGGCTGCGTTCGGACGCAATCGCCGGAATCACCCTCGCGGCTTACGCCATCCCCGTGTCGCTGGCCTACGCGACTCTGGCGGGCCTGCCGCCCCAGATCGGCATCTACGGCTACATGCTCGGCGGCCTCGGCTATGCGCTGCTCGGGTCGTCTCGCCAGCTTGCGGTCGGTCCGACCTCCGCGATCTCGTTGATGATTGCGGCGACGGTCGGGACGCTGTCCGCCGGAGATGCGGCGAAATACGCCGAGATCGCAAGCCTGGCCGCATGCGCGGTGGCGTTGCTCTGTCTGATCGCGTGGTTGTTCAAGCTCAGCGTTCTCGTCCGCCTGGTGAGCGACAGTATCCTGGTCGGCTTCAAGGCCGGCGCGGGACTTACCATCATGATGAGCCAGTTGCCGAGCCTGTTCGGTGTCGCCGGAGGCGGTCACAATTTCTTCGATCGCGCCATCAAGCTCGCCGGCCAGCTCGGCGGCATCAATTGGCTGGTTCTGGCGATCGGAGCCATCGCGCTCTCGTTCCTGCTGGTGGGAGAGCGGCGGCTGCCGGGAAGGCCGGTCGGGCTCACGATCATGGCGCTGTCGATTGTCTTGGCAACACTGCTTGGCCTTCCGTCGCTTGGCGTACCAGTCACCGGGCAAATCCCAGAGGGATTGCCGGCTATCGGGTTGCCGAGTTTTGGTTTGTTGGAGCCCGACGAGCTCTTCCCGCTGGCTGCGGGATGCGTACTGCTGGCCTATATCGAAGGCGTCTCCGCCGCCCGCAGCTTTGCTGCCAAGCACGGCTATGCCCTCGATGTCCGGCAGGAGTTCTTGGGGCTTGGCGCGGCGAACCTCGTCACCGCCTTCGGCCACGGCTACCCCGTGGCCGGCGGGCTGTCGCAATCTGCGGTCAACGACAATGCCGGGGCGCGCACGCCGCTGGCCCTGGTGATCTGCTCGGCGACGCTTGCGCTGTGCCTGCTGTTCTTCACGGGTCTGTTGACAAACTTGCCCAAGGCAGTGCTGGCGGCGATCGTCCTCGCCGCCGTCTACAGGCTGGTGGACATCCGCGCGCTGTTGCGGATGTGGCAAGTCAGCCGCATCGACTTTTATGCCGCGGCGATTGCCCTTCTGTCAGTGTTGCTCCTGGGCATCCTGCAGGGCGTTTTGCTGGCGGCCGTCGCGTCGATCTTCCTGCTCCTGGCGCGGGCCTCGCGTCCGAATGTTGCTTTCCTCGGCCGGCTCCCCGGTACCGGCCGTTACTCCGATAATGCGAGGCATGAGGGCGTCGAGCCATTGGTCGGCATCATCGCGTTTCGACCCGAAGCCTCGTTGCTCTACATCAATGCTGAAACGATCCTGGAAACAGTGTTAGGCACCTTGCCGCTGTCGGTCGGCGCCAAACTGGTTGTCTGCGATCTATCGGCATCCCCCTACATCGATCTGGCCGGCGCGCGCATGTTGCACGATCTCTATGACGAACTCGCCTCCAGGAATATCACGTTCCGAATCGTCGGCGCGCACGCACAATTGCGCGATTTGCTGCGGGCTGAAGGCCTGGCGGAAAAGACCGACAGCGGAGCGTGGCTTCGTTCGGTTGACAGCGTACTCGGGGAGAGCACGACCGGGCAATCATCTGATGCCAATCCAAAAGATACACCCGACTTATGGGCGGGCCGGCTCTGATGCGATCTCACCATCGTCCTCAATCGGTCACGCGGTAGCGCCTTGGACGATGTCCGCATCGCAAATTGTTCCGGGCCTCTGCAAGGTGCTCGACCCTTGACTTGGATCAATGGACCGAGGTGGGCGGGCATCACGATCCCGGACGAGACGTCGCAAAGATCCGGAGAGAGACATGTCCAAGGACGCCAAGGCTGCAGAAAAGCGCATCGATCAGTTCATTTCCGGGCCCGGCGGACGGGCGGATGATTGGCGCGATCTGGTCGAGGCAGCGAAGGCATGGTCGCGCGGCGGCGACCGCACGAAGTACGATGCGGCGCTGGCTGATCTTTCCGTCATAGAGGAGTTTCACGGCTATCCCGGCCTGCAATTGATGGCGGCCTTGCGGGAAGCGGCAACGGCCGGGGATGCGGCGGAGTCACTTGGCCTTACGACGCGCATCACGCAGGCCTTGATGACACGATCCTTCCGCCAGCACGCCGGCGACTGGGATCCCAAGGACGACGGTGCCGATGCCTCGCCCGAGCTGGTGCCCTCGACCTTCGGATCGCATGGGGGCCATCGGCCCTATTTCGAAACACTGATTGTCACCGGCGTCTCTTCCAACCACTGGCCGGCGCTCGCCGCCGAATGGCGAAAGCTGCGACGTCCGGTGGATTCGTTTGTTTATGAGCCGGTGATCGTCGGCAGCCTCGAGGATGCCTTCTGCGCGACAATGCTCAATCCCAACATCGCGGCCGTCGTCATCAACGAAGGGTTCGGTCTGCGTTCGCGTCACGACGCGCCAATCCTGCGGACCATGACGGCCGGCGCGGGCCTCAATGACGAGGCCGACGCGTCCGCGCTCCGGCTTGCGCACATCATCAAGCGGGTACGTCCGGAGCTTGACATCTATCTGATGTCCAACCGCGACGTCGAGAAAATGGCTGGAGACCCCGAGGCCAACGTGGTTCGGCGGATATTCTACTCCATCGAAGAGCTTCTCGAGCTCCATCTCTCCATCCTCGAAGGCATCCAAGATCGCTTCGACACTCCGTTTTTCGACAATCTCAAGAAATACGCACAACGCCCGATCGGAACGTTCCATGCGCTGCCGATCGCGCGCGGCAAGTCTGTGTTCAGGTCCGACTGGATCCGCGACATGGGGGAATTCTACGGCTTGAACCTATTCCTGGCCGAGAGCAGCGCGACGACCGGCGGCCTCGACAGCTTGTTGGAGCCGACCGGCACCATCAAGAAAGCGCAGGACAAGGCGGCGCGGGCGCTCGGCGCAGATCGCGTGTTCTTCGTGACCAACGGCACCTCGACCTCGAACAAGATGGCAGTGCAGGCGCTGCTCGGGCCGGGCGACATCGCGATCGTCGATCGCAACTGTCACAAGTCGCACCACTACGGCATGGTGCTGGCGGGCGCCCAGCCGATCTATGTCGAAGCGTTCCCGATGACCGAGTATTCGATGTACGGCGCGGTGCCGCTGAAGACCATCAAGCAGGCGCTGCTGAATGCGCGGGCCGATGGCCGGCTGGACCGCGTCAAGATGCTCGACCTGACCAACTGCACCTTCGACGGCCACATCTACAACACCCGGCGGGTGATGGAGGAATGCCTCGCGATCAAGCCGGATTTGATCTTCCTGTGGGACGAAGCCTGGTTCGGCTTTGCGCGTTTCTCGCCGTTCCTGCGGCGACGGACCGCGATGGGCGCCGCCAACGAGATCGAGGCTTGGATGCATGATCCGAAATCGGTCGCGGCTTACGAGAAGCAGCAGGCCGAGCTCGGCAAGACCCCCTCGGACGAGGTGCTGCTCAAGACTCGTCTGATCCCGGATCCGCGTCAGATACGATTGCGCGTCTACCAGACCAACTCGACCCACAAGTCAATGTCGGCGATCCGGCAGGGGTCGATGCTATCGGTCAAGGACGTCGAATTCCACACCGTCGAGCAGCAGTTCAAGGAGGCGGTGTTCACGCACGCATCGACCAGCCCGAACCAGCAGCTCATCGCCAGCCTCGACGTCTCACGGCGCCAGATGGAGCTCGAAGGCTACGGTCTGGTGGCCAACGCGATCGAAATTGCGTTCGCGATCCGCAAGGCGGTCAACAGCAATCCGCTGATCTCGAAATACTTCCGGATTCTCGGTGCCGACGCGATGGTGCCGGCGCAATATCGCCAGAGCGGCTTCACCGACTATCTCGCAACAGGCATGAACTGGGCAAACGTCCTGAAGAGCCTGGACGACGACGAGTTCTGCCTCGATCCGACCCGCATGACCTTGGTGTGCGGCACCGCGGGCTACGACGGCACGCAGTTTAAGGGCATCCTCGCCAATGACTACAATATCCAGATCAACAAGACATCGCGCAACTCGGTGTTGTTCCAATCGAACATCAACAACACCCGCAGCGACGTCGCCCATCTGGTGAGGGTGCTGGCCGAGATCGCGGGCGAGGTCGACCGTGGCTTGGTTCAGGGCGGCGCCAACGCGAAGAAGACCTTCGAGGCGCGGGTCAAGAGCCTGATGACCGATGTGCCCGACCTGCCGAATTTCTCGCACTTCCACGACAGTTTCCGTGGCGATGCCGGCACCAAGACCAACGAGGGCGACATCCGTAGCGGCTTCTACTCGGCCTATGACGCAGCGGGGTGCGAATATATCCGGCTCGGCGATTCCGAGATCGACCGCCGCCTCAAGGCCGGGCCGGACCTCGTCTCCGCGAGTTTCGTGATCCCGTATCCGCCGGGCTTTCCGATCATGGTGCCGGGACAGGTGATCACGCAGGAGACCATTGACTTCATGCGAAAGCTCGATGTGAAGGAAATCCACGGCTACGACGCCAAGGAGGGGCTGAAGCTCGTACGTGCCGAAGCCTTGGCGAAGATTGGTCGGCCCAAGCCCGGCGCCGCGCCGAAGCTGAAGGCTGCATCGTAATAAAAGGGGACGGACATGCAGAGCTTTTTCACGTTCTTGCAGCAGAACCCGTTTCTGTTGCTGTTCTTCGTCGTTGGCGTCGCCGTCTGGATCGGCCGGGCCAGCATCAAGGGTTACGGCCTAGGCATGGTTGCCGGCGCCATCGTGGTGGGCGCCGGCCTATCTGTGTGGGCGTCGGTCTATGGCGTGAAGCTCGAGTTGAACAACTTTGCCAAGAGCCTCTTCTATTACCTGTTCATGTATGGGGTTGGCCTTCGTGTCGGGCCCTCTTTCATCAACAGCCTGAAAGGCGACGGCCTCAAGTTCTGCATCCTTGCGCTCGTGTCCAGTGTTATCGGACTTGCGCTGGTCGTGATTTGCGCCAAGCTGTTTGCGCTGCCAATTGGTGCTGCCGGCGGCATGCTGGCGGGATCTCAGACCATGTCTGCCGCGATCGGTTCGGCCGAGCAGGCTATCACCTCGGGTGTGGTGAAGCTCCCTGAAGGCATGAAGCCCGAGGACGCGTCTGGCATGATCGCGCTGTCCTACGGCATCACCTACATCTGGGGCACCGTCGGCATCATCCTGATCTGCAAATACCTGCCGCGCTGGTGGGGCGTCGACGCCAAGGCCGCAGCCAAGCAGTACGAGCAGGAGTTTGGCGTCAAGGACCTCGAGGGTGGCGGCCTGACCGGTTACCGGCAGTTCGGCCTCCGTGCCTACCGGCTCGATAATCCGGCCCAGGTCGGCATGAGCATTGCCAAATTCCGCACGATGAATCCCGAATACCGCATCGTCAATGTGGCGCGCCGAGGAGAACCGCTGGGTGCCGACCCCGAACTCGTTCTGGAAAAGGGCGACGTCGTCGCGCTCGGCGGCTCGACTGAGCATCTCACCGACAAGATGGGGCTGATCGGGCCGGAAGTTGCCGACGCCAAGGCGCTCGGCATTCCCATGGATCAGGCGGACATCCTCGTCACAAACAAGGCGATGGCGGGACGGACCTTTGAATCCTTCCGCGAGACGGCCATTGCCGGTCAGTTGCAGGTCACCAAGGTCGAACGTGGCGGCGTGCAGATTCCGGCCGGTCTCAAGACCGAGTTGCAGCGGATGGACATCGTCTCGGTGGTCGGCATCAAGTCGGCCGTCAACGAGCTCGGCGAGATGTGGGGCCGCATTGCACGGACCAACACCTCGACCGATCTGTTGACGCTCGCCGCCGGCATGATCATCGGCTTCCTGATCGGGATGATCGAATTCCCGGCCTTTGGTGCCAAGATCGGCCTCGGCAACGCCGGCGGTCTGTTGCTGTCGGGCGTGATCGTCTCATCGCTGGTCTCACGGCTGCGCTTCTTCGGCAATACGCCGAACGCGGCACGCAATGTGCTCGAGGATCTCGGTCTCGTAGTCTTCGTCGCCATCGTCGGCATCAATGCCGGCGCGGGACTACTGGCGCAGCTGACCGGGGCCGTGGCACTGAAGATCTTCGTTGCCGGCTTCATTGCCTGCACGATTCCGCCGTTCATCGTCTGGGCGATCGGCTTCCACGTCTTCAAGATCAACCCGGCCGTGCTGATGGGCGGCGTTGCCGGTGCGCGGTCGCACTCCGGCCCTTGCCGCGAAGCCGCGGTGGAGATCCAGAGCTCCGTGCCCTGGATTGGGTTCCCGGTCGGCTACGCCGTATCGGGCATTCTGCTCACCGTGTTCGGCTACTTCGCAATGATCCTGGCTCAATAGCTCGGCGTCAAAACCAGAGGAAAGAAAAGTCATGAGAAAAGTCGCTATCTATGCCGCCCTGGTCGCCTCGCTGGCAGGCGTCGCCGGATTCAGCACGCCATCGCGGGCAGAGACCGGCCAAGTTGCCGTTGTCTTCACCAAGGGCGGATTCATCGTTGGCGTCGGTGGGGGCGAGGGCGTTCTGCTGTATCGCGGCCACAAATATCCCTTCACCGTCTCGGGTATGAGCGTCGGCTTCACGATCGGCGCCTCGACCACCAAGCTGGTCGGTCGCGCCCTCAACCTGAGGGGACCGGAGTCGATCGAAGGCTCCTACGCTGTCGGCGGTGCGGGCGGTGCTATCGCTGCTGGCGCAGGTGCCGTTCAGCTACAAAACGGCAACGGCGTGATTCTGCAGCTTAGCGGGCCGAAGGTCGGTGCGGAGCTGTCAGCCGCTGTGGGGGGCGTGACGATAGCTTTGAAGCGGTAGAGCGGCAGTCGCGCCGCTTCGGCGGTCGCGGCACTCTAGCTGAATGGCGGCTGCTTTTCTCATGCACGTAGGTCGGGGAAGCGCCCGCAAATCAGCGCCAGGTCGGGTGCCAACCGCGTTTCGCGAGGCATCGTCGAAGCGGATCACGGCACCCATATCGAGGGAGGACATGCCATGCTTCGTTATCTACTAGCTTTTGTTGCGACCGTCGTTCTTCTCACGGCCACGCTCATTCCCGATGATGCCTATGCCCGCCGCGGAGGTGGCGGTGGTGGCTATCGCGGAGGTGGAGGGGGCATGCGCGCCGGAGGTTTCCATGGCGGCGGGGTTCATGCCGGACGCATCCATGGCGGAGGCGGACGCCACTACGCAGGAGGTCCGCGGCCAAGCCATCCGATTGCTGGTCGTCCTAGCCGTCCAGGTTACCCCGTTGCGGGCCGTCCCGGCCGTCCCGTCGCCGGTTATCCCGGAGGCTATCCGCGATATGGCTATCGAGGCGCGGCTTACGGTGCTGCTGCCGTCGGTGCGGCCGCCGCGGGCGCCTACGGATACTACAATAACAACTACAGTAACGGTTGTTATCAGGACACGTACGGCAACTGGGTCTGCCCCAACCAGTATCCGTATTGAGGGAAAGCGCTGCTGACGGGCCAGCGAAGTCCGTCGGCAGCATCGATCTGACCGTCAAAGATCTGACCGCACTGGCCGTGCGGCCCGATCACCTCGTCAATATCGCTCGGTGACGAAGTTCATTCCGCGCAGGCCGGCCTGGTCATTGTAGCGTCCTTTGTCGGAACGCTTCGGCAGCCTCACCTTGTCCTTCTTGATCCGCTTGTGCGGGATAGCCTCCAGGATGTGCGCGATACAGTTCAGCCGCGCCCGCCGCTTGTCGTCGGAGCGAATGATGTACCAAGGCGCCTCCTTCGTGCTCGTCTTCTTGAGCATCAGGTCGCGCGCGCGCGAATAATCATACCAGCGCTTGAAGGATTCGAGGTCCATCGGGCTCAGCTTCCATTGCCGCACCGGATCGTCGATGCGGGCGTTGAAGCGGCGCTCCTGCTCGTCCATCCCGACCTCGAGCCAGATCTTGATCAGGATGATGCCGCCATCGATGGCGTACTTTTCCATTTGCGGGCAGAGCGACAGGAAACGGTCGTGCTCGGCGGGCGAGCAGAACCCCATGACATATTCGACGCCGGCGCGGTTGTACCAGCTCCGGTCGAAGATCACGATCTCGCCGCCGGCCGGAAACTGCTTCATGTAGCGCTGGAAGAAAAGCTGCGTCTTTTCGCGATCCGATGGTGCCGGCAGCGCCACTACCCGGAATACACGCGGGCTGACCTTTTCGGTGATCGCCTTGATCGTGCCGCCCTTGCCGGCCGCATCGCGGCCTTCGAACAGGACGATGACTCGGAGCTTGTTTTCCTTTACATAATCCTGGAGGTGGCAAAGCTCGATCTGGAGCTTTTCGAGCTCCTTCTCGTAGTCTTTGCGCTTCATCCGCTCTGAGGCTTCAGCCTTTGCCATGCTTCGCGTTCCATTGCCTCGAGTTGGCCAAACCGTGATCAGTCGCCCCAGGAGATGGTGACCCCGATGTCGCCGGGCACGCCGTCCGGGAAGTCAATGACCTGATAGCCGATGCGATAGCCGCGCGGCTTGAGGTATTCGGTCCAGAGCTCGAAGATCTCCTTTGGAATTCCAGTCAGCGTTGTCTCCCAGCCCGCCTCCATCTGGTTGATCGCGCGGCCCTTGTCGGTGCACAGCGTATTCGGGAAGCGATAGACCTGCACTTCGGTCAGGCCGTTGCGAACCGCGCGCTGGATGATGGTCGAGGCGAGCTTGATCTTCTCCTCCTCGGTCTTGCCGGACGGTTTGCTCAGCCGTTCGATCAGAGCGCGTTTCTCGGCTTCGGCCGCGGCGGCGAGGCGAACATATTCCTCAGCCTTTCTGGCCTCCTCGAGCGCGGCTTCCTTGCGGATTTGCAGTGCGTTGGGAATGAGCTCATCGATGCCGGGCATGATTGTGCGTTCCTGGCTTGCTGTGGGATCGGAGTCAGGGCTAGGCTAGGTTTCGCGCCGTTCGGACCCTTGATTCATATCAAGCAATTTTCTCACCTGCGCGGCCAGGGTAACTAATCGGCGCGCAGACCGCCCTGATCCCTTCTGTGGAGGCGACCATTGAGCGAGCAACTTCATCCAATGGCCCCGCATCATCTGCCGTTCTATCTCGCGCCGGGAAGCGGGACGGACGTGCTGATGGTGGTGATGGGGATCTTTCTGGTCGGCAGCGTGCTCTGGGTTGGGACGCTGTATTGGAAGCTGCACAGCCTGCCGGAACGAATGGCCCACAAGTCGCAGAAGCTTCAGTTCGAGATCGTGGCCGTGCTGGGCATCATCTCGCTCTTTACGCACATGCACATTTTCTGGGTGGCTGGCCTTCTGCTCGCGATGATCGACTTGCCGGATTTCGGCACGCCGCTGCGGAGTATCGCAGGCTCGGTTGAGAGGATCGCCGACGCCGCGCCCGGCGAGGGTCGCGAGCCCGAACTCCCTAGCTTGCCGTCGGTCGAGAAGCCGATCGTCAAGGGGAAGGAACACAGCCATGTTTGAGCTCATGTTCTGCTCCCTCTTGACCATCCTGCCGGACTACCTCTACCGCCGTTATGCCCAGGGCAAACGGTTCGGCAAGGAAATCACTTTCTTTTCCATCTGGTATGAATTGCGATGGGGCATCACCGGCTGCCTGATGCTGACGATTTCGCTGATCACGATGATCTTCTACTTTCACCCGTCAACGACCTCGGCCGCGCTCTATTTTCGGACGGTCCCCATCCTTCCTGAAGGCTCCGGCCGCGTCGCGGAAGTCAATGTCGGCTACAGCGAGGCAGTGAAGAAAGGCGATGTGCTGTTCAGGTTGGACAGTTCGAAGCAGAAGGCCGCCTTGGAGACGGCCACGCGCAAGATCGCCGAGGTCGACGCCGCGATGACAAGCGCCGAAAACGACGTGGTCAAGGCCGAAGCGCAGATCCAGGAAGCCAAGGCCAGCCTTCAGCAGGCCAAAGACGAGCTGGACGTCAAGACGGAGCTGCAGCGCCGCAATCCCGGTATCGTCCCGCAACGCGATATCGAGAAACTACAGGTCGTGGTCAACCAGCGGCAGGCCGGTGTGGACTCGGCCACCGCGTCCAAGACGTCGGCGATGTTGCGGCTTTCAACGCTGTTGCCGGCTGAAAAAGCGAGCGGCCAGGCGGCGTTGGCTGAAGCGCAGGTCGATCTCGACAAGACCTTCGTTCGCGCCGGCGTCGACGGGCGGGTCGAACAGTTCTTCGTTCGGCCTGGCGATCTCGTCGCCCAGATCATGCGACCAGCCGGCGTGTTGATACCGGCGGATGCCGGCAGGGGTAGGCTGCAGGCCGGGTTTGGACAGATTGAAGCGGGGGTGATGAAGGTAGGGATGGTCGCGGAAGCGACCTGCATCTCCAAGCCGTGGGTGATCATTCCGCTCGTTGTCACCGATGTGCAGGACTACATCGCCGCCGGCCAGGTCCAGGCTGGCCAGGAATTGATTGAACTTCAGAATGCACGCAAGCCGGGTTCGATACTCGCCTTCCTGGAGCCGCTCTACAAGGGCGGACTTGAAGGCTTGACGCCGGGCAGCAGCTGCATCGTCAATGCCTATACCAGCAATCACGAGGAGATCACTGCGAAGGAGACGGGCACGGCTCGGGCCGTCGCTCTGCATGTCGTCGATGGCGTCGGGCTCGTGCACGCCATGCTGTTGCGAATTCAGGCGCTGCTGCTGCCGATCAAGACGCTGGTGCTGAGCGGGCACTGACCGGCTTCGCTTTGGTTTGAATCGCACTTCGGTTCAGCGATGCGCCTCAGTTGAGCCGGTCTGGCGTCATGAGCCAGTCCGACCACCCAGCGCATATTCACTATGAGCGCTACATGGTTCCCGCAAAAATGCCGATCTGGCTTCGTTCCGTCATTGTCGCCAGCGCTGTCGTGCTCGTGGTTGGAGCTGGCCTGTTCGGCTACCGCTGGTATTCCCGCCCGACGACGCTGACCATCGCGGTCGGATCGCTGGACGGTGAGGCCGCTCGTCTGGTCTCGGCACTGGCGAGCCGGCTTGCCGTGGTGAACGCCCCGGTCCGGCTCAGACTGGTGGAAACGACCAATGCGGTTGATGCGGCCGAGCAGTTTGCGGCGGAAAAGGTCGAGCTTGCTGTCGTCCGCGGCGACGTCGGCGACCTATCGCAGGCGCAGGCCATCGTGGTTCTCGCCCATGCCGTTGTCCTGCTGGTTGCGCCGCCGGGCTCCTCCATTACCGAAATCGCTGGTCTGAAGCGCACCAGCGTCGGCGTGATCGGCGGCGAGATGAATCGCAAGGTCGTTGACGTCCTCAGCGACGAATACGGCCTTGGACGCGCCAACGTGACATTCCGCAATCTCCAACCGGCAGACGCGCGGCGGGCACTCGACACCAAGGAGGTGCGGGCGATTCTGATCGTCGTTCCCCTTGCGGAAAAGTATCTGGCCCTCTTGCGCGGCCTCTTTCTGCAGACGCCGAAGACCGCGCCGGTCCTCCTTCCCGTCGAGGCGGCTGGTGCCATCGCTGAAAAGCAGCGCGCCTATGAAAGCTTCGACGTCCCGAAGGGCACGCTGCGCGGTTCGCCGCCTGTTCCGAGCGAGGATCTCACCACGCTGCGGGTTTCGTTCTATGTGGTCGCGCAAAAGCAGCTCAGCGCAGAGGTGGCGGGCAGCCTGGCCGACGCGCTGATGAAGGCGCGCAGGGACCTGCTCGGTGAATTGCCGATCCTCTCGCAAATGACTGCGCCGAGCACGGATTCGGACGCCTTCCTCCCGGTTCATCCTGGCGCCGCAGCATTCTACAACGGAACGCAGCAGAGCTTTCTGGACGAATGGGGAAACGCGATCTTCCTCGCGCCCATGATTTTCGGCGGCCTCATCTCCATATTGGCGGCGGCTTGGAAATTCCTTCAGGTGCGTGATCCCTCTAAGGACGAACGGGGCCTGGACTTGCTGTATGCGCTGGGCGCGCGGATACGCAAGACGGAGGCGGAGGCCGAACTGTCCGATATCGAGGTCGAGATCGACCGGGTGCTCCAGCGCCAGCGCGCCAAGGCCGCTGCAGGAGACGAGAATGCGCTCGATGTCACGACATTGAATGTCGCTGCGCATCGTCTTCAGAGCCTGATTCACGACCGTCGGATCCTGCTGTCCGCGAAGGGACATGAGCAAGCGCTCGGTCAGCCAGTTGACCGCACCTGACGGTGGTCACTCCAGACCAAGTCGACTCACGGCCGAACCCAAGCTCAGCTACCTTGATCTTGATCAAGCCCTCCGGCCGCCAACCCCGTTTCCTTCAGCAATCGCGTCATGCGAAGGGTGCGGGACATTCGGGGGATAGCGGACGGGCAATGAAGCGTCGTGAGTTCATGGCCTTGGTCGGGGCTGCAGCCGCTTGTCCGGTTTTCGCGTATGCTCAGGACAGGGCACCGCGGCCGATGCCGTCGGTCGGCGTGCTGACTGGCAATTTGGTGGGCGATGGCGGCGCTCAGATGCGCGTCAATGCCTTTCAGCAGGGTCTCGCCGATCTCGGCTGGATCGCCAATCAGAACTACCGACTCGATGTGCGCTGGCCGGGCTCCAATCCGACATGGCAGGAACGTGAAGCTCGGGAACTTGTTGCCACCGGACCCGACGTGCTGTTTGCGACCAGCACGGCGACGACACGGGCGTTGCGGGCTGCAACGCAGGTCATTCCGATCATCTTTGTCGGACTCTCGGATCCGGTCGGGACAGGCCTCGTCGTCGATCTGGCAAGGCCGACCAGCAATCTTACCGGATTCTCGCTTTACGAGCATGCCATGAGCGGGAAATGGCTGAGTTTGTTGAAGGACATGGTGCCCGGCATGAGCAGTGCGATGCTTCTATACAATCCCGAAACCGCGCCATATGCGCCGCTTTATCTTCAGGCCGCACACCAGGTGGAAAGTCGCCTGCGCATGACGGTTACCGGCGCCTCCGTCCGCAGCGGCGCCGAGATCGCGGGGGTCATCGAGACGGCGGCGCGGAATGGCAGCGGGATCGTCGTACTGCCGGACGGCGGCTTCTTCAGTACTCAGAGCGCCATGGCAATCCCGTTGCTGGCCCAGCGCCGCGTGCCGGCGATCTTCGCCGTGCGCTTCTATACTGTGAATGGCGGGCTGATGTCTTATGGCGCCGACCTGACGCAACAGTTTCGCGACGGCGCTGGCTATGTCGCTCGCATTCTTCGCGGCGCCGAGGTCCGCAGTCTTCCGGTGCAATTCGCCACAAGGTTCGATCTCGTTATCAACGTGAGAGCCGTCCACGCGCTTGGGCTGGCGATCCCGGAACGATTGCTGATGGAGGCTGAGCTGATCGACTAGCTTGCTCGGGCGTCCCGGGAGATGAGGCAGCGTTTCGTTGATCTCGATCAACAAATGTCAGCTCTCCGGTCTGATGATCGCCGGGAATGTGCATGGAGGATCTGATGTTTCGCTGCGGCAGGATCTTGATGGCGGTTGCGCTCGTGATCGCGATTCCGCTGGCGGCGGCGGCGCAGACCGCAGATAAGGCGCCGGCCTCCAGCCCGCAGCAGGCAAATCCCCCCGCGCAAGCCGCAGAGCTTCTGAAACCGGAGCAGCTCGAAGCTCTGGTCGCGCCGATAGCGCTCTATCCCGACGAATTGCTTGCCAACGTGCTGGCGGCTTCCACCTATCCTCTGGAAGTCGTTCAGGCCGATCGCTGGCTGAAAGAGCGCAAGACTCTGAAGGGTGATGCCCTGAAGACTGAAGTCGAGAAGCAGCCGTGGGATGACAGCATCAAGGCGCTGGCCTCGACTGCTGAGGTCCTAGCCATGATGAGCGACAAGCTCGACTGGACCAAGGCGCTCGGCGACGCCGTGCTGGCGCAGCAGCCGGACGTGATGGATGCGGTCCAGCGGTTGCGGACCAAGGCTTATGACAATAAAAAGTTGGTGACCACCAAGCAGCAGAAGGTGAGCGTCAAGACCGAGGAAAGCAGGCAGGTGGTCGTGATCGAGCCGGCGGTGCCCGATACGATGTACGTGCCGTATTACGAGCCTGCGACGGTTTACGGCGCGTGGCCCTACACCGAGTATCCACCATATTACTTCGGCTACCCATCCTACATCGGCGCAGGCGTCGTCGCGGCGGGTCTCGCCTTCGGCACGGCCTGGGCCATCGGCCGCTGGGGCAATTATTGGGGCGGCGGCTGCAACTGGGGCAACCGCAACGTCTATATCAATCACCGAACCACGAATATCGGAAATGGCTGGCAGCACAATCCTTCGCATCGCCAAGGGGTACGCTACAACAACGCCAACGTTCAGCAGCGCTTCGGCAATAGTAATCTGAAGGCCGGTGCCGCCGACCGGACGGATTTCCGCGGTCGTGACGGACAGCAGAAGCCGGGGCAGGATCGGCCAGGTGCGGGAGATCGCGCAGGAGATCGTGCCGGCGACCGCGCAGGTGATCGAGGCGGTGACCGACAAGGCGCGGGGGATCGTGCCAAGGCGGGGGGCGATCGTGCTAAAGGTGGTGGCGATCGCGCTGCCAAGGGTGGTGGTGCCAAGAATGCCGGCGCAAAAAGTGCCAGCCCTAAAGCGGGCGGTGCCAAGAGCGGCGGTGGCGCCAAGGCCGCGAACCGCGGTGGTGGCGGTGCCCTGAACGTGTCGTCGGGCCGCTCGGCGGCTGCAGCATCGGCCCGTGGCCAGGCGAGCATGGCGAGCATGGGACCGCGCGGTGGCGGCGGCGGAGGTGCGAGCTTCGCCGGCCGAGGCGGCGGCGGAGGCTTCCAGGGTGGCGGTGGCGGTGGCCGCGGTGGTGGTGGTGGTGGCGGCGGACGACGTTCCGATATCGGGCTGAAGCACGATGTCGTTCTGCTCGGCCATCTCGCAAGCGGCCTTGGTTACTACCGCTTCAGCTATATCGGCAGCGACAAGGCCTATGTCGGCGTCATTGCGCAGGAAGTCGAGGAAGTGAAGCCGGTAGCCGTCACCCGCGGAGCCGACGGCTATCTCCGGGTCTATTACGAAAAGCTCGGTCTGAAATTCCGTACCTATCGCGATTGGCTCGAGAGCGGCGCGCGGATTCCTGCGGGGGTGACGCCATGATGAGTTTGAAGTCGCTTCTTCGTGCGGCGTTGCCGGCCATCATGGCGCTGGCGCTCCTGAGCTGGCCATCCCTGGCGCAGCAATCCTATCCGACACCGGAGGATGCGGCAGCGGCGCTCGCTGCCGCCGTCAAAAGCGGGCCGGACCGGGCCATCCTGAAAGTGCTCGGCAGCGCTGCCGAGGACATCGTCTCGTCCGGTGATGAGGTTGCCGACGTCGACATCCGGAAACGCTTCGTCTCGATGTATGATGCTAAGCATTCGGTCAAGACAGAGGGTAACAAGAAGGCGATGCTGATGTTGGGTCCGGACGACTTCCCGTTCCCGATCCCGCTCGTCAACACCAAGACCGGCTGGGAATTCGATGCCGCCGAAGGCCGCATCGAAGTGCTGTATCGCCGCATCGGCCGCAATGAGCTCGACGCGATCCAGACCAGTCTTGCCTTTGTCGATGCCGAGAACGACTACGCTATCAAGGATCGCGGCGAAGGGGCCGGCGTGTACGCACAGCGCATCGTCAGCAGCGCGGGCAAGAAGGACGGGTTGTTCTGGCGCGACGACAGCGACCAGAGCCCGCTCGGCGCACTGGTAGCGCAGGCTTCGGCTGAAGGGTACCAGGCCGGGGATGGCCCGGAGCCCTATCACGGCTACTATTTCCGCATCCTGAAAGGGCAGGGCTCGAACGCGCCAGGCGGCGCGCTCAACTACGTCGTCAAAGGCAAGATGATCGGAGGTTTTGCGCTGGTCGCCTGGCCCGCCGAGTACGGCAATTCCGGCGTCATGACCTTCCTGGTCAATCATGCGGGCGTTGTCTACCAGAAGGATCTCGGGCCTCGGACCAAGGTCCTCGCTCCTCGCATGACTGCATTCGATCCGGACCAGACCTGGAAGAAGGTCGATAGTGCAAAACCCTGAGCGACGCACGTAGATAGTGCGTCTGGCATCCTCGTGTCGGTCGCCAACCTCAGCACGATCATGATCTCTCTGAAGTGAGCGAAAGGCGGAACGATGGTGACGCCTCGTACCGCTATTGCGCAGAAGACTGAGCGGAGATTGGCATCTCCAGCTCGAAAACGGAGCCCCTGACGTCCGACTTGACCAGCCTCAGCCTTCCTCCGCACCTTGCGACCAGGTTGGAGGAGATCGCCAGTCCCAACCCCATACCGCCTTGCTTCGTCGTGAAGAAAGGGTCGAAGATGCGCTCTTGATGACGCGGTGTGATGCCGGTGCCGGAGTCCTCGACGGACAAATGGACGGTTGTGCTACCATCGAGGGCGGTTTTCAGACGGAGCTGCCGTTGATCGGCGGGGACAGAACTCATTGCGTCAATCGCGTTCTTGCAGAGGTTCAGGACAATCTGCTGAAGCTCAGTGCCGTCCAGGGCGACTGGAGGTATGTTGCCCTGAAGCTCCGTCGCTACTGATACACCATTGGCCAGGAGATCGTGCTTCAAAAGTCTCAGGGTAAGCTCGGCGATCTCCTCGACGTTTGCCGAAGCGCCGCCGTGCGCCGTTTTGATTGTCATCTCGCGAATGCTCGATATGATGTCAGCGGCCCGACCGCCGTCGGCTTCGATGTCACAGAGGATGTTCTCGAGTTCCGCAAGTTCAGGGGATGCAGCTCGCAAGTGACTGAGGCCCGTCGCAGCATTGAGCGAGATGGCTCCCAATGGCGATCTCAACTCATGGGCGATCGCGCCAGTGACCGCGTCGATGCTGAGGAGCCGGTTCGCTCGTTCGCGCCGCTGCAGGGCGATGACGCTGGCGAGGCGTGAATAGAGAAACATCGTTTCGATGAGCAATACGGTCAGCAACATGCAACTGCCGACCAGAACGAAACCGCGTGCTGCATACCAACCGATGGTGAACCGTACCGAGCTGCCGATGATCGCCACCAGGAAATTGGGCAAGTAGGCGAGTAAAGTCACCATCAGCCAAAGGTCAAGAATGGTGCGCATGCGTGCAAACATGACGGTCAGAGCAGTCACATTCCATAGCAGTAGTATGAGGTTGACCTGATTACCGAGGGGCGTCTGATGCCTGACGTCGATCATGTAGAAGCTAGGGAGAAGTTCGGCTTTCGCGGTCACCATCCACGTCAATCCCGTCACCGTAGCGGCGATGCAGCCGAGAGCTAGCATGATCGCGGTTAGCGCAGGTCTGCCTGGTCTGCCGGCGGTGGAATAATCCTTTGTGAATCCGTACACCAGGATCGCTGCGGGAAAAGCCGTGTGCCAAAGCACGTAAAGCCAAGCGGGGCTATCCAGTCCATTTCCAATGACACCTGCGGGAGCGTATCCGTTCGGAAAGGCGAGCGTTTGCAGGAATGCGAACGATCCGCTGAAAACGTATCCGCTTGCCAGTGCGAGAAGTGCCCGTTGGGGCTGGATCGCAAATTGAGCAAACAGCAGGGCTGCCGTGATGAACTCGGCCAGAGCCAATGTGGTCTGCAATATCGGAACGAAACCATTAATCTGGCCCAATTGGATCCGAGCGAACGGCGCGATGACGGCTGCAAGGACGATGAGCAAGACGGCGACACTCACCGCCCAGGCCTTTTGACGAGGGGTTGCGGGTATGTTTGCGATGATCAATGGGAATTCTTGCTCATCGTCATGAGCAGGCTCGGCGGCCGCGTTGGCTGATCGCTGGCTCGCTAGCGCAATACCCGACCCTGATGCTGTCGCACCGCCGACAAGTCCCATGAACTTGCGCTGGCTCATGCCGCCTCCGGGCCCACGAGACAGCATCTTACTCGTCCCCGCGCCCGTTGAAAGCCCATAGGGCGATCGGCGTGTTCCGGCAGAGACATCTACCGGCAGGACTTATGTTCGCAGCATGGCCTCGATCTCTTGCGCTGCTTGAAGCAGCGTGCGGTCCTGTCCGCGCGCGGCGATGACCTGAAGGCCAAATGGAAGTCCGCACCCGTCTGTTCCGCACGGTACCGAAATCGCCGGCAGCCGGGCATGATTGACAAAGGGAGTTAACGCCGCGTGCGCGCGCGGGCTCGCCGCGCGGCCACCGATCATGTCGGGTCCGAGCTGGGTGAATGGCCAAGCGACACAGGGGACGGTTGGCGCCAGCAGCAGATCGACCTCGGTGAAGAATGCCGCGAAAGCATTGGCGATCGCGGCGCTTGCCACCAGCGCACCGGCAACGTCGGCGCCAGACCATGACAGCCCTCGCTCGATCTGCTTGGCGATGTCAGGATCGAAGACGCTCGGATCCGCGCGGAAGGCGTCTCGATAGAGTGCGGCGAGGCCGGCGTGCTGAAGCGGCATGATGGCCTCTTCCGTCGCGCCCGCCGGCCAGACGGGATCGCGCTGGGCGATGCTGAGGCCTGCGGCGGAGAGACGCGCGATGGCGAAAACGAGCCCGTCAGCGACAACGTCGTCGACCGCGACGTCGAGCCCAAGGCGTGGCGAGAACGCGATGCGCAGACCGGCGGTATTTTTGGCTTCTCGATCGATGCCGACTGAATCCGGATCGCGCGGATCGACGCCGGCCATGGCCTCGAACGCCAGCGCAACATCGGCAATGTCAGTGGCGATCGGCGCGATGACGGAGAGGCCGAAGAACGGTTCGGCGAAGCCGGGCCCATAGGGGATCGCGCCATAGGAGGGCTTGAACCCGGCGACGCCGACATGAGCCGGCGGCCTGCGGCTCGATCCGCCCGCATCTGTGCCGATCGCTAGCGGTACGAGGCCGGCCGCAACCGCGGCAGCCGGACCGCCCGACGAGCCACCGGGGGTCAACGTGGGATCGAGTGGATGCCGCGTTGGCCCATACAGGGGAGAGGTGGTCACGCCCTTGCAGGCGAATTCCGACGTTGCGCCGATGCCGACGACGACGGCGCCGGCCTTGCGCAGCCGCTCAATCGCAATCGCATCCCGCGGCGCGGCGAATTCGGCGAACAGGCGCGAGCCCTGTGTCACACGCCAGTCGCCGACCCAGATGTTGTCCTTGACGATGACGGGGACACCGGCGAGCGGCATCGTCTCGCCGGCACGCAGGCGATCGTCGATCGCTGCGGCGTCGGCAAGCGTACGCGCGGGAGCGGTCGTCACCACCGCGTTCAGCGCCTTGGCGGCCTCGATGCGCGCAAGCGCGGCCTTGGCGGTCTCGACCGCACCCGTTCGTCCGGCGGAGACGTCGGCCGCAATCTCGCACGCGCTACTTTCTTGCTTCTTCATCGCCTCCCCAGATCAGTGCCAACGTGCCGCAGAGGGTGAGGCACGCCAAGGCGAAGAAGGCGGCCCCGAGACTGGCTGCGCCGTCCAGGAGCGACACCAGGGCCGGTGCTGCCAAGAGGCCGGCATAGGATGCGGTCAGCACCGCGCCGGTGGTCTCGCCAATCCTGTCCTGCGGGGCGAGGCGTGCGATCTCGGCGATGAAGACACCGTTCCAGCCCGAGGCTGTCAGGCCGAACAGAGCTGCAATCGCGAACTGGCCGGTCCGTCCGAGCGATGCGCCATCGAGACCCAGCAGCGCTGCGCAGAAAGTCATGCCGAGACCGATGACGACGAGAACTCCGCGCGAGGCATTGAGGCGCATTGCGACGAGGCCCCAGCCGAGCCGGCCGATCAGGCCGCCGGCCTGGGCGCAGGCAAGCGCCATGCCGGCCTCGATATGGCTGAGGCCGAGTTCGCGGGTGCCGAGCGTGACGAAAACCGTATTGAGCGACACCTGCATCGCGCTGAACGGCATCGAGGCCAGCGCCAGCATTGCGATGCGCCGATCCGCGGTCACCAGTGCCAGCCGCGTGCTAAGGCCAAGCTCCGGCAGTGGAGCGACCTTGGCGACGTAGGCCGGCCGCAGGCGCTCGAACCATGCTATCGCCAGCAGCGCGCAGGCGCCCACGGCGGCATAGCACCAGGCGGGCCCTAGCGAGATTGCGATCGCGGGCAGAACCAGCGACCCGCAGACGGCACCGATCTGGTTTCCGGTCTGGCGAACCGAGAACACGAACGCACGCCGCTCGGTCGTCACGAGCCGCGCCAGCAGCGCCGCGCTTGCGGGCGTCTCAGGTCCGAAGGCGAGGCCAAGACAGAGGCCGGCTGCGAGCAGGGCCGCCGTCGAGCCGAGCGAAGCCAGCACCATGCTGGCGATGATCGCCGCCGCGCAGAGGCTCGCGATCCGCAGCGAGCCCAGGCGAGCGATGAACCCGCCGCCCCAGAACGAGGCGGGAATGCCGACCGCGAACACGGCGCAGGAGAACATCGAGAGCTGCCAGACCTCGATATGGGCGCGCGGTGCCACCACGCCCGGCGCGAACAGAGCCAGCGCCACCAGCGCCTGAAGCGAGGTCATGGCGCCAAGCGCCGGCAACAATGCGGGCGCTGGCCGAACGGCCGTGTTTGCGTCTACCATGGCGCTGCGTTCATTGGAGGAACATTGTGGCAGGCGGCATTTCCATTCACGCGGTCGATGTGGCGAGCGGCCGGCCGGCGCAGGGCCTGCGCGTCGAGATCTGGCGGATTGATCCGGACTCGCTCCGTATCGCCGACGGACGGCTTGGTGCCAATGGCGTGCTCGATCATCCCGTTGCGCAGGGCGCGGGCGTGACGGCAGGCGAGTACGAGGTCCTGTTTCATCTCGGCGAGTTCTTTGGCGAGCGCGACGGTTTTCTCACGGTGACGCCGTTCCGCTTTCGCATCAAGGATGTCAACGAGCATTTTCATTTGCCGCTGAAATTCACGCGCTGGGGCTATTCGCTGTTCCGCGGCGCCTGATCAGTTGGTCAGCCGCCGCGACAATCCCGTGACGCGCTCCATGATCGCGACCAGCGCGACGGTCGCAATGATTAGCACGCCCGACAGCGCGGCGATGGTGACGTCGAGCTTGCCCTCTAGGTCTTGCCACATCCGGATCGGCAGCATGTCGGTTGCGGCATCACGCAGGAACAGCGACACCGGCACGTTGTCGAAGGACGACATGAAGGCGATGAAGGCGCCTGCGATGATGCCCGGCCGGATCAGCGGCAGCACGATGCGCCGGAAGGTGTAGATGCGGCTGGCGCCAAGGACCGCCGAGCTTTCGAGCAGGGTGGGCTCCAGCTGGGCGAGCGCCGCAATCGTGTTGCGCACGACATAGGGGACGCAGACCACGGTATGGCCGATCACCAATGTCAGCGTCGACACCGGCAGTCCGACCAGCGAGAACAGCATCAAGGCGGCAAGGCCGAAGGCCAGCGCCGGCAGCACCAGCGGCGACATGAACAGGGAATCGAGCAGCCGCGCCGACAGCGTCGGCGAGCGCGAGATCGCCAGCGCGGCGGCAACGCCGAGCACCACGGACAGGCCCGTCGCCCATAGCGCCACGAGGAGGCTGTTCTTGGCTGCGAAGTGCAGCTGCCAGGCGTTCCATAATTCGGCGTACCAGCGCAGCGAATAGCCCGGTGGTGGGAAACGCAGCGAGAACCCGCTGGTGAAGGAGACGATCAGCACCACCAGCGACGGCGCGATGATGATGATCAGCGCGACGATCGCGATCACGGTCATGACCAGCTCGAAGCTGAACGCCTCCAGGGTACGCTTGCGCCCGCTCATCACGCGCCTCCATAGCCGCGCGACAGGCGGCCGAGCGTGGTGAAGACGGAGACGACCGCGAGAACGGCCAGCAGGAAGATGATCGAGATCGCCGATGCGAACGGCCAGTTTTGCAGCGTTGAAGCCTGCTGGTAGAGATACATCGGCATGAACAGCATCTGGCCGCCGCCGATCAGCGACTGGGTGATGAAGGCCGTGATCGCCGCGGCGTAGGTTAGTGTGCACCCGGCAATCACGCCGGGCAGCGACAGCGGCAGCACGATCTTGAAGAAGGTGCGCCAGCTTCCGGCGCCGAGCGAGCAGGAGGCATCGTCGAGATTGGAATCGATGCGGCCGAGCGCGGTGATCAGCGGTAACGTCATCAGCGGCATCTGCACCTGCGCCAGCGCGATCACCACGCCGAACTGGGTGTAGAGCAGCTTTATGGGCGTATCGATGATGCCCAGCGATTGCAGCGTCGCGTTGATGATGCCCTGGCGGCCCAGGATGACAATCCAGGCGAAGGTGCGCACCACGACGCTGGTCAAAAGCGGCAGCAGCACGATCAGGATGATGATGGTCTGAAGCCGCGGCCCGACCCGCTGGTAGAGCCAGGCGATGGGAAAGCCGAGCACGAGGCAGACGGCCGTCACCTCGGCCCCCAGCAGCAGCGTCGAGCCGAGCACGCTGAGGCTGAAGGGGTCGGTGAGGAAGTGCAAGTATTGGCCGAGACCCCAATGGAGCGCGGCCGTGTCGTTGTGCAGCGAGAGCCACAGCAATTGCAGCAGCGGCGCCACGAAGAACACCAGGAAGAACAGCGCCAGCGGCGCTGCCAATCCCATGCCGTAGGACGTGACGTCTCGTGATGCCGGTGCTGCGCCCATGGTGTTAGATCTTGATCTCGCGGTTGAAGCGCTCGATCCAGGCCGAGCGCTGCTCGTTGATCTTCTTCCAGTCCTGGAACACGAATTTCTGCTTCAGCTCCGCGGTGTCCTTGGCGAGCACGCGCGCGATCTCGCCGCCCATCGCCACCTTGGAATTGGTCGGCACGATCAGATAGGGCGGGTTCATCAGCGTGGTCTGTACCTCCGGCGTCAATGATGCCTCGATCAGCTTGAAGGCGAGCTCGCGGTTGGGCGAATTCTTGACGATGTGGATCGTGGTCTTGAAGGCGATGGCGCCTTCCTTCGGAGCCACGAACTCGACCGGCACGCCGCGCGCTTTCAGGATCTGGATGGCGTTGAAATTACCGGGCGAGATATCGATCTGGCCCTGCTGGAACAGGGTGGCGAGCGCGCCGGGGTTTGCGGCGACCGCGGCGAGATTGGGCTTCAGCTCCTCGATCGCCTTGAAGCCGGGATCGACATTGGCCTCCGAGCCGCCGCGCATCTTGGCAATCTCGACGAGCCAACCGGTGCCGAGCGTCGAGTTGAGGTTGGTGATGCCGACGCGGCCCTTGAACTCGGGCTTCCACAGATCGGCCCAGGAGGTCGGCGGCGTCTTGACGGCTTCCGGATTGTAGGTAAGGCCGACGACCTGGAAGAACGGGGCCGGGCCCATCGGCTCCTGCGCCTCGGCGATCAGGTCCTTGTAATAGGCGCTCTTCTCGACGGGGTATGGCTCGACGAGATCCTGGCCGATCGCGACCAGCGCCGGACCGGGATCGTGCAGCATGACGTCGATCGGCGGATTGGCCTTGGCGGCGTTCACCTTGGCGATCTGGTCGACCGAGAGCATGGGGTCGAGCACCATCGCGGCGTCCGCATTGGCCTTGCGGAAGGCCGGCACCAGCACGGCCTTGTGCGCCTCCTCCCAGCTTCCGGTGAAGGTCGCGAACACCAGCGGGCGGGCCTGGGCGTAGCTCAATCCGGGAAACGCCTTCATGGCGCCGAGTGTGAGTGCGGTCGTCATCAGGCTTCGGCGGTTCATGATCATGGTCGAACTCCCTCTGGACAAAGATTGGATCTAAAGCGTTGCAGGAAAGGCGTTGGCGAGCGACGGAGCGAGCGGGGCAAGGCGCACCGCGGCGCCGCTCTCCAGCGTGCGCGTCTCGCCGATGCGCGCCTGGGAGATCTTGACGCCGGAGCCGTCGGCGGTGGTGACTTCGTGCACGACCGTGGCCCCTAGCGGCAGCGACATGCCGACCACGCCGGCAAAGCCGGTCTCGTCACCGACGAACTGCAGATGCTCGGGGCGTATGCACACGGTGACGCGGCCGCCTTCGGTGAGGGCGCCGCCGGCGGGACGCGCGATGATTTCCGCGCCGGCGTCGAGGCGGACTTTTGCCGCCGTCCGATCCGCCGAGACGACGACGCCGGGCATGCGATTGCTGGCGCCGACGAAAGTGTTCACGAACAGCGTTTGCGGCCGGTCATAAACGTCGGACGGCGATCCGAATTGTTCTAGCTTGCCGTGGCTGAGCACGGCGACGCGATCAGCCATCGACAGCGCCTCTTCCTGGTCGTGGGTCACGATCAGCGTGGTGATGCCGGAGACGCGCTGGAGCCGCTTGACTTCGATCTGCATGTCGAGCCGCAAATTCTTGTCGAGCGCGGCAAAGGGCTCGTCGAGCAGCAGGATCGACGGCTTGATCGCCAGCGCGCGAGCGAGCGCCACGCGCTGCTGCTGGCCGCCGGAGAGCTGACGTGGCAACCGTTCCGACATGGTCGGCAGCTGGACCAGATCCAGCAGGCGCTGCGCTTCGCGCTGGCGGGTCCCTTTGTCGATGCCGCGCGCAGCAAGCCCGTAAGCGACATTCTCGCTGATGCTGAGATGGGGGAACAGTGCGTAGTTCTGGAACACGATGCCGACCGCGCGGCGGTTCGGCGGCAGCGCATCGACGATATCGTCGCCGATGATGATCCGTCCCTGCGTCTGCGCGATGAAGCCGGCGATGATGCGTAGCAGTGTTGTCTTGCCGCAGCCGGAGGGCCCGAGCAGAGCGATGATCTCGCCGCCCTTGATGTCGAGATTGATGTTCTCGACCGCGAGCGCGCCGCTCGGATAGCGGTGGGTGACGGCGTCGACGACGAGCGATCGGCCGCCTTGCGCTTCAGCCATGATGTTGCCTCCCGTTCACCCGAGGAAGAAAGCAAGTCTCGTGCCCGCGACGGTCGCTTTTCGCTGCGAGTTTTGGCATTGTGGCGCAATGACATCGGATCGATCGGTTTGCGACTTCACTGCCACGGTCCTTGCGCGCGCCATTGCGAAGGGCGAGCTGTCGTCGCGCGAGGTTGTCGAGGCGCATCTCGAACGGATTGCGCACCGAGACGCGCAATTGGCGGCATTCATGACTGTCAATGCGGAGGGCGCCCGCCGTGCCGCGCAAATCTGCGATGCCGCGCCCGCGCCGGTCGGCCCGCTGCATGGGGTGCCCGTAGGGATCAAGGACCTCACGGACACGGCGGGGCCCGCGACCACCTATGGGTCGGTTCTGTTTCGTGATCACGTTCCGGCTGAGGACGATCTCGTGGTCGCGCGGCTGCGGCGCGCTGGTGCGATCATTCTGGGCAAGACCAACACGCCGGAATTCGGCTTCGGCGCGGTCTGCACCAATAAATTGTGCGGCCCGACCCGCAATCCGTTCGATTCCGCGCTGACCTCGGGCGGTTCGTCCGGCGGCTCCGCTGTTGCCGTCGCAGCCGGCATGGTGCCGCTGGCGCATGGCACCGATTTCGGCGGCTCCGTGCGTACACCCGCGAGCTTCTGCGACGTCGTTTCGATCCGGCCGACGCCCGGCCGCATCCCGTCGCCGCATCGCCCCCTCGGCTGGGACATGCTCGCCACCCATGGCTTCCTCGCCCGCGATGTCGACGATCTCGAACTCGTGCTGTCGGTCTGTGGGGCAGGTGACCCGAATGATCCGCTTTCGGTCGGCGTCGTCACCGACGATCGGCCGGTCGCAAGACGTCCCAGAATTGCGGTGACCCCCGATTTCGCTGTCGCGCCTGTTGCACGCGAGGTCCGTGCGCGGTTCGCCGCGGCGTGCGAGGCGCTCGCGGCCGCGGCCGATGTCGCGGCCGCGTCGCCCGATTGCGGCGGTGCGATCGAGACATTTCGGACGCTGCGCGCCGCGCACATCGCCAACAGCTATGGCGAGCTGCTGAGGGCGCGCCGCGCCGAGCTCACGCCCACCGTGATCTGGAACATCGAGGCGGGCGCAAAGCTCGCCGCGGAGGACTATCTCAACGCCGAACGGCGCCGCACCGCGATCTACCGCAGCTTTCGCGAGCTGTTCAGCCGCGCCGATTTCCTGGTCGCGCCGGCGGCGTCCGTTCTGCCCTGGCCAAATGAGATCAGCGACGTCACCGTGATCGATGGCGCGGCGCTGGAGACGCCGATCGATTATCTCGCCGTCACCTTCATCGTGTCGCTGGTCGGTTTCCCGGTCCTGACCATGCCGGCGCCGCGAGGGGAGAACGAGTTGCCGTTCGGCATCCAGATCATCGCACCACCGGGATGCGAATCCCGTCTGTTTGCCTTCGGCCGTGCCATCCAGAACGAACTTGGTTTTTCGCATCGCTGGCCGAAGCTCCCCTAGCTGTCGCGATGCTCAAGCCGGGCGGCGAGCGCATCGGCAAGGCCAAGCGTGGGTTTGGCGGCGGGACGGCGGTACGTGCCTGCAATTGCCTTGCGCAGGCGCAGCGCCACCAGGGCCTCGGCCTGCTTCACCGAGGCGATGACTTGATCGACGACGGGGACGGGGATCCGGTCGGCGACGCGCTCAGCGAGGCCCGAGAGCGGCGCACCTGCAAAAATCAACACGTCCGCATCGTCTTCCACGATCGCGCGCCGGGCGAGATCGACCAGCACATCCTCCTTCTCGGTGCCGACCTCGGAGATCGCCTGGAACGGCGTATCGAGCATGCGGATACCGGCACAACGCTCCCAGAGCCCGTGGGCGCGGACGCATTCCTCGTACCAGGGGCCAAGCGCCTGGGCGAAGGTGACGATGGCGAAGCGGCGCCCGGCCATGCAGGCGGTCAGCATCGCTGCTTCCGCCATGCCGACCACGGGAATGTCAAAAGTTTCGCGCGCGGCGAACAGGCCGGGGTCGCCGAAGGCGGCGATGATCGCGGCGTCGACATTGCGATGCTGCTCGGCCAGCATCTCAAGCGCAATGGCGCCGCCGATCTGCGCCTCGGTGCGCGTCGAGATGTAGGGCACGCCGCGGGTCGCGGTGCAGGGGATCAGCTCGGTCCCTGGCGCAGCCGCGCGCTGCCCGACTCCCGTCATCAGTTGCGTGACTTCGGTGCTGGTGTTCGGGTTGAGCAGCAGCAGCTTCATGGTTACGCCGCCGTCCGGTTGGCTTGAGAGGCCGCGATGACTTCGAGCAGCGCAGTGCCGGTGCGGTGGACATGGGCGCCGAGCAGGCGGCCGGCCGCTTCGCTGTCGCGCGCCTCGATAGCCGCCAGGATACCGGCGTGCTCGTCGACCGAATTGCTCCAGCGGCGGTCGGCGCCGAGCGCGAGGTAACGCGCGCGTTCGGCGCGGGAGATCAGCGTCTCGTGCGCCTCGCGCAGCGGCGTGTTGCGCGCCATGCGGACGATGGTGTTGTGGATCTCGCCGTTGATGGCGAAGTACTCGTCGAGCTTGCCGTTGCGATGATGGCCTTCCATGCGGGTCTGAAGCGTGCGTAGCCGGGCGAGATCGCGCTCGGTGGCGCGCTCCGCGGCGAGCTCGGCGGCCAGACGTTCGATGCCGGCCAGCGCCTCGAACAATTCCGAGATGCCGTCGACTGCGATGCCGGCAATGCGCGGGCTGCGGTTGGGGCGCAGCTCGATCAGTCCTTCGGCCGCGAGTACCTTCATCGCCTCGCGTAGCGGGGTGCGCGATACGCCTAGCTCCTTCGAGAGCTTGGTCTCCTGGGTCTGCGATCCCGGCGCCAGCTCGCCGCGAATGATCATCGTCCGCATCCGCGCAGCGGCGCGCTCATGCAGGCCCATCCGCTTGAGTTTGGGCGACTTTCGGCTCTGGTTCGGTTCGGATTTTTGCTGCACTCAAGCCTCGCTGCTTGCGCGCAATCTAATCCAATCTCTGTCAAACCCGTGCTCAAATAGGAGACGTATGTAGCTAAAAATAAAAGCATATCGAACAAATTGCATGCAGTATGCAGATTGCGGGTTGCGCGGGTGCGAGGGATGCGGATGATCCTGCTGAGGAGCGCAGTCGCGCTTCGCCGCAAATGGAGCGAACGCGATCGATGTTAGTACTGCGCAGGCGTCTCGGCATGATCACGCCATCCTCCAATTCGGTGCTCGAGCCCGTCACTAACGCCATGCTGCATGGCGTCGGTGATGTCACCGCGCATTTCTCACGCTTCCGCGTTACCGAGATTGCGCTCGACGCCGCCGCGCTGAACCAGTTCGACGCCTCAGTGATGCTGCCCGCAGCGGATCTGCTCGCCGATGCAAAAGTCGATGCCATCGCCTGGAACGGCACGTCCGCGAGCTGGCTCGGCATCGACCGCGACCGGAGCCTGTGCGAGGCGATCACAGCGCGCGCGAGCGTGCCGGCAACGACCTCCACACTCGCCTGCATCGATGCCGCCCGCGCGCTCGGCGCCAAGCGTGTCGGCCTGGTCTCACCCTATACGGACGACGTGCAGCGGCGGATCGCGGACGTGTGGGCTCAGGAGGGCATCACCTCGCATGCGGAGCGGCATCTGGGCTTGCGCGATAATTTCTCTTTCGGCGAGGTCGCGCCTGCAACGATCGCGGACATGATCCGTGCCGTGGCTGCGGAAGGCGCCGACGCGATCGTTATCCTCTGCACCAACCTCGACGGCGCCGCGCTGGCCGCTTCGCTCGAACGGGAATTGGATATCGCCGTGCTGGATTCCGTCGCGGTCACGCTGTGGCGGACCCTGAGCCTCTCCGGCGGCGACGTTGCGGCTCTTGCGAAATGGGGCCGGATATTCCAGACCATTCCGGTCATCAAGTGATGGAGACTCCTGTGGCGCAGCTCGATCTCGCCGTTCGCGGCGGCACCATCGTGACGGCCGGCGACGAGTTCCGCGCCGATATCGGCATTCGCGACGGCCGCATCGTCAGCATCGCCGAGAGCGTCGAGGGCGCAGCGCGCGAGATCGACGCAACCGGTCTGCTGGCGCTGCCGGGTGGGATCGACAGCCATGTCCACATCTCGCAACCGTCCGGGCCCGACGTGGTGATGGCCGATGATTTCGCGTCGGCGACGCGCTCGGCAGCCGCCGGCGGCAACACCATGGTGTTGCCCTTCGCGCTTCAAGTGAAGGGCACGTCGCTCCGAACCTGCGTCGAGAACTACCGCAAACTCGCCGAAGGCGAATGCTATATCGACACGGCGTTCCACCTCATCATCTCCGATCCGACCGCGGTCGTGCTCGGGCAGGAGCTGCCGGCGCTGGTGAAGGACGGCTACACCTCGTTCAAGGTGTTCATGACCTATGACGACCTCGTGCTGAGCGACAAGCAGCTGCTCGAGGTGTTCGAGGTCGCGCGCCGCGAGGAAGCGCTGGTGATGGTCCATTGCGAGGGGTACGACGCCATCCGTTTTCTCACCTCAAAACTCGAGCGAGAGGGGCATATCGCCCCGTATTTCCATGGCGTGTCCCGGCCGCAGGCCGTCGAGCGCGAGGCGGCGCATCGCGCCATCAGCCATGCCGAGATCGTCGGTGTCCCCATCATGATCGTCCACGTCTCCGGTCGTGAGGCGATGGAACAGGTGCGCTGGGCCCAGCAGCGCGGATTGCCGGTGCATGCCGAGACATGCCCGCAATATATCACGCTCACGGCCGACGACATGAAAGGCCTGAACATGGACATGTCAGGTGCGAAATATGTCTGTTCGCCGCCGCCCCGCGATGCCGAAAGCCAGCAGGCGATCTGGGAGGGCATCACCACGGGCGTGTTCCAGACCTTCTCGTCCGATCACTGCCCGTTCCGCTACGACGATCCCAAGGGCAAGCTGACGCCGAACGGCCGCACCTCGTTCCGCTGGGTGCCGAACGGCATTCCGGGTGTCGAGACCCGACTGCCCATCCTGTTCTCCGAAGGCGTATCGAAGGGACGGATCAGCCTGCAAAAATTCGTCGAGCTGACGGCGACTAACCATGCACGCATCTACGGCCTCTATCCGCGCAAGGGCTCGATCGGCGTCGGCTTCGATGCGGATATCGTGCTGTGGGACCCCAAATTGAAGAAATCTATTCGGCAGGCCGATCTGCATCACGGCTCGGACTACACGCCATGGGAAGGCTTCGACGTCACGGGATGGCCGGTAACGACGATCGCCCGTGGCCGGGTGGTGTACGAATACGGCAGGATCGTCGGCGCCAAAGGCGCAGGCGAGGTTCTCAGCCGCGGCAGGTCGAGCCTGATCTGATCGGGCTCAACACGCTGCTGCGCAACTGTGCCGGCCGTGCGCGCGGGCGATGGCCGTCTCAAGTCCACAGACAATGCCGGTCATATGTTCGTATCCAGCCCTCGCATGCGGCAAAACCGATCGCTCAATTCGGACAAGGTTGCCCGGCCGCCCCCCACAAGGCGACGTCCTTGACATGTTCCTCGAAGCTGCCTGGAGGCGTCGTCCGGCCCGCGCCGGGCGCCCAACCGCGCGGAATGAAGCCGCTCAATGACGCGTCATGCCGCAGATGCTCCACCAGCCCGGCGGCGTCGCGGCCGCCATTGCGCTTGGGGTCCTTCATTTGCGCGCAGATCTCGGCGCCGCTCTTTCCGAACCAGATGAAAGCAACGGGAGCGAGTTGCCAATCGATCCCGGCGCGGGGCGGAGCGGGAGCCGGCTCGTTTGCTTGCGTGGAAGTCATGTGACAGGTCGAGCAAGGGACCGCCTCCTCGCCCTTGCGGCTTTCTCCGCCGTGGATGTTCATACCATGCACGCGAGGTTTGGTTTCGCCAGCCGGCGTCCAGATCGGAATCGCCTTGGCGTCAACGTGGCAGTTCGCGCAGCGGGGATGTGTCACCACCGCTTCAATCCGATTCCAGGCCTTCAAACCCTCGCTGCGGCTGACGCTACCCGGCCGCAGCACATCTTTGGCAACCTCCTTCGCCGCGACAATGCCTGTGAGGACCGCGACGGATGAAGCAGCGATGACGAGCGCAATCAGCGATATTTTCATGGCTCTGCCTCACACGAAATCAATAAACTTGTTGAACGGCATTTCGCGGATGCGCTTGCCTGTCGCTGCGAATATCGCATTGGCGAGCGCGGGCGCGGCCGGAGGAACGGGAGGCTCGCCGATACCGCGTACTTTCGGGTCGTTCTCGAGTGCGCGGACTTCGATGACCGGACATTGATAGATTCGCATCGCTTCGTGGTGGTTGTAGTTGGTTTGCTGGACCGCGCCCTTGGCGTAGGTGAGCTGGCAGTTCATGGCATGGCCGAGTCCCCAGACCACACCTCCCTGCACCTGGCTTTCCAGATTCACGGGATCGACGACCTTGCCGACATCGACGGCGACCCAGACTTTGTCGATCCTGACGCCTCGGTCGGTCATTGTGATCTCGATGACCTCGGCCGTGGGTGTCCCGAAGGATTCCACGAACGCGACGCCTCGCCCCTTGCCGTTGCCGAGAGGCCCGTTCCAGTTTGACATCTCCGCAACCGTCTCCAGCACCTTGCGGTAGGTTGGAACGGAACACATCGCGATGCGCGCCTTCAACGGATCAAGCCCCGCCGCATGGATCAGCTCGTCGATGAAGCTCTCGGTAAAAAAGCCGGCCGTCGAGGCTCCGACCGATCGCCATGTGGTGCTTGGCGACAGCCCTTGCGCTTCATAGCTCGTGGCTCGGAAATGGGGCAGGTCGTAATAGACATTCCACAGACCGGCGGCTAACTGCGGGTCGGGGTCCTTCGACGGCGCTCCCATCCGTTCGAGCAACCCTTTCAGCGGAGCCGTCGATGCCAATTGCAGATCGGCCGCGACGATCTTCCCCTTGTCGACACTGCCTCTGTGGCGGGCGATTGCAATCTGCCTCGGGATGTCCTGCAGGAAGTCCTGCTCGCGCGAAAAGACCAGCTTGATCGGCGTTCCCCGCATCTGATTGGCGATCTCGGCCAGGACGCGGATATTCTCGAATTCCAGACGGTGACCGAAGCTTCCACCGGTCCACTGATTGTGGAACGTCACCTGTTCCGGCTTGAGGCCGATGGCAGCTGCCGCGATGCTTTGGACGGCCTGAGGACTCTGATGGCCGACCCAGATTTCCATGCCGGAATCGGAGACAATGGCGAGCCCATTGAGTGGCTCCAGAGGCTGATGCCCGACATAAGGCGCGCGATACTCGGCTTTGACGAGCGTGCCCTGTTTCAGCCCAGCCTCTATGTCCCCAACTTTCCGCCATTCCTTGCCCAGGAATTGCGGTTTGAACGATCCTTCAAGGACCTTCCAATGGCCAGCCTGTTCGGCAGGGTAGGTCGAGGGCGCCCACACGCATTGGATCGCATCGACCGCCTTCATGGCGTACCAGCTGTTGGTTGCGATCACAGCGACGCCGTTCTTCAATTTAAGGATCTTCTTGACCCCCGGCATCGACTGCGCCTTGCCTGCCTCGTAAGATTTCAGCGGCTGGCCCTTGTTGGGGTTCAATTTGACGGCGGCATACATCATGCCGGCCATCTTCTTGTCGATACCGAACTTCAGCTCGCCCATGACCTTCGATCGGACGTCGAGGCGCATCATCGGCTTGCCGACCATTCGCCATTTCGACGGATCACGCGGCTTCGCATCGAGCACCGGCGCGATCCGGGCGGCTTCCGCTGCAAGTTCCACGTAGGGAATCTTGGTGCCGTTGGGCAGGATGACGTGGCCAGACTGCGTGCTGATGTCGGCCAGCGCGACACCGGAACGCTTGGCCGCTGCAGCCTTGAGCGTTTCGCGCGCGACCGCGCCGGCGATACGCAACTTTTCGTAGGTGTCCGGAATCGAGCTTGACCCGCCAGTCATTTGCAGGCCCGACTTTCGCAAAGCTTCGAGCGCATCGGCACGCGCGGCCTCCGCCGCCGGGCTATGGTCCGCCGACAGGAACGGCGCATTCTCATTGGCAAACCCGGTGTTGAAGTAAGCGGGACTCGGTCCGGCAAAGCGGACCTCGAATTGCCCAGGGTCGAGGTCCATTTCTTCTGCAATCAGGATCGGCTGCGCCGAGCCGACGCCCTGACCAATATCAGCGTGTTGGGCAATGAGCGTTATCTTGTCCGGGCTGATCTCGACCCAGGGATTGAAGGTGACTGAGTTCGGCCCGAGTTCTGCGGCCAGGGGATTGCCGTTCGTTGCCGTAGCAGCCATGGCCGCATCGCCGTAGGAGCCGAAAGCTATTCCGCCCGCTATCGCGGCGGAGCCGAAAACGAAAGCGCGACGGGAAATATTCTTGATGTCCTCCATCTCACTTCTCCGCCATTTTCTTTGCGGCAGCCGCGTGGATCGCAGCGCGGATACGCGGGTAGGTGCCGCACCGGCACAGATTGCCGGACATCACCTGGTCGATAAGCTCGTCCGTCGGCTTGGAAGCGCGTTCAAGCAACGAGATGGCCTGCATGATCTGGCCGGTCTGGCAGTAGCCGCATTGTGGGACCTGATGGTCGATCCAAGCTTGAAGAACCGGATTCTGATCCCTGTTCTCCAATCCTTCGATCGTGACCACCGACTTGCCCGCGACTTCGCCGATGCGGGACTGACAGGATCGAACGGCCTTTCCATCAATATGCACAGTGCAGGCGCCGCATTGTGCGACACCGCAACCGTACTTCGGGCTTGTAATGCCGAGTTCGTCGCGCAACACCCAGAGCAGGGGCATTTCGGGTACGACGTCAACCTGGCGCTTGATCCCATTGACCGTGAGTTCGATCATGTCGCTACGTCCTTGGCGGATTGTTGATGCGGTCGTGTTGGATCTGGTGTCCTGACATCTTGCTTCCCTCTTGCGATCGGGACATCCATTTGTTCGCCCCAACAGCACTGTCTCATGCGTGCCGAGCGGTATTGCCCAATCCTGCGCTTTCATGCGCAATCTCTGCGGAGTCCCGCGACGATGCGATCGGTCCTGACGTCGAGCGGGCCGCAGCACAGCTCGCGGTATTGCCCCGGTGTGAGGGTGGTGGCCTTGCGGAACACGCGCGTAAAATTGGCTTGGGACCCGAAACCGAACTCCAGCGCAATGTCGACCAGCGACGAATGGTTGCGTGCCAGTTCTTGCCGCGCGGCCTGGACGCGTCGTTCGGTCACGTAGCGGTGTGGTGAGAGTCCAGTCGCCTCGCGAAAAAGCCTCGAAAAATGATAGGGACTGAGGCAGGCCTGCGCCGCCAGCTCATCAAGCCTGATGTCAAGGCCGAGCGAGGCCTCGATATGGTCGAGCACGCGTTGGAGCCGTCGCGCATCGAGCGATGGTGATTTCTCGGGCGGCCGCCAGCGGTCGATCGTGTAGTGCGCCAGAAGATGTGCAGCGAGCGCGACCTGGATGCCTTCCACAAACAACGCATCTGTCGGCTGGCGCGGACGATGGAGCAGATCACGCAAGGGCGAGCAGACGTGGAAGAGAACCTGGTCGGGCAGGCCGTGGGCATAGGCGATCTCGACCTTCGCCGGATCGATATCGAAGTCGGCGAGGGCACTTTGGTCCAGCAGCGCCGGCGGAAGGTAGAGATGGAGACATTCGATCCGGTCCGAAAGCTCGAGATGGCTCTCCTGCGTACCCGCCGGTGCGAGGTAGCTCATGCCCGGCCGGGCAAGGCTCTTCTGGACTTCGCCATTGCCGATCCGGTGGACCATCCCGCCGCCTGACAGCAGCATGACGAGCTCGGTGCAAATGGGGGCGGGGGTTGCTTGGTGGCCCGCCTCGAATTTCCGGTGTTCAATGCTCAGCGCAGGCCACTCGCTGGTCTTCGCGAGCTTCTCGCTGTTCTGATATTTTTGATCTCCATGCGTGACGAACGCCATCATGACCTCCGTCCCGGCCCCGTACGCGAGCGAGCGATGATTTCATCCAGCGGACAGTCGCAGTCTCGTTCGCTGCCCGCTCAGGGATTTCTCACAAACCGCCGCACGCGTGTCCAGAGGCGGGGCGGTTAAAAGAGGTAAAAGGCAAGCAGAGCAGGGGCTTCGGCGATGCGCCCGCCAGTTTCGAAAGCTGATCTCGCGCCGGATGAGCAAGATGCGTCCGTCATCTCGCAAGAATCGGAAATACCACAATGGGCCCGCAATCTAGTGATGGCTCATCTAACTGCGATTGCTGCAGTCGACGTTCTCCCGATCATCCCTCGACGGATGGCTTCGCCTGCCACAACGAAGGACATGCGATATGGCCCTTAGGGATATTCTGTCCAGCAGGCTCGGCTTCGGCGCGGCGCCACTCGGCAACATGTTTCGCGACATTCCGGAGCAGGAAGCGCTCGCGACGGTGAACGCGGCCTGGGACGATGGCATCCATTATTTCGACACTGCCCCCTTTTACGGCGCAGGTCTCGCAGAAATCCGCATGGGCGCTGCCCTGGCCGCCAAGCCGCGCGGGGAATACGTGATCAGCACCAAGGTCGGTCGTCTGATTCAGGACGAGATCGAGGATGTCGGTGCCCGCGACCTCGGCGAGAAGGGCGGCGTCTTCAGATATGGACGCCCCAACAAGATTGTGAATGACTACTCACGCGATGCCACGTTGCGCTCGATCGACTTCAGCCTGAAGCGGCTAGGCACCGACCGTATCGATATCGTTTTCGTGCATGACGTCGCGCAGGATTTCTACGGCGACGAGTGGCTGTCGGTCTTCGAAGATGCGCGCAAGGGCGCCTTCAAGGCGCTTGACCGGCTCCGCGACGAGGGTGTGATCAAGGGATGGGGGCTCGGCGTCAACCGCGTTGAACCGATCGAATTGCTGCTTGGGCTGGAAGGCCCGCGTCCTGACGGTTTTCTTCTCGCGGGCCGTTACACGCTCCTCGACCACGCACGGGCGCTTCAGAGGGTGATGCCGATGGTCGCAGAGCACGAGCTCGCAATCGTCGTCGGTGGTCCCTACAGTTCCGGGGCACTCGTCGGCGGACCGAATTTCGAGTATGCGCCGGCAACTCCCGAGATCCTCGGCAAAGTGACGCGGATCAAGGCGATCGCTGACCGCTACGGCATCAGCATGAAAGCAGCGGGCTTGCAGTTTGCGCTGGCGAATCCGGTGGTTCAGGCCGTCATTCCGGGCGCGAGCCGTCCGAGCCGCATCGCTGAGGATCGCGCAGCTCTCCTCGAATCCATCCCTGCCGATTTCTGGCACGAACTCCGTTCGGCAGGTCTGGTCAATCCCGCCGCGCCGCTTCCCGCCGATTGAACGGCGCAATCGGCGCTCCGACTTTTCGGCTCGGCTGCGCGTCGACCGACAGGAACTGCTCGTGAATCAAACAACGGCCAAGGAGACAGACATGACGGACAATCGGGACAACGCGACTGGAACGGGGCGCCGTAGCGTGCTTCGAGCGGTCGGTGCTGCCGTGGTGACCGGTGTTGCCGCCAGCACGCGCCCCGCCGCAGTCGCCGCAGCTCAGGGCACGGATGCAATGTCGGCTGTCGAACGCAACCAGGCGCCGCTTGGCGCGCGACTCCAGGGTGTCCAGCACTTCGGACTTACGGTGCAGAACATGGAGCGAGCCTATCAGTTCTATACTGAAGTACTGGGCGGTACCGAAGTTTTCCGTCACGGCGATTTCAAAGGTGACGGAGTGCAGAACACCCTGCTGGCCGACCAGGAGATTGAGGCGAACGCTCGTGGGGTCAATCCCCGTATCATCGGGGTCCCCGATTTGCGGAGCGGCGCGCAGCGGCTGGATGTCCGCTTCATTCAATTCGACAACATGGTGCTTGAGCTGCTGCAATATCGCGAGTCCGATCAGCCGATGGGCACTTCGAAGAGCTTTGCCGAACCGGTGGAGCACATGAGTCCCGCGTTTCCGCGCATGATGCATATCTGCTTCTATGTTCGCGACGATGTCGATTTCAACAAGTTCATCACCGACCTCGAAGCCGAATCCGCTCGCCGCGGCATGGCGCAGGTGAGGGCAAACCGGACGGTCCGGGTCACGACCGAGGCGGAAAGAAAAGCCGCGCCGCAGAGCGCCAATACGAATCGGGTCACCGAAGAGCCCTCGAACGGCTGGGAATTGATCTATTGCAAGGGCCCGGAAGGCGAGCAGCTTGAATTCGTCAAGGCGCTGGGCCCGGTGAAGAAGCGATTCAGCGAAGCCCTCGCGAAACGGCAGCAGGCGATCACACGCTGATCCACAGATCACGGGCGACGGACATCCGATCTCCAGCCGGTTGCCCGCTTGGCCCTGCGAAGCGTTCGTGACTGACAATTCGAGGTACTCATGATGCCAATTCTCGTCCGTAACTCGCTTGCCGCCCTGCTGTTCGCCGTTTCGATCATCGGAGCGGCGTCTTAGGCGGTCGCCGAAGAAGCGCCGCGCGTCCGCTACCAGGAAATTCCGGAAGGCGCCTATTCGGTGGTGGCGCAGGTGTGAGCCAAGCCGAGTAAGGAAGATGCGCTGCGCGCAGCCACGTTGCCGCTCATTGCCAAGGTTTGCGCCGATCCCAGGAATCTGGTCTATTTTCTCGCGGAAGACCGGGCAAAGCCAGGCCACTTCATCTTCTACGAGGTTTTCGCCAGCCAGGCTGATTTCGACGCGCATAATGCCATGCCCTATGTCCAGGAATGGTTTGCCAAGCTGCCCGAGCTTGCTGAGAGCGGCGTCGAAGTCATGCACATGGCAATCCTTGCCACGCTGGAAAAATAGCCGGATTCCGATCGAGCACTCAATCGGCGGCTCGCATGTGAACAAGCAATATCTGAGCGGGTGCACCGGCCGCTGGATACGCAATCTGCGCTATGACGTTCCTGCGGCAAATTGCTCTTCGCAATCGTGCTAATTCGGAAGCGCGCTATTCAACCTCTTCGCAATGCATGATAATTCCGCTTGATCCATTAGATCGAACGGCAAGTATCGATGTTGGCTGTCACGGAGACACGACAACGGAGCGGGCGCCCGCAGGAATCGGCGTTCTCTTTCGGCCCATTTCGACTGATTCCTCGGCGCCAGTTGCTGCTTCTGGATGGGCGCCCGGTGAAGTTGGGAGGGCGTGCATTCGAGCTCCTGCACCTGCTGGTGCAGCGCTCTGGTGACCTCGTCAGCAAGAATGAGTTGATGGCGGCGGCTTGGCCGGGCACGTTCCTCCACGACAGCAACCTCAAGGTCAACATGTGGAGCTTGCGGCGTTCGCTGGGCGATACGCAGATCGAGCCTGTGTATATCGCGACGGTCGCCCGTCGAGGCTATAGGTTCATCGCCGATGTGCAGGCCATTGCCACCGACATCACCGACGATCCGGCGCCCGCTGATCCCGTCGTCCCGTCACGGCCGCCTTCCTTGCGTGGCATCGTTGGCCGCGAGTCGGACATGGCGGAGATAGCCGAACTGTTGGCCCGCAAGAGGCATGTCACCCTTGTTGGGCCCGGTGGCGTCGGCAAGACGACACTTGCCGTCGCCGTGGCGCAAGTCTTCGCCCCCCAATGCCGCGATGGCACGTGCCTCGTCGATCTCACCACAATTTCCGATCCGATGCTTTTCGGCCCCGCGCTGGTGACGGCGCTTGGGATCCGGGGCAACTCGGACAACAGCCTGGCCGTCGTGCTGGAGTATCTTAGGTCGCGCCAGATGCTGATCATCCTCGACAACTGTGAGCACGTGCTGCCTGCGGCGACCATCTTCGCCGGGAGCTTCGCGGAAGACACGTCGCCGTCGGTTCTGCTCGCGACGAGCCGGGAGGCGCTTGGTACCGCGACCGAGCATGTCGTGCGGCTTGGCTCGCTTGCCGCGCCCAGAGTGGGCGAGACCACAACAGCTGTGCAGGCGCTGAAATTCCCGGCGGTGCAATTGTTCGTTTGCCGTGCGGCCGAATGGTCGGACTACCAGTTTAAGGACGAGGATTGCGAGGCCATTGTTTCGATATGCCATGCGCTCGATGGCCTTCCTCTGGCTATCGAGCTGGCGGCGGCCCAGATCGGCACATTCGCTCCTCTCGAATTGGTGGCGGCGATGGACGGGAACCTGGGTTTTCGTGCAGCAGGCGCCGAAGTCACGCCTCCGCGTCATGAAACCCTCATGGCGACGATCGACTGGAGCTTCAGGCTCCTGTCGCACAAGGAGGCAAAGCTGTTTGCCTTGCTGTCCGTGTTCAACGATGCGTTCGAATCCGAAGATGCGGCTTTTGTCGCTGAGGGCGCCGGGCTGAACCCGGTTGACGTCGCGACCGGGCTCGGCAGTCTTGTCGCCAAATCCCTTCTGAGCGCAGAGTCCGACGGGCCGAGCTTGCGCTATCGACTGCTCGACAGCACGCGGCGATATGCAGCCGAGCGGCGGGAGAGCGATCGTGCTTGCCATAAGGCGCTACGCCACCATGCGGAACGCGTCCTGGCGCTGTTCGAACAGTCTGAAGATGAATGGAACTGGCGCGAGCCGGCTGATTGGACGAATCGCTATCTCGGCCGCATCGCCGATCTGAGGGCTGCGCTGTCGTGGGCATTTGGCAAGCATGGCGATCCTATCCTCGGAATCAGACTGACGGTCGCCGGGATCACTTTGTGGTCGGAGACCTCGATCCTGTCGGAGGCTCAAGCGCGGCTGGAAACGGCGCTTGCTCTGGCCAGGACCGTCGAATGCGATGATCTGCTGCGGGCAAAACTTGCCTGTGCGCTCGGATGGAGCCTGTTCTACGCCCGTAAATTGTCGAACGAGAACGAAGTTGCCTGGCTCGATGCGATCGAATTTGCAAGGCGCGCGCGGGATGGCGAATATCAGCAGCGCGCGCTGGTGGGGTTTGCATTTTATCTGCTTCAGATCGGACATGTCCCGCGTGCCATAACCTATCTCGAGGAGGCCACCGAGCTCGCTGAGCGCGACCGCGACCTGACGGCAACGTCCGAAGCCGATCGGGCACTTGCCTGGGCTCGAGCCTTCGCCGGCGAGTTGAGCCGAAGTCGCCCGGTTCTCGATCGCCTCGCTGCGACCTATTCGCTGGCCGATAGCCGTTCGCGCAAGGATGCGAACGAGGTCTATCGCTACATCACGGTCCGCTTCAATTTGCCGTTCGTCGTCTGGATGCAGGGACAGCCGGACTACGCGTCCAGACTGGCCAGCGACGCGGTCGAGGCCGCAGGCCGCAGTGGCCAATGGGTGTCCCAGTCGAATGCGCTCGGCCTTGCTGCGCTACCGGTGTCGCTCGAAACGGGAAATCTGGAGGCCCTTGAAAGCTATACGGAAAGGATGCGCGCCAATCTCGAGCGGGAGCGCATCTCGCGCTGGGTCCCGGTCGAGCGCTACTTCTCCGCGTGCCTTCGCGACCTGCGCGGCGACCCGCGCGCGGTGGAGGACATCCGAGCGGCGATCGACGAACTCATCGAATGCCGCTTTCTCATGCGAATTGGCAGCTATCTCGCGGTCCTCGCCCGCGCGCTGCTGAGACAGGGACGTATCGACGAAGCGCGCGCAGCCATTACCCGGGCTCTCGCGCATCAGGACCGCCAGGGCGAACGCTGGTGCCGGTCGGAGTTGCTGCGGATCGATGCATCGGTGATGCTTCGCGCAGGTGAGGCTCCGCTGGCTGAAAAGCGGCTGCAGGAGGCTCTCGCCGAAGCGCGGTCCATCGGCGCCCTGACGTTCCAGTTGCGTATCGGCACCGATCTTGCGAGGCACTGGATCGCACTTGGCCGCAGGCGCAAGGCTGCCCAGTTGCTCGGGCCGATCTATGAAGAGTTCAGCGAGGGCTTCGGATCAAAAGACCTCATTGAGGCTTGGGAACTTTTGCGCCGAGCGCGAGCGAAAAATTAGTGCTGCGAGCAGCATGCTGAATGACGGCTTGACGGTCGAATATAGCGGGCCGCCGGTGGCGAACGGAACGGCTTGGCCCCTTTGGCGAACTCGCCGATCGAGGGCTTTGCGGCGGTCGATGTTGCGCTCCATGTCGAGCGCCCAATCTTCACCGTCCTTGCGACGGCGGAAGGTCTCTGACACATAGCGGCTCTGCGACGGACCTGGACGCGCCAGTTCCTAATTCGTGGACGCGACGTGTGCACCGAGAGGCCAAAACGGGTACAAACGTGTGCAATTTCGGCTAGTTTGGAGTGCACGGGTTGGTGCTTCATCCTATTGAGACGATGAGGTAAATCATTGAAAGCGCAAAGCTATCGCTTTTCCGTGGCCCCCATGATGGATTGGACCGACCGGCATTGCCGGGTGTTCCACCGTCACCTGACGAAGCGGGCGCTGCTCTATACGGAGATGCTGACCACTGGTGCCATTATTCATGGTGACCGGGGGCGGCTGCTTGGGTTCGACCTGGTCGAGCACCCGGTCGCGCTTCAGCTCGGCGGGTCGGATCCGCGCGAGCTGGCGCTGGCGGCGCGGATCGGCGAGGAGTTCGGTTATGACGAGATCAACCTCAATGTCGGCTGCCCCTCCGACCGCGTGAAGGACGGCCGTTTTGGCGCTTGCCTCATGGCAGAGCCTGATCTCGTGGCGAGGTGCGTCGAGGCGATGAAGGGTGCGGTTGCCGTGCCCGTCACCGTGAAGTGCCGCATCGGCATCGACGACCAGGATCCGGAAGTCGCGCTCGACAAGCTTGCGCGCGCGGTCGTCGCCTCCGGCTGCGATGCGCTAATCGTGCATGCCCGGAAAGCATGGCTCAGCGGTTTGTCGCCGAAAGAGAATCGCGACATCCCGCCGCTCGACTATGATCGCGTCTATCGCCTCAAGCGCGCGATGCCCGATGTGCCTGTCATCATCAACGGCGGCATCCCCGGTGTCGACGAGGCCAAAGCACATCTCGATCACGTTGACGGTGCGATGCTCGGACGGGCCGCCTATCAAGAGCCGTGGCGGCTGCTCTCGGTCGATACCGACATTTTCGGCGAGGCGGCGCCGCATGCCTCGATGCAGGATGCGATCGAGGCGATGATGCCCTATATCGAGCAGCAGCTCGCGCGCGGCACGAGGCTGCACTCCATGATGAGGCATTTCGTCGGTGCATTCCACGCCGTGCCCGGTGCACGCGCCTTCCGCCGACATCTTGCTGAGCAGGGTGTGAAGCCCGGCGCCGGCCTCGAGGTGCTGCGCGATGCGATTGCGCGTGTCGGTGCCCGCGCGCCGGCGGAGGCGGCGGCCTAGCCGTAGTCGCACGAAGAGCCGGTTTGCAAAAGTCTAGTCGACTGCCAGGCGCGAGCGGCGGTGACTGGTCTGGAGCTCCGGATAACCGGTGAGCATCAGCTTGTCGGCACGCACGCCCCAGCTCTCCAGGCGATCGAGGAAGCTCATGCCGAGCAAGTTGGTCTTCATCTGACCGCGCGGCACGACGAGGGCGGGGACCGATTTCTCGACGAGGTGGCCGACCGAGAGGCGGTCGATCGTGAGGCGAGCCGCCTTGGTGCGACCGCCCGCGGTTTCGAGATCGACGTCGTATTCGAGCATCTCGAGCGGCAGCCCGATCGCTTTCGCAGTCTCCCAGGTCAGCACCACCGAAGTCGCGCCGGTGTCGATGACCATCGGTGCGGCCACGCCATTGATCTTCGCACGCAGCGCGAATTCGCCGCCTTGGCCGCGCTGAATCTGCACCGCGGGGGCGGGCGCTGCGGTCTGCGTGCGAAAGATATGCGAGACCTTGCTGCTCGCGCGCGCGATCTGGTCGGAATCGCCATAGGCGACGACGGCACCGGCCGTGCAGGCGAGCATGATGAGAACGAGCAGGAACCGGATCATGGCGCACCTCCCGATGCGCTCAGGCCGGTCAGGTGCGTTCCGGCGATCCCGCGATGGGCGCAAGTCCAGCCTGATTCATGCGCGCCGGCAACAGCGCCATGACCGCGAGCCGTTCCGCGCTCTCCATGGCGTGCCAGCGCGCGATCTCCGGCAATGTACGTCCGCAGCCGAAGCACAGCCTGGTCTTGGGATCGATCATGCAGACGGCCACGCACGGCGTTTCTTTGCTCATTCGGACATAGTGGCGGATGGTCGGGCATGTCTGCAAGCATCTCGTTACGAGCCCGTACCTGCGCTCATGATCGGCTTGCGACGGGGCCGGCGCTTCTCGTCCGCTACCGCGGAACTCTCGGGTTGGAGCGGCGGAGAATCATCCGACATCGGCGCCAGCGCGCTCATCACGCGCTCGGGCGGGAAGGTGACGATCACTTCGGTGCCGATGCGCAGCTTCGATTTCAGCGTGAACGTACCGCCATGCAGGTCGATCAGATTCTTGGCGATCGGCAGGCCGAGACCGGCGCCCTGTTCGGCCGATTTGATCGAGTTGGAGCCTTGGCCGAACGAGGCCAGCACGACCGGGATCTCGTCTTCGGGGATTCCGGAGCCGGTATCCTTCACCGAGAGATATTGTCCGCCTGAGGCCGTCCAGCCCGCCTTGAGCCAGATCTCGCCGCCTTGTGGGGTAAACTTGATCGAGTTGGAGAGCAGATTGAGCACGACCTGGCGGATCGCGCGCTCGTCGGCCCACAGCCGCGGCATCGCCTGCTCGAACACCTCGTGGATGGTGATGCCGCGGCTCGAGGCGCGCAGCTTCATCAGATGATGGCAGTCGGCGACGATGCCGACCAGCGAGACCGCTTCCTCATTGAGCTCGTAGCGGCCGGCCTCGATCCGCGACAGATCGAGGATCTCGTTGATGAGGTTGAGCAGGTGGACGCCGGAATTGTGGATGTCGGCCGAGTACTCCTTGTAGACCGGCACGGCATGCGCGCCGAAAATCTCGCTCTTCATCACCTCGGAGAAGCCGAGGATCGCGTTGAGCGGCGTGCGCAGTTCGTGGCTCATCTGCGCCAGAAAGCGCGACTTCGCGACATTGGCGGATTCGGCGCGGTGGCGCGCTTCGTCCGAGATCGCCTTGGCTTGTTCGAGCTCGCCGATCAGCGCGTCCTTCTCGGCCCGCGCCTCGAGCGTGGCGAAGGTCGAAGAATGCAGGCGGTGAGCCAGCAGCACGAAATAGCCTTCGGCGGCGACGGCGAGCGCGGCCAGGATGTAATTGTCCAGCGAGCCGGTCATCACGAAGCTCAGCGCCATCGCGACCGCGACCGGCGCGGTGGCGGCAAGGGCGGCGATCGGCAGATTGGCGGCCAGCATGCTCGATACTGCGATCACCAGCAGCATCAGGAACATCATCAGCGATTCCGTGATCATGTCGAGCACGGGATGGATCAGGATCGCCATCCAGCAAAGGCCATAGAGCAGGTCGAGCACGACGAAGCGCGTCTGCCATGTGCGCGTTGCCGCGGGCGAGGCGGGCTCGGCCAGGAAGCGGTGGCAGCTGCGGATCATCGCGGCATGGATGCAAAGCATGCCGGCGGTCCAGGCGGCGGCCGGGATCGGCTGCATCCACAGCCCAAACAGCACGCCCGTCGCGACCACAAGCAGCATTACGACATAGGAGGCCGACAGCCGGGTCTGGGCGTAATGGCGCAGCATCTCGGCGTCGAAAGCCGGCCGGGTTCCACTGGTCGACGTTAACTTGTCGCGCGCCTCGCGCACCCGCTGTGCCGCAGCCCGGCGATGGCTCGCCGACGGCACGCTCACCGGCTCGGCCGGAAGCTGCACAACCTCGGGCTTTTCAGCGGGTTTACTCATCGCACAACAACAATTCCTGCCCGCGCGGGACGGGCCTTCTGCATTGTCTATCTCTGGCAAGAAATCCTTAAGAGGTGACTTAAGGAGCTAAAGAATTACGTTAACCCGGCGTTAATTTTGGATCCGGCGTGAGCCGCTCAATGCAGCGCCGCGTGCTGCGCGATGTACACCACGGCGCCCGCCAGATAGCCGGCGAGCGCGGGAACGGCGATGCGGCGGGCGTACCAGAGGAACTCGATGCGCTCGAGCCCCATGGCCGCGACGCCTGCGGCCGAACCGATGATCAGGATCGAACCGCCGGTGCCGGCGCAATAGGCGATGAACTCCCAGAGGAAGCTGTCGGGTGGATAACGCGCCAGGTCGTACATGCCCATGGTCGCGGCGACCAGCGGCACGTTGTCGATGACGGCGCTGAGCAGCCCGAGCACGATCACGATGATGTCCTGTCGGCCGATCGTGGTGTCCAGCCATTTGGCCACCATAGAGAGCACGCCGGCATGTTCGAGGCTGGCGACCGCGAGCAAAATGCCGAGGAAGAACACGATCGAGCCCATGTCGATCCGTGTCAGCGCATTCGCAAGCGTAAGCGGACCGCGGACATGCTCATCCTTGTTGCGATGAACGATCTCGCCAACCAGCCACACGATGCCGAGCCCGAGCAGGACACCCATGAAGGGCGGCAGGTGCGTGATCGTCTTGAAGGCGGGCACCGCGATCAGTACGCCGAGTCCGAGATAGAACATCACATTCCGCTCGAACGGATCGACACTCTGCAATCCGTCCTCTTTCGGCGGCGGTGCGATGGTCTTGCCCTTGAGCGAAAAGCTGATGAATGCGAGCGGCACCAGCAGGTTGAGCAGCGAGGGCAGGAACACCGCGCCCATGATGTTCACCGGCGAAATCTGTCCGCCGATCCACAGCATGGTCGTGGTGACGTCGCCAATCACGGTCCATGCACCGCCGGCATTTGCGGCGATGACGATGAGTGAGGCAAACAGCAGGCGGTCGTCGCGCTTGGCGATCAACCGCTGGATCAGCGAGACCATGACGATGGTGGTGGTCAGATTGTCGAGAATGGCACTGAGGAAGAAGGTCACGAAGCCAATCAGCCATATCAGACGGACCTGGCTCGTCGTGCTGATGCGGGAAGTGATGACCTCGAAACCGTCATGGGCGTCGATGACCTCGACGATGGTCATCGCGCCAATCAAGAAGAACACGATCTGCGCGGTGGCGGCGACGGACTCGTCAAGCTGACGGCCGACCAGCGTATGGTCTCCCGTCGCGAGCGCATAGATTGTCCAGAGCACGCCTGCGCCGAGTAGCGCAGACGCGCTCTTGTTCACCCCGATAGGATGCTCAAGCGCGATCGCCGCATAGGCGAGGACGAAAATTGCGGCGAGTGCGATCAGCAAGGCAGGATCACTTCATCAGGTGTCAGCGATTGAGGCGCGCGAGCAGGCTCGACGTATCCCAGCGCTTGCCGCCCATCTTCTCGACCTCGGAGTAGAACTGGTCGACCAGCGCGGTCACCGGTAAATTGGCGCCATTGCGGCGGGCTTCGGCGAGCGAGATCGAGAGATCCTTGCGCATCCATTCGACCGCGAAGCCGAAATCGTATTTGTCGTCGTTCATGGTCTTGTAGCGGTTCTCCATCTGCCAGGACTGCGCGGCGCCCTTTGAGATGGTTTCGATCACGGCCGCGACGTCAAGGCCGCTTTTCTTGGCGAAGTGAATACCCTCGGAGAGGCCCTGGACGAGGCCGGCGATGCAGATCTGGTTGACCATTTTGGTCAGCTGGCCGGAGCCTGCCGGCCCGAGCAATTTGCACATCCGCGCATAGGCGCCTGTGATGATCGGCTCGGCGCCGGCATAGGCGTCCTGCGCGCCGCCGCACATCACCGTCAGCACGCCGTTCTCGGCGCCGGCCTGGCCGCCGGACACGGGTGCGTCAATGAACTTGAAGCCGGCCTTGGTGGCGGCCGCATCGAGCTCACGGGCGACCTCGGCGGAAGCGGTGGTGTGGTCGACGAAGGTCGCACCCTTCTTAATGCCGGCAAACGCGCCGTCGGCACCGATCGTGACCGCGCGCAGATCGTTGTCGTTGCCGACGCAGCACATCACGAAATCCTGGCCCTCGGCTGCAGCCTTCGGGGTCGCCGCGGTCTTGCCGCCGAACTTGTCCGCCCACTCCTTCGCCTTGGCCGCGGTGCGGTTATAGACGGTGACCTCATGGCCCCCTTTTTTCACGAGGTGTCCGGCCATGGGGAAGCCCATCACGCCGAGACCGAGGAAAGCGACTTTAGCCATCTGTGGTACCTTGTCCGTAGTTTGGGTTTTACGGTTCTTGCCGGGCGAGGGGCGCCCGGTTCCGCCATTGCGGCAGATCGGGCGCACCATAAACCCTTGAGGCCGGAGGGCAACGGCTTCGTTTGGCCCCCGCCTGTGCTAGGATGGCGGACCTAAGGACTTCAAAAAAAGGGAGCGAAGGCATGGGCGGCGTAAGTGTGGGCGTGCTCGATCATTTCAACATCCGGACCCGGAATCTGGCCGAGACCGTCCGCTTCTATGAGGACGTGCTGGGCCTGGAAAAAGGCGCCCGGCCGAATTTCGCATTCCCCGGCGCCTGGATGTACAGCGAGGGTAAGCCGGTGGTGCACCTCGTCGATATTTCTCCGACTGCCGAGCCACAAAAGCCGGATTCCGGCGTTGTCCACCATGTCGCCTTCGCCAGCCGCGGGTTTGACGGCATGAAGCAGCGGCTGGCCTCAAAGGGGATGACGTTCGACTCCCGCCAGGTGCCCGGCGGCGAACTCTGGCAGATCTTCGTTCACGACCCCAACGGGGTCATGATCGAGCTGAATTACGAGGCGGCGCTGGAGCAGGGCGCGGCGCCCGCCGAGATGGCTGACGATATCGGCAGGCAGTAGCCTTTTGGGCGTTTCCGCTCTAATGGGGCATCTTGAATTCTAGGAGATGCGCTTTGAGCGTGACGCAGCAACAGGTTCTCGACAGCCTCGCCAGGATCAAGTCGCCCCGCGGGGTCGCGCTCACCAATGCCAACGTGCTGAGCGCGATCAGCGCGGCCGACGGCAAGGTGTTCTTCTCGATCAATGTCGATGCCGCCGAGGCGCGCGCCTGGGAATCCGTCCGGGCCGAGGCCGAGGCTGCTGTGCGCGCGATTCCCGGCGTCACCACCGTCATGGTGGCGCTGACCGCCGAGCGCAAGGCCGGCGCGGCGCCACCACCGCCGCCAACTCCCAGCCGCGGCACGCTTGGCGTGCAGCCGGTCCACGCCCACAAGCCGCCGCCACAGGGCGGCGCCCAATCACCGATGGCGCGGCAGTCCGAGATTCCGGGCGTCGCTGCCGTGATCGCGGTCGCCTCGGGCAAGGGCGGGGTCGGCAAGTCCACCACCGCCCTCAATCTTGCGCTGGGCCTGCGCGATCTCGGCCTCAAGGTCGGGCTGCTCGATGCCGACATCTACGGTCCCTCGGTGCCGCGGCTGACGGGCCTTCACGAGAAGCCGGAGCTGGATGGCGAGCGCAAGATGATTCCGCTCAGGCGCTTTGGCTTGGCCATCATGTCGATCGGCTTCCTGGTGGAGGAAGAGACCGCGATGATCTGGCGCGGACCGATGGTGATGTCGGCGGTGACGCAGATGCTGCGCGACGTCGCATGGGGCCAGCTCGACGTCCTCGTCGTGGACATGCCGCCAGGCACCGGTGATGCCCAGCTCACGCTGGCGCAGAACGTCCCCTTGAAGGGCGCCGTGATCGTCTCGACCCCGCAGGACCTGTCCCTGATCGACGCAAGGCGGGGGCTTGCGATGTTCAAGAAGGTCAACGTGCCCGTGCTCGGCATCGTCGAGAACATGAGCTATTTCCAATGCCCGCAATGCGGCACGAAATCCGACATTTTCGGCCATGGCGGCGCGCGCCACGAGGCCCAGAAGCTCGGGGTGCCGTTCCTGGGCGAGATCCCCCTGCACATGGCGATTCGCGCCACCTCGGATGCCGGCACGCCCGTCGTGGACAGCGAACCGGATGGTCCTCATGCGGCGATCTATCGCGCCATTGCGGGACAGGTGCGGGACCAGCTCAAGGGCGTCATCGCCGCCGCCTGAGCGGATCCAAACCAAAATCAATACTTTGGGGACATGCGACTTTCGTAGAGCCCTGTCATGCCAATGTCGCGTTTCGAAAGCGGGGCTTCCGTGTTAAAGGCCCACGGCAGTCAAGCCCCTTCGGTTCGACGCGGGCCAAGAACGCGTCGCCGGAATGAGCGGCAGCAAAGAGGAAGTTAGGGGAAACGCCCCAACAAGGAGAGACTAAAGATGAAGCGTCGTGATTTCCTGAAAGTGTCGGCAGCCGGTGCGGCGGCGACCGCCGCGGTAGCCTCGCCGGCGATCGCGCAGTCCTCGCCCGAGATCAAGTGGCGCCTGACGTCGAGCTTCCCGAAGTCGCTCGACACCATCTATGGCGGTGCCGAGCAGATGGCGAAGTACGTCGCCGAGATGACCGACAACAAGTTTCAGATCCAGGTCTTCCAGGCGGGTGAAATCGTTCCGGGCCTGCAGGCGCTGGATGCGACGCAGAAGGGCACCGTCGAGATGTGCCATACGGTGTCGTATTATTACGTCGGCAAAGACCCGACCTTCGCGATCTTCGCATCGGTGCCTTTCGGCCTGAACGCACGCCAGCAGAATTCCTGGCTGTACCAGGGCGGCGGCAACGAACTCGCCAATGAGTTTTTCAAGAAGTCGAACGTGGTCGGCTTCCCCTGCGGCAACACCGGCACCCAGATGGGCGGCTGGTTCCGCAAGGAGATCAAGACCGTTGCCGACCTCTCGGGCCTCAAGATGCGCATCGGCGGCATCGCCGGTCAGGTGCTCCAGAAGGTCGGCGTGGTGCCGCAGCAGCTCGCCGGCGGCGACATCTATCCGTCGCTCGAAAAGGGCACCATCGACGCCGCCGAATGGGTCGGTCCCTACGATGACGAGAAGCTCGGCTTCGCCAAGGTCGCCAAGTACTACTACTACCCGGGTTTCTGGGAAGGTGGTCCGACCGTTCACGCCTTCGCCAACATCGATAAGTGGAACGAACTGCCGAAGAACTATCAGGCGATCCTCACCAACGCGACCGTCAACACCAACACCTGGATGGCCGCCCGCTACGACATGGTGAACCCCGGCGCCCTGAAGCGTCTGGTCGCCGGCGGAACGCAGCTTCGCCCCTTCACCAACGAAGTTCTGGAAGCCTGTCTCAAGGCGACCAACGAATTGTGGGGCGAGATCTCGGCCAAGAATCCCGACTTCAAGAAGTCGATCGATGCCATGCAGGCCTACCGCTCCGACGAATATCTTTGGTGGCAGGTCGCCGAATACACCTACGACAGCTTCATGATCCGCTCGCGCACCCGCGGCTGATCTTCGAACCAGTCACAAGACGACGCGCCCGGTCTCGTTCGCGAGGCCGGGCTTTTTCTTTGGGGCGACGCGATCGGAAAAGGCGAGGCGGAAGCCGCCGAGCGGCGGTGTCGCCGGGGGCCGGGCGGGGCGTCCAACAAAAAATCTGAAAAACAACCCCATGCACAGTAGACGAGGGGTGAGCGGACAACGCGTTGCGAGTGCAGCCAAACGCTTGATGCGATGGAGCTAATTGGGGGCAGGCCCGAGCATCGCACGGTCGATGGCAACTTCGCATTTTGGGCGCCAAAGCGGGGCAGGCGCGCGTGCTTCAGCGAGACCGTTTGACTCGTCGGGCAAAAACAGTGGCATAAAGGCATTATCGCAAAATCCGAAATTGTTGGCTTGGGTGGCTCCTCGCGCTCGTCAGGCGCCGGAAGTCTCTCGGGGCTGCTTACGCCCGGACCTTCCCGTCCTCGGCAGCAGCTTCGTCGATGGCCGCCATCACCTCAGCGGTTGCGGAATGATGGATCATGTGTCCCGCTCGGTCGATCCGGCGCAATTTGCTCTGCTTGATCTCGCTATGCAGCCTAACCGACTGCTTGATATCGATCAGGCGATCGTCCTGGCCCGCGATAATGATCGTGGGCATCTTGAGTTCTGCATAAGTCTTCGAACCTGAGAATGCGGCGGGGATCAACATCGTCGCTTCGGCCGCTGTGGCCCGCATCTGTGATGGGCGGACCGCCATTTCTTTCGGAAAGCCCGCGAACTTGCTCGGGACCGGGCGGGGGCCAAACAGCTTGCGCAAGATCGCGGGCCACATCATCCGACCGGCTAGCGGGGAAATCGTGGAGCTGATGATGTCCCCGAGCACCGGTATGGCGGACAGCACCGACGCGGCGCTGTCCGAGCGGGGAGTCGGGAAATAATAACCCGACGCCAGCACGAGAGCCTGCACGAACGAAGGATGTCTTGTCGCCAGCGCAACCGCAACCGACGCTCCCCACGAATGGCCAAGGACAATCGCTTGAGAGACGCCGAGCTGATCGAACGCGTTCTTGAACAGGTCCGCTTGGGCCTCCGGGGTCCAGACGACGTGTCGAGGCCGCGAGCTGTGCCCAAAACCGGGACGATCGAACACCAAGACCCTGTAGTTCTCGGCTGCGAGATCAATCAATCCACTCGAGTCGAAATCCTGGACCATGCTGCCATTGCCGTGAAACAAAACCAGCGGCTTGCCCCTGCCGCGTTCCAAATAGTGCAGGCGAACGCCCTCGACGTCGATGAACCGCCCCTGCGGAGGATTATCGCGTTGCGCTTTGTTCGCGAGCCGCCGGTTCATGATTGCGGTAGCCGCAATGAGGGTACCTGCTGCAGCAAACGCGGCGCCGCCCGGATGTCGCGTGATAGCGGTCAAGCAATCGGATAGAAGGGAGCTGGAACGTGTTCGTCGTGCAACCCGCATGTGCATTACCTTAGGTGGTCTGCACGACGCCCCATCAAATGAGAAATGTTGCAGCTGAGTTAAACGGTTCGCCGGGGTGTTCGTTCCTTGGCAGGGTCGATGCGGCGTCGCCGGCGGGTTCAAGGAGGCAAATTTCGGCGCCATCCGCGACCTCATCCGCACGTGCCCTGACTGGCTTACAGGAACCTGACGGAAGGGAGCGGCCGGCCCGGGCGCTTTTTCGCTGGCCGAGATGCCCGGGATGGTGGAAGAGATCGAAGATGCGGCGCGAGCCGTGCGGTGATACCGGAACGTCCCGCGGGAAAATGCGATGCGACTTCTGATCGTCGAAGACAATGCCGAGCTGTCGCGGCTGGTTGCCGGCGGGCTGTCGGCGGCCGGCTATGAGAGCGACATCGTCGGCAGCGCCGCCGAAGCGCGCGAAGCCGTGAGCAGCGTCAGCTATGCCGCGATGATCCTGGACCTCGGACTACCCGACGGCGATGGCCTGTCGGTGCTGCGCGAGCTGCGCCGGCAGATGGAGCCCTTGCCGGTTCTGGTGCTGACCGCGCGCGGCGGCTTGCAGGATCGCGTCAGCGGCCTGCGCAGCGGCGCCGACGACTATCTCGCAAAACCGTTCGCGATGGAGGAGCTGGTGGCGCGGCTGGAGGCGATCCTGCGCCGTCCGGGCCAGTTGCTCGGCCGCTCGCTGCGCCTCGCCAACCTCGTCTATGACACCGAAAGCCGCCAGATCTTCGTCGACGACCAGCCGCGCATCATCTCCGCGCGCGAGACCTCGGTGCTTGAGATCCTGCTGCGCCGGCAGGGGCGGGTGGTGCCGAAGAAGAACGTCGAGGACCACATCTTCGGGCTCGACGGCGAGGTCGCCTCCAACGCGGTCGAGGTCTACGTCTCGCGGCTGCGCAAGCAGCTCGCCGAGCATGGTGCCAAGGTCGTGATCCACACCATCCGTGGCGTCGGCTATCTCATGGCCGAGGAGAAATAGCGTGGCCCGGATCGGACCTCACGCCGGATTACGCGCCGGGGTCCGTGCGAGGTCGCCGACGTTCAAATCGCTGATCTGGCGCATCGTGTTCCTGCACATCGTGGCGGTCGCGGTGGTCGCGATCTTCCTGCCGCTGGTGCTGTTCTGGCTGCTCAATTCCGAGATCGACCAGCTGCATCGCGATGCCATGCGCGCGCAAGCCGAGGTGTTGGCCGAGCGCATCGTCGCCCAGCCCGACGGCCTGTTGACGTTCAACCTGCCGGACAGTCTCAAGGGCCTTTATTCGGAAGCCTATGGCCGCTACCAGTACGACATTCGCGATGCCGAGGGACATCTGCTGTTCTCGTCGCGGCGCAAGACCGGCACTGCCACGGCCGCACCGCCGCTCTCCGAGACGATTTCCGGCGCCGGTGTCACCCGCACCATTGACGGCAAGGTGATACGCATTCGCGTCGCGGAGGACCTCGGGCACCGCGACGTCATCATCGACGATATCGTGTCGAACTTCTTCCGGCGGGTCGGGTGGATCACCATTCCGATCCTGCTGGTCCTGCTCGCCATCGACATCATCATCTTTCGCCGCGCTGTCGCGCCGCTGTGGAAGGCCTCCGAGGAGGCGAGCAATATCGGCCCGGCGCGCACCGACATCCGCCTGCCGACGGAGCAGATCCCGCGCGAAATCATGCCGCTCGTCATCGCCGTCAACCAGGCGCTCGACCGCCTCGAGGATGGCTTTCGGGTGCAGCGGCAGTTCACCGCCGACGCCGCGCATCAGTTGCGCACGCCGCTCGCGATCCTGCGCACGCGGATCGAGACGCTCGGCGACGGCGCCGCGAGGCAGGCGCTGCATGCGGATATCGAGGGCATGAGCCGCATCGTCGTGCAGCTGCTGGAGATCGCTGAACTCGACACGCTGGTGCTCGATCCCGGCGAGACCGCGGATTTGCGCGCGGTCTGCGCCGAGGTGGTCGGGTCGATCGCGCCGCTCGCGATCGCGCAGCACAAGGATATCGCGCTGAGGGGCACCGAGGCACCGGTACTGATCCACGGCAATTCCGTGATGCTCCAGCGCGCGATCTTCAACCTCGCCGAAAACGCCATCAAGTTCACGGCAAAGGACACGTCGGTCGATGTCGATGTGAGCGCGGACGGTGCGGTGCACGTGCGCGATTACGGCCCGGGAATTGCGGAAGCCGAGCGCGAATTGATCTTCCACCGCTTCTGGCGCGCCGACCGCCAGCGCAGTGACGGCGCCGGCCTCGGGCTTTCGATCGTGCGCGCCGTCGCGGATGATCACGCGGCGACGGTTGCGGTAGAGAATCGTCCGGGCGGCGGCGCGCAGTTCACGCTGCGGTTCAGGCTGGCGGATGGCGTGCAGCCAGCCGGCCCCAATCCGGCGGCCGGAGCGGCGGCAGCCTGAACCTGCGCCGTCTCGATGGCGACGTGTGGTCGCCAGGCGTCCGACGGGTCTGCACCACTTCGTGCTCCGTCTTCCGATCACCGGCTATCGATCTAAGCCTAAAGTCGTAGGACCCGATGGCGCGGGAGCTGAGCATTTTCATCCCTCACATCGTGAGGGATGGAAATCGGACGAGACATGTTCCATGCTGGCCTCCAAGCCTCGGCAAGAAGGCCCACCGTCACAATCCATCAGGGTAGGAAATCATGAAAAGACGAGACTTTATCAAGGTCACCGGGCTTGGTGCGGCGGGTGTCGCCACGCTCGCCGCTCCAGCGATCGCGCAGACGACGCCCGAGATCAAATGGCGCATGCCGACGAGCTGGCCGAAATCACTCGATACGCTCTATGGCGGCGCCGAGATGATGGCCAAGATGGTCGCGGAAGCGACCGACAACAAATTCCAGATTCAGACATTTGCCGGCGGCGAGATCGTGCCGGGCCTTCAGGTGCTCGATGCCGTGCAGAACGGCACCTGCGAAATCGGCCACACCGCGTCCTACTATTATTTTGGCAAGGACCCGACCTTCACCTTCGGATCGGCGGTGCCGTTCGGACCGAACATGCGCATCAACCAGGCCTGGTACACACTCGGCGGCGGCAGGGACATCCTCAACGAGTTCTACAAGAAGTATAACGTCGTCTCGCTGCTTGCCGGCAATACCGGCTGTCAGATGGGTGGCTGGTTCCGCAAGGAGGTCAAGACTCCCCAGGACTTCAGCGGATTGAAATTCCGCATCGGGGGCTTCGCCGGAAAAGTGATGGCCAAACTCGGCGCGGTGCCGCAGCAGATCGCCGGAGGCGACATTTATCCGGCGCTCGAGAAAGGCACCATCGACGCTGCCGAATGGGTCGGACCTTATGACGACGAGAAGCTCGGCTTCGTCAAGGTCGCGCCGCATTATTACTTCCCGGGTTGGTGGGAAGGCGGGCCCATGCTTCTCGCCTTCGTCAACCAGGACAAGTGGAATGCGCTGCCGAAGCACTATCAGAGCATCCTCGAGCAGGCGGGTCACTACGCCAACAATTGGATGATGGCGAAGTACGACCAGGCCAATCCACCGGCGTTGCGGCGCCTGCTCGCGGCCGGCGCCAAGCTGCATCCGTTCTCGCCCGAGGTCATGCAGGCCTGCTTCAAGGCGTCAAAGGAGCTGCACACCGAAGTCTCGGCCAGCAATCCGGACTTCAAGAAGGTCTACGAATCGCTGACCGCGTTCTCGAACAACGGATATCAGTGGTTCCAGGTCGCCGAAGTCGGCTATGACAACTTCATGGCGCGCAACTCGCAGAGCTGATTGCGAGCCACGATCGGCCCAAACGAAAAAACCCGGAGCGAAAGCTCCGGGTTCTTTTTTGCCGGTGAGCCGGCGCTACTGCTTCGGCTGGCCGAAGTCGAGCGGCGGCAGATCGATCTGGGGAATGTCGATCTTGATGCTGTTGGGATCGACGGTGGACTGCACGCCCTTGTAGTGCATCACCATCGACGGGAACATGATCACGAGCAGCACCATGATCATCTGGATCACGACGAACGGCACCGCACCCCAATAGATCTGTCCCGTCGTGACCGGCTCCATGCGCTTGCCGGTGACGCGATCGGTATAACGTTCCTTAGGCGCAACCGAGCGCAAATAGAACAGCGCAAATCCGAACGGCGGATGCATGAACGACGTCTGCATGTTGACGCCGAGGATGACGCCGAACCAGATCAGGTCGATGCCGAGATGCTCGGCAGCCGGCCCGAGCAACGGGATCACGATGAAGGCGAGTTCGAAGAAATCGAGGAAGAACGCCAGCACGAACACGAAGGCGTTGACGAAGATCAGGAAGCCGACCTGGCCGCCGGGCAGGGAGGTCAGCAGGTGCTCGACCCAGACGTGGCCGCTGACGCCGTAGAAGGTGAGCGAGAACACGCGTGCCCCGACCAGGATGAAGACGACGAACGCCGACAGCTTCGCCGTCGATTCGGTGGCCTGACGGATCAGGTCCCAGGTCAGCCGCCGCTTCGCGGCTCCTAGAATGAGGGCGCCGGCTGCACCCATGGCGCCGCCTTCGGTGGGCGTCGCGACACCGATGAAGATCGTGCCCAGCACCAGGAAGATCAGGAACAGCGGCGGCACCATGACGAAGGTGGTCTGTTGCGCCATCTTCGAGAGGAAACGGAAGCCCGTCAGCTTGTCGAGGACCCAGTTCGCGATGGCGACGAAGAACGCGAAGAGGATGCCGAAGAACATGCTGAGCACGACGAAGTCGGCGCCATGTGTCTCCGAATTCCGCATCATGAACCAGCCGAAGACGCAGCTCGCCAGGAACAGCACGCCGAGCGATCTGAGGCCGCGGTCGCCGCTCTCCTCGCGGAAACCGATGGCTTCCTTGGGCAGGCCCGGGGCGGCGTTCGGGAAAATCATGGTCACGAGGAACGCGTAACCTGCATAGAGGCCGGCGAGCACCAGGCCCGGAATGAACGCGCCCTCGTACATGTCGCCGACCGACTTGCCGAGCTGGTCGGCCATCACGATCAGGACGAGCGAGGGCGGAATGATCTGCGCCAGCGTGCCGGAGGCCGCGATGATGCCGGTCGCCACGCGGCGGTCGTAGCCGTAGCGCAGCATGATCGGCAGCGAGATCAGGCCCATCGAGATCACCGAGGCCGCCACGACGCCGGTCGTCGCCGCAAGCAGGGCGCCGACGAACACCACCGCGTAGGCGAGGCCGCCGCGGATGGTGCCGAACAACTGGCCGATGGTGTCGAGCAGATCCTCGGCCATGCCGGAGCGCTCGAGCACCAGTCCCATGAAGGTGAAGAAGGGAATGGCGAGCAGGGTGTCGTTGTTCATGACGCCATAGACGCGCTCGGGCAGGGCCTGGAGAAAGTCCGGGTGGAATTGCCCGAGCTCGACGCCGATGATTGCGAAGAAGAGGCCGACGGCGCCGAGCGAAAATGCCGCCGGATAGCCGAGCAGCAGCACGACGACGAGCGTCCCGAACATGATGGGCGCCAGATTGGCGATGATAAACGCAGTCATGACTTCCCCCTAAACCGTCGCCAACGGCTACTTCTTTTCGATCGCTTCAACGAGGTGCTCGACCTCGGCCTCTAGTGCGGATACCTGCGACTCGTGAGGGTCCGGGATCATGCCGCGCATGATTGCAATTCGTTTGATCAGCTCGGAGATGCCTTGGACGAGCAGGAGGGCGAAGCCGATCATGATCAGGGCTTTTGCCGGCCATTGCGGCAGGCCGCCCGCATTGCCGGATTGCTCGTTGATCTGGAGCGAGCGCAGGAAGAACGGTATCCCGGTCACGATCATGACAACGGTCAGCGGGATCAGGAAGAAGATGTGCCCGATGATGTCGATGATGTTGCGAGCCCGCTTCGGCATCATGCTGTTGAAGATGTCGATCCGGATGTGCTCGTTGTCGAGCAGCGTCCAGGACGCGCACAGCAGGAACACGATGCTGAAAAGCACCCATTGCAGCTCGAGCCACGAGTTGGAGGACGTGTCCAACGTCTTCCGAATGATCGCATTCACCGCCGAGATGACGACGGCGAGCAGGATCAGCCAAGCCAAACGCTTGCCCGTCCAACGTGTGAACGCGTCAATTCCATTGCTCAGCTTCAGGAGCGCTTGCAAGATTAGTCCTCCCCGATTTGCCCCGGCCGTCTTGACTGCACCGAGTGGCGCGTTGGCTTGTCTCGCCGCGCAGGCATGAGGCAGCCGCACCAAACCAGCGAGTTTGCCGCCAGTCAATCGGAAGTTTGTTGATAGTTAAGGGGAATAAGCCGCGGCCGGGCAGCCGATGCTAGCCGCCGGTGACGCTCATGTGCCTGCTGACGCTGGGGCGGTCGTGGCGGCGGTCGATGATGAAATCGTGCCCCTTCGGCTTCAGCCCAATGGCCCGGTCGATCGCATCCGCAAGCAGCGAATCGTCGTCCGATGCACGCAGAGGTTTGCGCAAATCGGAGGCATCCTCGTGGCCGAGGCAGGTGTGCAACGTTCCCGTGCAGGTGACACGCACGCGGTTGCAGGATTCGCAGAAATTATGGGTCATCGGGGTGATGAAGCCGAGTTTGCCGCCGGTCTCGGCGACGCTGACATAGCGCGCCGGCCCGCCGGTGCTCTCGGCCAGATCCGTCAGCGTGAACTGCTGGGCGAGGCGCGCGCGCACCAGCGACAGCGGCAGGTATTGATCGATTCGTCCCGATCCGATCTCGCCCATCGGCATGACCTCGATCAGCGTCAGCCCCATGCCCTTGCCGTGGGCCCAGCGCATCAGGTCGGGAAGTTCGTCCTCGTTGAGGTTCTTCAGCGCAACGGCATTGATCTTGACCGCGAGGCCCGCAGCGCGTGCCGCCTCGATGCCTTCCAGCACCTTGTCGATCTCGCCCCACCGGGTGATCTCGCGAAACTTCTGCGGGTCGAGCGTGTCGAGCGAGACGTTGATGCGGCGGACGCCGCAATCGGTGAGCTCGCTTGCGTGTTTCGCAAGCTGGGTGCCGTTGGTGGTCAGCGTCAGCTCGCTCAACGCGCCGCTCTTGAGATGCCGCGACAGCGAGCGCACCAGCGTCATCACGTTGCGGCGGACCAGCGGCTCGCCGCCGGTGAGCCGCAGCTTCTTGACGCCCTTGGCAATGAAGGCCGAGCACAGCCGGTCGAGTTCCTCCAGCGTCAGCAGGTCCGCCTTGGGCAGGAACGTCATGTCTTCCGACATGCAGTAGAAGCAGCGCAGGTCGCAGCGGTCGGTGACGGAGACGCGCAAATACGAGATGGTCCGTCCGAACGGATCGGTCATCGCGCTCGACAGCGCGGCGCGGGGGCTCGCGGAAAGTCCGTTCATACCAAAATGCCTTGTCACTTGCGGCAACGCGAGCAGCTTTGCTTCAGCGGTGTCCTGGAAGCAATCTAAGCATCGAACGCGTCAGAGACAATTGGGGGGATGACGGAGGTCAGCGCTTGCCCGTGTTTGGATCGGGGAACGGCGAGGCCGCGGCCGGCGCGGCAGCAGCAGCCGGGGCAGCGACGGGCGCCGCCGGTTTCGGCTTCTTCGGCCGGTGCGGCTTGCGCACCGGTTTCGGTGGAATGGCCGGCTGGAGCTCCGCGAAAACCGGGTTGGGGTCGGTGGTGACCGAGGCGGGCGTCGTGAAGTCGCCGGGATTCCTGATGACGTTCACCGGCACGCTTACCGGCTGGTGTTTTGGCAATGCGAAAGCGACCGTGAAGGGGGCGTCGGGCGCGGGAACCGAGACGGAGCAGGGGGTCTTGCAGCCCGCTCCGAGTGAGCTCGTGGCGTCCGCACCAGGGGGATTGGATTCGAGCCGGACTTGGACGGTCGGCGGGGCCGATTTGAACATGTCCCAGGAAACCGAAGACATCGAGGAGCAGCCGGCAAGGCTTGTTGCCCCGAGGACGCTTACTCCAGCTAACGCAAACGAGATGACACGACGCATGACATCCACCTAGTGCGACGAACCGCCACATCCCCGGGCGAACTTAGGAGCGTCGTTCCGAACGAGCAACCGGCGGGCCGCGCATAGTTAGTAGATGGTTAACGCGGGAGTCTGCGGAATAATAAAGCCATCTCAGTTACTTGAGAGCTGCGTGCGCGGTCATCAGGCTGCTGGCGGCGGCCGGCAGGTCGCGCATGTGATGGATCAGCCGGTCCGGCTTCAGCTCGGCGATCGGTACGTCCGTATAGCCGAAGCTCACCCCGATCACGGGAACTCCGGCGCGCCGGGCCACGCCGACGTCGGGTCCGGCGTCGCCGACCATGATGCTGGCTTTGACCTCGCCGCCGGCCCGCGCCACCGTTTCGCGGAAAATGGTCGGATCGGGCTTCTGGACGCCAAAAGTGTCGGCGCCGCAGATCGCGGCGAAGCGCCGGCTCAGGTCCAGCTGGTCCAGCAGGCGCTTCGACAGCCATTCGAGCTTGTTGGTGCAGACCGCGAGGCGATGGCCCTGGGCCGCAAAATGGTCGAGTGCGGCCTCCAGCCCCTCGAAGGGCCGGGATTCGACGGCGATATTGTCGGCGTAATAGGCGATGAAATCGGCCGTCATACGGTCCATGTCGGCAACCGTGACGCTGCGGCCCTCGGCCTCCAGCCCCCGCTCGATCAGCTTGCGGGCGCCGGCGCCGATCATGTTGCGGGCCGAGGCCATCGGCACGGGCGGCAGCCCTTCGCGGTCGAGCACGTAATTGAGCGCGGTGATCAGGTCGGGCGCCGTATCCACAAGCGTGCCGTCGAGATCGAAGACGATGGTGTAGGAGGGGGTCATGGTCCAGCGCTACCGGCCCGGCCCCGCCCGCGCAAGGGCCGAAGCCATAAGATCACCTTATAAGGTGGACCCCTGAGGCCTGTTCCCCCAGACCCTGTTCTCCGAGGGAAAACGAGGCTACACAGGCCGCCGCGAGCCTATCCGGCAGCACACTCGTCATTCAGGGACGGCGCAAACGTGAACATGGACCAATTGAAGCGGCAGGCTGCGGCGCGCGCCCTCGAGGACGTCCGTGACGGCATGCAACTCGGGCTCGGCACCGGCTCGACCGCAAAACATTTCGTCGAACTGCTCGGCGAGCGGGTCCGCGCCGGACTGAAAGTGATCGGCGTGCCGACCTCCGAGGCGACGCGCCTCGATGCGCTGCGATGCGGCGTGCCGCTGACCACGCTGGACGAGATCGACCATCTCGACATCACGGTCGACGGCGCCGACGAGATCGACCCCGAACTCAATCTGATCAAGGGCGGCGGCGGCGCGCTGTTGCGCGAGAAGATCGTGGCGGCCGCCTCGGATCGCATGATCGTGATTGCCGACGACACCAAATGGGTGCCGACACTCGGCCGCTTTCCGCTGCCGGTCGAAGTCATCCCGTTCGGGCTCGGCGCAACGCGACGCGCGATCGAGAAGGCGTTTGCGGAATGCGGCGTTTCCGGGCAGATGGCGGTCCGCAACGGCAAGGACGGCCACGTTTTCGTCACCGATGGCGGCCACTGGATCGTCGATGCCCAGCTCGAAATGATTGAGGATCCCGCGCGCCTCGCCACGGCGTTGAGCGCGATCCCCGGCGTCGTCGAGCATGGTTTGTTCATCGGCTTGGCCAGCTCGGCTGTTTTGGCGGGTGGCGAGGGAATTCGCGTGATTGAACGGCGAAAGCCGAAGGGAGACTAGGAATGAAGAGCGTTTGGAAATTGTTGCCCGTCGCGACCCTCGCTGTGGGACTGGCTCTCTCGGTCGCCCCGGCCGGGGCCCAGCAGCCAGCGGCGCCGAAATCGTCGCCGGCGGCCATCGCGGCCGCCAAGGAAATCCTGGCGATCAAGAACGCCAGTGCGATGTACGCGAACGCCGTGCCCGGCCTGGTCGAGAAGACCAAGATCGCGCTGATCCAGCAGAACCTCAACTACCAGAAGGACCTCACCGAGGTCGCCCAGGTCGTCGCCCAGCAGCTCAAGGGCCGCGAGAACGAAATCGGCGAAGGCATGGCGCAGGTCTATGCCAGCGAGTTCACCGAGCAGGAGTTGAAGGATCTCGTCACCTTCTACAAGTCGCCGCTGGGCAAGAAGCTGATCGAGGCCGAGCCGCGCGCCATCGGGCTGAGCATGGCCTTCATGAACTCCTGGGCCCAGAACTTCTCCGAGACCGTGATGGGCAACTTCCGCGCCGAGATGCGCAAGCGTGGCAAGGAGATATGACAGTTCCTATCTGATCAGAATCCGGATCATGTTCTGAAAGAGGTCGGAGTGGACAATGGCTGAATTCGACGTCGACCTCTTTGTCATCGGTGGCGGTTCGGGCGGCGTGCGTGCCGCCCGCATCGCGGCCGGTTACGGCGCTCGCGTGATGATCGCGGAAGAGTACCGCATGGGCGGGACCTGCGTGATCCGCGGCTGCGTGCCGAAGAAGCTGTTCGTCATCGGCTCGCATTTCCGCCATGAGATCGAGGACGCCGCCGGTTTCGGCTGGACCGTTCCACCTGCGACCTTCGACTGGCCGACGCTGATCGCCAACAAGGACAAGGAGATCGCGCGTCTGGAGGCGGCTTACACCGCCAATGTCGAAAAGTCGGGCGCGCAAATCGTCAAGAGCCGCGCGGTGATCGAGGACAAGCACACCGTCCGCCTGCTCGAGAACGACCGGAAGATCACCGCAAAATACATTTTGATCGCCACCGGCGGCGCGCCCAATCACGGCGCTCCGATTCCCGGCATCGAGCACGTGATCTCCTCCAACGAGGCGTTTCACCTGACGAAGCTGCCGAAGCGGATCGTGATCCAGGGCGGCGGCTACATCGCGCTGGAGTTCGCCGGCATCTTCGCCGGCTTCGGCTCCGACGTCACAGTGATCTATCGCGGCGACAACATTCTTCGCGGCTTTGACGAGGACGTTCGCGCCCACGTCCGCGCCGAGATGGAGAAGCAGGGCATCACCATCCTCACCGGCTGCACGGTGGCGAAGGTCGATCGGCACGGCGAAGAATTCACCACGCATCTGTCGAACGGATCGAGCCTCGCCTCCGACCAGGTGATGTTCGCAATCGGCCGCCATCCGGCGGTGGCCAATCTCGGCCTGGAGAAGGCCGGCGTCGCCATCAACCCGCGGAACGGCGGTATCGCGGTCGATCATTTCTCGAAGAGTTCGGTCGACAGCATCTATGCGATCGGCGACGTCACCCATCGCTTCAACCTGACGCCGGTCGCGATCCGCGAGGGCCATGCGTTCGCCGACACCGTGTTCGGCAAGCGCGAGGTGCAGGTGGATCACGCCAACATCCCGACCGCCGTGTTCTCGCAGCCGGAGGTCGGCACCGTCGGCCTCACCGAGACCGAGGCCCGGGCGCAATTCAGCCATGTCGACATCTACAAGACCACGTTCCGCCCCATCAAGGCGACAATGTCGGGCCGCGATACCCGCGTGTTGATGAAGCTCGTCGTCGACGGTTCAACCGACCGCGTGCTCGGCTGTCACATCGTCGGCGATGCCGCGGCGGAGATCACGCAGGCGGTCGCGATTGCGGTGAAGATGAAGGCGACCAAGGCCGATTTCGACGCGACGATCGCGCTGCATCCGACCGCGGCCGAAGAGCTCGTCACCATGCGCACCCCGACTGCACGCCACGTCCGCCAGGCGGCGGAGTAGCTCCGCTCAGCCGTAGAGGTAGCCCACCGGCTTGCCCTCGGTCCGCAGAGGACGGATGTCCCTCTGCGTGATGATCTGACCGGCGAGGCCGTCGATCTCGTCGCGCTGTGTCGGCGTCCAGCTGCGGAGGTCGTTCATGCCCTTGAGAAGGCCGAGCCGAAGGACCTGGGTGTTCTCGCCGACACCGACGAGGCTTGTGGCGTTCTTCCCCGCCGTCACCACATCGCCGGCCGTGAGCTCAAAGCTCTCGCCAGTCTTGTTCCTGAATTCGGCCGTGCCGCGGATGACGCGGTAGATCACGACCTCGCCCTTGGCGAAACAGGTGCTGTCCGCTGCTGCCAACGTGCTCTTGGGCAGGAGCGATTGGCCGCGCGGATCGGTTGCGATGATGTGGCCGGTGACGAGATGGCCGCTCGGCACTTCGATGCCGATGTCGCGCACATAGACCGGCATGGATGATTTGACCGGGCCGTCGGTGAGCGGCTTGAACAGCGCATCCAGCGCCAGCGGGTCCTGAAGCCAAAAGCCTGCGTCCGCAGGGCGATCATGCAGGGAGTGGCTCCATGCCACCCGTGGTGTCTCGTCTTCGTTGATCTGATCCGGGCCGACAATGGTCGGATTTGGAAAGGTCGTCGGATCGGTGATGAAGGCTTCGAGGAATTTGCCGGAATAGCCCATGGAAATCGGATCCGGCGCCACCGTTTGTGGCGTCTTCAAATTCTCTTCGGTCGACAATCCCGACCAGGTGTAGAACAGCTGGCGGTGCACGATCGCGCTTTGCAGCATCACCGCGCCGGGACCGACATTGTAGAAGCGCCCGTCATAATCGAACGTGAACGCGCCCGAGGTGACCAACACGAGCTGAAAGCCGCCCGGCGGCAGATGAAGATGGAAATCTGTGGGACCGGTGTCGGGCAGATAGATCGGCAGATTGGTCGCGACTTCGTGCAGCAGGAAGGTTTCGTTGTTGGCGTGGAAACCCTCGTTGGCGCGATTGTAGAGGGCTTGCGGCCGGTACGTCGCCTCGAACTTCGCATTCCGGTCGCGGTCGATCGCCACGAAATCCTGAGCGTTGAGGCGAAGGGGCGCGCCGTCCGGGCGGGTGAGGCCGGTGATTTTGAGATCGCCGGCGGCATGCACGTTCATGGCATTCTCCGATTCTGGGCCGCTCACCCCGTCTCTCGGCGCACGCATCTTGCTGCTCCAATCGGGAGAGCAGGGGATCAGGCCTGATGCTGCCCTGCGAATTTTGGGCCAGTCGAGGCGCCGCGCGGCACCGAGGCTTTGCCACCCGCCGCCACGCGAAGAAAAATCGAGGTTGCACCTGAGGTTAGATGACAAGCTTCGTCAGCCTGCATGGCCATGTTCGCCCCGTCTGCAAACCCGGCGACGAGAGGTGTCTTGTCTAATTTGTCGGCATTCTGGCGCGGACGTGCAGCCGTGCCGATCAGGAGAAGTCGGCGTCCGGGTGTCTGAAGCCGTTCATTCGAAAGATCGACGGACGATCCGCTCGGGCTTGCCGTATGGGCTGTCAGCCCACTTCGCCATGTCCGCTGCACGCGCCTCGATGAGCTCGCACCACAGGCAGCTGAGCTCCGCGAGCCCTTTGGCAGAGAGCATCGGAATGAGACCATGGCCGCAGCCGGCGCAACATTTGATGCGATTCATGGTTCTCTCCGCGACCTTCCGGATTCAGGACCGACATTGTCGCTCCCGAAGCTTGCGCGGACGCTATGAGGGCGCGGCGACGCCTGCGGCCGGGGTGCTCGTCCCCGAGATCGTCGCGTCTGCGATCCAGCGCGACACGGCGGCGATGTCCTCCGCATTGTCGCGGAAGGCGCGAAGCTGGAATTCAGCCGAGCTGCCTCGTTCCACGATGGTGCGGCAGTGTTCGACCTCGGCGGCGCAGTTCAGCGCGCCGGCGTCTTCGGCGATGTCCCCGATCACGCGGGAGAGCAGCTCGGAGATCTCGACCGGCCCGTCCTTCGAGGCAAAGATGCAATCGGTGCCGTAGCGCTGGGCGCGCCATTTGTTCTCCACCGCGATCGCGCGTTCGACCGCGGTGACCTCTTTCGACAGATGAGGCCGTAGATAGAGATAGCGGGTCAGGCAGCGATAGAGCGAGGCAATGGCAACGGCGTCGTCGACGAAGGTGCAGGTATCGGGCGCACGCAGCTCGAGGGTCGGGTGCTTCATGGAAGGGCGCATGGCCCACCAGATGTGGCTTTCATCGGGGATCACGCCGGAGCGCTGCAACGCGCCGACATATTCGTCGTAATCCTGCCTGCTCTCGAACAATTCGGGCAGGCCGGTGCGCGGCAGCTCGGAATAGGCGGCGAGCCGGTAGCCCTTCAGTCCGGTCTTGTGTGAATTCCAGAACGGCGAGGAGGCCGACAGGGCGATGAACAACGGCAGATGCGGCAGCATCGCTCGCATTACCGCCATGCGCTTTTCGGGATCGGGCAGCTGGACGTGCACGTGCATGCCGCACATCAGGTTGCGGTGGCCGATGCTGCGCAAATCCTCGATCATCTCCTCGTAGCGCGGCTTCGGGCTTGGTTGCGACATGCGCCAGACCGCGGTCGGATGCGTGCCGCAGGCCATGATCACGAAGCCGTATTGTGCCGCGACGTTCGCGACCTCGCGGCGCAGGAAGCGAAGCTCTTCGCGCGCGTCGGCGACGTCGATATGAACGTTGGTGGCGACCTCGAGTTGGGACTGCAACATCTCTCGCATCGCCTGACCCCCAGTCGACCAGTTCGCAGATTCGAAAAGCTCATTGGGGGTCTGGATCGCGACCTCCAGGCTGCGGCGATCGGCGAGGAAGTATTCCTCCTCGATGCCGAACGAATATTCCGCGGCCTTGCCGCGTCCTCCAGCCGAGCGAATGACGAGGTGCTGCTTGTCTTCCGATGAATCAAGCCGCAGCAGTTTCAAAACGTCTGAAGCAAATGTCATCGTGCCACCCGGCCAAGGTATTTACCTGCGGGCGATAATCCTTCTAACCGGGGCGGGTTCCGCGTCGGCCCCACCGGAAATTGCAAGGTCGAACGGAACAATTTTCACGCTCTCTGACGCGCGCGCGACCACAGCGTGATTCGCGGGCACTTCCGTCCAGTCCGTTTCCTGGTCGAACGGCTCGGACACGACGATGACCTGGCCGCCAGCCTCGCGGAAATACAGCGTGTTGGCGGCATCGTTGACCGCAACCCGGAAGGCATAGAGATCCCGGCCGTTGGCGATGGCGCTGGTGAAGCGTAGCCGCTCACGAAGCTCGCCTTCGTTGACCAAGCCGACGAGGGCTTGAAGCACGCGACGCGTTGCGCCGAGCGGATCGGCGTCGAGACCCGCGCCCATCATGGCGAGAAAGACAGCTTCCGAATCCGTCGTGCCTGTCCGTGAGGGGTAGTAGGCGTCGGGGATCAGCGCCTCGACCTTACGCCGCAGGCGATTCCAGCTTCCGACGAAGCCGTTGTGCATGAACATCCACTGGCCGCAGGCAAAGGGATGACAGTTCTGCCGGGTGACCGCCGTGCCGGTGGCGGCACGCACGTGGGCGAAGAACAGATGCGAGCGGAGATGTCGGCAGAGGTAGCGGAGATTCTCGTCCGACCAGGCGGGGCGTGTTTCACGATAAAGACCAGGCTCCGGATGCTCGCCGTACCAGCCGAGACCAAAGCCGTCGCCATTCGAGCCGGCCGTCGACTGAAGCGAGCGGATGCTTTGCGCAATCAGCGAATGCTCGGGCTCGGTGACGTAGGGTTCGAAGGACGTCGTCTCGCCCCGGTATGCGATCCAGCGGCACATAGGAATCCTGTCAGGAGATGCTTGCTGAAATGTATCAACCAACCTGACAGGACGATGGTTCCCGACGCGAATGTCGGAAACCAAGTGGTCACTACACCGGAACCGGAATCAATGGCGCAACTTCCCGATCGTGTACGCTCTCGCTTGCTGCGAGACCTTGTGCGACGCCGACACGGTCGGCCTCGGGACGGTTCTGGCTCATCTTGCGCTTGCCTTCGAACCGCACGACGGGAATGCGCACGCCGACGATTCCGCGCAGCTGCGCTGCGATGAAATCTTCGGGGGCATCGGTAACGGCCCACGGCTTGGCGCGCGATCCTTCATGCCTGTTCGTGAGCCGCGTCACGGCATCGAGCAGGCGCTCAGGCTCCTGGAAGAATTCAACCGGGCCGTAAGCATGGACCGCGACGTAGTTCCAGGTCGGCACGACCTTTTCGGTCTCCTGCTTGGTCGCGTACCAGGACGGCGTCACATAGGCGTCGGGACCGCTGAAGATTGCCAGCGCATCTCCGATCGGCGGCAGTTTCCATTGCGGGTTGGCTTTCGCCACATGTCCGTACAGCACGCCGTGCTCGCCCTCGCTCTCGTCGAGAAAGAGGGGCAGCGGCGTGGCGACTGGGCCTTCGCTGGTGGCCGTGACCAAACTGGCGAGCCGGGCGCCGCGAATGGTCGCCCGGATGCTCTCGATGTCGTCTTTGAAGGCGGGCGGGATGTACATGGTTCAATCTCCAATGTTGGTCTGGAGATAGCCGGAATCTGGCCTGCAAGAAACTGCCAGTTATCGTCTATTTCATCAGTCCAGTTCGGCGACGGCCTGTGCAAGAAGCCTGCAGCCGCGCTCGATCCGTGCGACCTCCAGCGCCGAATAGCCCATGACGAGGCCGACTGTCTTCCGCGGTCGGCGAGGTCCGACGAACAGTGCCGAGACGGGATAGATGCCGAGGCCCTTTGCATGGGCCGCCTTGATCAACGCGTCCTCACGCTTCTGCGGCAGATCATCGAACCACGCCACGATGTGCAGGCCGGCGGCCGTGCCCTCGATCCGGACGCGATCCCCGAACCGGCGGCGGAGCGCGTCGAGCAGCGCCCGCTGGCGTTCGGCGTTGCGCCGGCGCACGCGCCTGATGTGGCCGTCATAGGCGCCGCTTTCGAGCATCGACGCGAGAGCGTCCTGTTCGATCAGCGGCGTGTGCCGGTCCATGATCTGCTTGGCGGCGGCGAACAGGGATCGCAGGGCGGCGGGCACCACCAGATAGCCGATCCGCAAGGTGGGGGAGAGCGTCTTGGAGACGGTGCCGAGATAGATCACGTTGTCGCCGCCCTCCAGCGTATGCAGCGGCGGGATCGGCTTGGTGTCGTAGCGATACTCGCTGTCGTAATCGTCCTCGATCACGTAGGCGTCGTTTGCCCTGGCCCAGGCGAGCAATTGGTGCCGGCGTCCGATCGGCATGACGCCGCCGAGCGGATATTGGTGCGACGGCGTGACATACGCGAGGCGGGCTTCGACGCCATCGAGCCGCGTGGTCTCCAGTCCATCCGCGTCGACCGGGATCGGGATCGTCTCGGCGCCCGTCGCTGCGAAAGTGTGCCGCGCCATCTGATAGCCGGGATCCTCCATCACGAAGCGGTCGCCGGCGTCGAGCAGCAGACGGGCGCAAATGTCGAGGCCCTGCTGCGAGCCGTTCACGACGACGATCTGATCGACCTCGCAGCGGACGCTGCGCGACCGCCACAGATAGCCCTGAAGCGCGGTCCGCAGCCGCAGCGCGCCGCAGGGATCGTCGTAGGCCAGCCGCTCGGGCTTGCGCGCCATCGCGGCAGTCACGGCCTTCTTCCATGCCAGCACCGGGAAATCCGACGGCGCGAGCTCGCCATAGCGGAAGTTCGCGACGAGCCCGCGCGGCGGCTCGGTCCAGCGCGGCGGGTCCTGAAGCAATCGCTCACCGAACGCAGAGAGCCGCACCTTCCGCGCCGATGGCTGCGACACTACGCGCGTGCGTCCCCGTTCGACGACGGCGCGGGCCACACGCGGCCGCGCACCATGGCGTGTCTCGATGAAGCCTTCGGCGGCGAGCTGTTCGTAGGCGACCGTGACGGTCGAGCGCGCCACGCCCATCTCGCCGGCCAGCGCGCGGGAGGACGGCAGCAACCCGTTGATCCCGTACACCTGCGCCACGATCTGATCTCTCAGGGCCTCGTAGATCTGGCGCGCGCCCATGCGGTCGGCACGGGGGGCGGGTTTGGTCTTCATCTGGATCATCCACATTCCAAGCCGGCATTCGCCCGAGCGGACCATGTCGGAATGTGGTTCTAATCCCGTTCGCCGAGAGTTTCGACGTAAGCCTTGCCGTAGGGATAAAAATGCTCCTTGCGGCCCTGGTCCCACAACGCAAGGAGGCCGGGGCGCCACCTCGCATAACAGGTCTCCACTTTTATAGATCAATCACGACGTCGTTGCGGGGGCGTGAGCAGCAGATCAGGACATTGCCGTCCGCCGGCGGATCGAGCGGATCCGGCGCATAGTCGACCGTCCCCGCGATCAATCCGCTCTCGCAATTATGGCAGACGCCGGTCCGGCACGACCAGCGCACGGGGACATCGCAGGCTTCGGCCAGCTCCAGCAGGCTGACGTAGGCCGGTCCCCAGCACACGTTGAGGCCGCTGCGGGCGAACGAAACCATCGGGCCGGGGCCGGGGGCGCCGACCGGCGCATGCGCTCGCTTCTGCGGGGAGGACGCTATGCCGGGCGTCAAGGATGGTCCGGCGCCAAACAATTCGGTGTGCATGCGATCCGGTGCGATGCCCAACGTGGTGAGACCAGCTTTCAGATCGCTCATGAAAGCTGGCGGTCCGCACAGATAGAAATCGCCGTCACGCGGCACGCTCAGGTTCTGGAGCAGACTCGCATCCAGATGACCGGCGGTGTCGAAATCCGCCTCCAGTCGGTCGCCCGGATCGGGTGAGCTGTAGCAGACATGGCTGTGATGGTGAGCGAGCCGGGCCAACAGCCCACGCGCCTCGGCGGCAAACGCATGTTCGCGGCCGTTGCGGGTGCCGTGCAGCCACCACACGTCCCGCGTCGTCGCTTCCGCCGCGAGCGCGTGGAGCATTGCGAGCACCGGGGTTACGCCGATGCCGGCGCTCAGCAGGACGACGGGCCGGGCCCCTAGTCCTAGCGTGAAACTGCCGCGCGGCGCACCGAGCTGCACGGCGGCGCCGGCCAGCAGCTCGTCGGCGATGTAGTGGCTGGCGGCGCCGTGCGCTTCGCGCTTGATGCTGATGCGATAGGACGCGGCATCGGCGCCGCTCGAGAGCGAATAGCTGCGTGTCATCGCCTGCGCAGCGGAAGGCTCGAGCCTGATGACGACGTATTGACCGGGCAGGGCAGCCGCCACGGGAAGTCCGTCGACGGGTTCGAGGGTCAGCGACGTCACGTTGCCGCTTTCCGCGATCTTGCGCGCCACGCGAAAGGAGCGGAATCCGCGCCAGGCCGGAGGTGGGCTCGCCGCCGGCCCAAGCCCGGCGTTTCCCGCGGTCTTGTTGTCCTTCTGCTGCTCGAGCAGCGCCTCGAAGGAACGCTGCCAGCCGCGGCTCAGCGCGGGAATCCGCAGCGCGCGCTCCAGGCGTTCGCGCGGATGCGGCGGCATGTAGAGCAGTGCATTGATCTCGAACACGCTCATGCGCTCGGGTCCCACGGCGATCTGCGTGATCTCGTCGCCGGCTTCGACGTCGCCTTCCTCGATCACACGGAGATAGAACCCGGGCCGGCCGTGCCTGACCAGCAGCGCGGCCATGTCCGGCTCGTCCATGCGAATGCCGAGCCGGTAGCAGGTGACGCGCGGTTGCGTCACTTCGAACAGCGCGGAGCCGATCCTGTAGCGGTCTCCGATGCACACGTTGGTGTCGGCGAGGCCCTCAACCGTAAAGTTCTCACCGAACTGGCCATGAACGAGGTTCGATCGACCCAGATGCTCCTGCCAGTACCGATAGGATTCGTCCTGATAGACGAATACGGCACGATGTTCGCCGCCATGACCGGCCGTATCGCCCTGACCGTCGCCATCGATGTTGAGCCGGCGCACCCTGCGCGGGCCTGTGACCTGCGCCTTCCAGGTGCCGGTGTGGACGGTCCGACCCTGCCAGGCGACGTCACGCGGCAGACCGACATTGACCGAAAGCAGACGTGCCATTGCGGGTTCCCCAATCACTGCGCGGCTCTGCCATCATCCTTGCATCCGGAGGGCCTTTTTGGCTCGTTAGTCGTTGTTAGAGGTTGCGAGCAAGTCTTGTCACCGGCTCCCTGCGCGCCAATCTGAAATGGCGTAACGAGGACGCAGTCGGGACAACGGGAGATCACGATGGATGATCAGGGCAAGCTGGCCGCGCTTCAGCGCCATTGGATCGCTTCGGATGCGAACTATTTCGAGGCCGAGCACGACATCTATCGCGAGGACGCGGTGCTCGACTATCCGCAGTCCGGCGAGCGGATCCGCGGTCGCAGCAACATCCAGCAGAGCCGGTTCGTGCAGCCGAACAAGAAGCGCTTCACGGTTCGGCGAATCGTCGGCGCTAACGATCTCTGGGTGAGCGAGTTCGTGCTGACCTATGACGGGGTGCCGTCTTACGTCGTGAGCATCATGGAATTCCGCGACGACCTGGTGGCGCACGAGACGCAATATTTCGGCGACAGGTTCGAGCCGTCGCCCTCGCGGGCGAATCTTGTCGAGCGGACGGGGTAGCACGGGCTCGGTCGCAACACGGAACCGATGCGGCGGCTGGTCGCAGTCGCGTCGTCTTGATTCCGACGGCCCCACCTTTATGTGTGAAAGGAACAAGAATCCGGGCCCCTCTGGCGAGGAAGTCGACATTGTCGGCAAAACCTCGCGATGTCGGATGACCTGTCCCGCGCGAATGCGATGGATCGGCCGATCGTCGGGCCTTCTTGAGAGTCTCTCCGACTAATCGTCCCCATCGCAGCCCCGTGCGGTCATTTCGCAAGATACGGGAGCAACGATGTCCGACGCCAAGCATTCAAATCCGATCGAAATCGAGATCACCGAGCCGTCCAGCCTGAACGAGCAGGCTGCGGTGGCGTTGGTGATCGTCGGCGCGCTGGTTGCGGTCGCCGACCGGCAAGTTTCGCCGGTCGAACGCGACGAGGTCGTCCGTTTCATCCGGGATCGCAAGCTGGCACCGCACATGTCTGACGACCGGCTCTACGCGATGTTCGACGAGCTTGCCGAACGTCTCGAGGAACCGGATTTCGCCAATGTGGTGATCGACAATTTGCGTCCGGTTTCGGACCTGCCGCTGTCGGCCCATTTGATGGAACTGTCGGAGCGCGTCGCGGCCGCGGACGAGGACGTGCATCCCCATGAAGTGCAGGCGATCAAGCTGTTGCGCTTGCTGACGCTGGTGCTGCCGCGCGCAAAGCAGGTGGCGCCTGGTGCAGTGCGTGCCGATCAGCGCGTCGCCGCCGAGGAATAAGCATGAGCGCAGTTTCGGACGAGGATAAGACAGGGACTGCGGGCGCTACCGGCCAGATGGCCGGCGGCGACCCGCGCCTCGACAAGCTTGTCCTTCGCCTGCCGCCGCGCATGGGCGACACCGTCACCTATCTGCTCAAGCCGTCCAGCCGCTGGGTGAGAATTCCCTCGGGCGCGCTGCTCATTGTCGGCGGCGTGCTCTCCTTCCTGCCGGTGCTCGGCGTCTGGATGCTCCCGCTCGGCCTGGCTTTGCTCGCTGAAGACGTGCCCGCGCTGCGATCCTCGCGCGCCAAGGTTTTGGATTGGGTCGAGCGGAAGAAGCCGCATTGGCTCGATTCGTCCGCACCGAAAAATGACCAATCATGACTGAATTCATCACAACCGAAGCGCTGACCGCTCTGTTTCAGGTCGTCCTGATCGACCTCGTGCTCGCCGGCGACAATGCCGTCGTCATTGGCCTTGCCGCAGCGGGCCTGCCGGCCGAGCAGCGGCGGCGCGCAATCGTCGTCGGCATCATCGCCGCCACCGCCCTGCGCATCGTCTTTGCCGGCGTCGCGACCCAGCTTCTGCAAGTGATCGGGCTATTGCTCGCCGGTGGCGTGCTGCTGCTCTGGGTATGCTGGAAGATGTGGCGGGAGCTGCGCGAGCAGTCCGCGCAAGCGAACGAGTTCGCGTTCAGCCACGGCGGCAGCAGCGCTGCTCCTGCCTCCCGAAAGACCTTTAGACAGGCGGCCGTGCAGATCGTCGCCGCCGACGTCTCGATGTCGCTCGACAACGTGCTCGCGGTCGCGGGCGCTGCGCGCGAGCATCCCTACATCCTCGCCTTCGGCCTGTTATTGTCGGTCGCGCTCATGGGCGTCGCCGCCGATTTGCTCGGCCGCGTGCTCCAGAAGCAGCGCTGGATCGGCTATGTCGGCCTCGCCATCATCGTTTACGTCGCCTTCGAGATGATCTATCGCGGGTCGCTAGAGCTCGCGCCTGTGATCGCGAGTCTCTGAGGCAACGTCTGTCTATCATCCGGAGTGATCAATGACGTCCGAACCCAAAGCACCTTCGGCGGTTTCCGTGCCGGCGCCGCAAATCGGCGCGTTCGCCCAACTCATCTTTGGCTCGCGCTGGCTGCAAGTTCCGCTTTATGTCGGCCTGATCGTTGCGCAGGCCGTCTATGTGCTGCTGTTCCTGAAGGAGCTCTGGCACCTGGTCGTGCACTCGTTCGACGCCAGCGAGCAACAGATCATGCTGGTCGTGCTCGGGCTGATCGACGTCGTGATGATCTCAAACCTGCTGGTGATGGTGATCGTCGGCGGTTACGAGACCTTCGTCTCGCGCCTGAACCTCAGCGGTCATCCGGACGAGCCGGAATGGCTCAGCCACGTCAACGCCAGCGTGCTCAAGATCAAGCTTGCGATGGCGATCATCGGCATCTCGTCGATCTCGCTGCTCAGGACCTTCATCGAGGCGGGCAATCTCGGCACGACGCGTAGCAATTTCACCGAGAGCGGCGTGATGTGGCAGGTGCTGATCCATCTGACCTTCATCATCTCCGCGATCGGCATCGCCTGGGTCGACCGCCTCAGCGAGAGCGGCCAGCGCAAGGGAGCCGGCCACGCCTGAGCACTCGACCGGCGGCGCCTGATCAGGCGATCTGCGGGTAGGCCGCGTTTTCCTGCCGCTCGCGCTCGCCCAATTCGCGCACCAGCTCTTGCAGGAAGGATTCCGTGTAGGCGGGCAGGGTGCGCTCGGCGCGAACGTAGATGCCGAGGTCGGACCAGACCGGGCTGCCGGCATTGTCGAGCGGCAGGAAGACGAGCCGGCTGTCGCGTGACAGCCGGCCGATGCCGAGCTGGGTCTGGAAGGCGACGCCGACGCCGCGCGCGGCGAGCTCGCGCATCAGGTCGATCGAGTTGGCCTGGATCGCCGGCTCCGGCGTCTCGGACAGCTGCGCGATCAGCGGCTGGAGCAGATGATAGATCGACAGCTCCGGCAGCGCGTGGATGACGGGAAAAGCGAGACATTGGGTCAGCGTGACCGTCTTGCCGCGCGCCAGCGGATGCTCGCGTGCGACGACTGCACCCAGGCGAAACCGTTTCAAGGCGACCTGGCGCAGGTCCGGCGGATGGCGCAGCGCCATGGCGATGCCGATGTCGGCCTCGGCCCGGCTCAGTGCCTCCAGCACATCCGACGATCCCTTCACCTCGGCGGTGAAGCTGACGCGCCGGGCCCGGCCGCGATGGGAGGCGATCAGGTCCGGCAGCACCGATTCCGTGAGCGACTCGATGCAGGCAATGCTGACGGTGCCATGCCAGGTCCCCGACAGGGACGCGACGTCCGAGCGGAAGCGATCGAGGTCCTGGAGCACGTTCATGACGTGCCGGGCCAACATCTCGCCGACCGTCGTCAGCGTCAGGCCGCGCGCATTGCGCTCAAACAACGGTGACCCAACCTCCTGTTCAAGCTTGAGAATCTGGCGGCTTACAGCCGACGAGGCAACGTTCAGCACGCGCGCCGCGGCCCGGATCGAGCCGGTGCGGCGGACGGCGTGGAAGTACTGGATGGCCGGTGAGTGAAAGCGCATGGGACCCCCGGGTCTGACTATAACTGTTGCCGAAACGGCATCAACATGTACGAAATTCTCTGCTTTTCGAGCGCGCTTCTCCCACCTAGGTTCGCCGCCGGCTTGGCCGGTCCCGCCGGACCGTCATGCCATGCGCAACGAGGCGCGAGGGGATCCGGGGTGGACGAGAACATTGTTTGCGAGGTCGCGCCGGACACGCGTCTGGTCGATCGCCGTCGCGCGGCTGCCTATGTCGGCGTGACCGCCGGACGCTTCGAGCAGCTGGTGCGCGACAGCGTCGTGCCACCGCCTGTTATGGTGGACAACAAGCGGCGCTGGCCGCTCGTGTTGCTCGACGTGGCGAAGGACGCGGTTGTCAGCAGCAGCATGCCATGCCTGCCGCAGGTGACGGTCGAGATTGCGCAGGACGCGCGTCCCTGCGAACGGGCCCCGGCACCAGCCTCGCACGAACTGCCGGACCATGCCTGGTTCGAGCAGCGCGCGCGGTTCGTTCAGCGCGTGCGCCGGTCGCTGCTCTCGGGCAACGAGATACGTCTTTTGCGCGAGTTCAAGCTGCTCAGGCAGAACCAGATCAGCATGTTCGGCTATTACGGCAGCTTCGAAGCCCTGATGGTGCGCGGCTACATCGTCGAGCTCGCGCGAAAGCCTCCGTCGAGCCGTCCGCTGGTGACGTATCGCCTGACCGCCCAGGGCGAGCAGGTCATGTCGGCGCTGAAGGACGAGCCGGCGATCTGACCGGCGCGGACAGGTGATGGAATCCTCCGGCATCATCGCACGGCGTGCATCTCCAGAAACGCCTTCACGCCGGTGACGGTGCCGGTGTCCGACGGCACATAACCCGGCAGGGTGGCGACGGCCGCGCGAAAATCGGCGCTGCGGATGATCTCCAGGATGCGTCGCATCGGCCCGGTGTCCAGGAACGCGCGCTTGCAGACGAAGAAATAATCCTCAGTCAGGAGCCGGATGAAATCGAGCCCGAAATGCCGGGCGGCGGCTTCGACGCCGAAACTCGCATCGGCCATGCCGCTTGCGACATAGGCTGCGACCGCGGCGTGGGTGAACTCGATCTGTTGCGCGCCGTTGATGCGGCTCTCGTCGATTCCATTTGCCGCGAGCAGTTGGTCGAACAGAAGCCGCGTGCCGGAATCGTGGTTGCGGTTGACGAAGCGGACTTTTGGTCCGGTGAGATCATCAATAGACGCGATGCTCAGCGGATTGCCGCGCGCGACCATCAATCCCATTTCGCGTGTGACGAAGCTGATGATGCGATCCTCGCGCGAATCGAGCCATTCGCGCGCAGCCTTGATGCCCTGGGCGCGTAGGGCGCCGTGCGGCAGATGCAGGCCCGAGAGATCGCAGGCCCCCTGCGCCAGAGAGACCAGTGAATGCTGGTTGCTGACATAGCGCAGATCGACGCCGATGCCGGGCTCGCGGTCGAGGAATTCGCGCAGTTTTGCGACCGCAAAACCGTGGCTGGCATGCACGCGGATCACCGACGGGCGCTGCTCGAGGAACGGCTTGATCTCGTTCGCCAGCTCCTGCGCCAGATTTTCGAGCTGAAGTCCGAGGCGGGCCTGCATGCGCTCGCCCGCCCACACCAGCCGCTCGCCGAACGGTGTGAGCTTTGAGCCCTTGCCGCGCTGGGTTTCCACCAGCGGCGTGCCGAAGAACTCCGACCATTGCTCGATCAGATTCCAGACGTGGCGATAAGAGAGGTGCGCGTCCTTGGCTGCGCTGGTGATCTTCCCGGTTCTCCTGATCTCGTTGAGGACGCCGAGCATGACGATGGCGGTGCGCGGATTGCCCTCGCGGCGAAACCGCCAGACGGCCTCGATCTCGATCTGAAGCATTGGTCCTCCTTATGAACTACACTTCATATGACGGCGATCCATTTGCAATTCATATCATATTTACTCAGGCCTGCCGGCGTCTAGTCTGGTATACCAAACTGGAGGAAATATGATGTCTGTTGCATATGACTTTGCACATTCGCCTGCGAGCGAGTTCATGTCCCGGCCACAGCATCTGCTGATCGACGGCCGCCGCGTCCCCGCAAGCTCCGGTCGCACCTTCAAGTCGCTCAATCCGGCCACCGGGCAGGTCATCGCCGTCGTCGCCGAAGGCAACGAGGCCGATGTGGAGCATGCGGTCGCCGCCGCGCGCCGGGCTTTCGAAGGCTCCTGGCGCACAATGCGGGCGTCCGAGCGCGGCCAGATCCTGCTGCGCTGGGCAGACCTGCTCAAGGCTCACGCCGAGGAGATCATCGAGCTCGAGTCGATCGATGCGGGCAAGCCGATCGCCGCGACATCGCGGCAGGATTTTCCGGCCGCCGTCGACACGCTGATCTACTATGCGGGTTGGGCCGACAAGATCAGCGGCGACGTCGTGCCCGTGCGCGACGATGCCCTGACTTACACCGTGCGCGAACCGGTCGGCGTGGTCGCGGCGATCGTGCCCTGGAATTTCCCGCTGATGATCGGGATGTGGAAGCTCGCGCCGGCGCTGGCCTGCGGCTGCACCATCGTGATGAAGCCGGCCGAGCTGACCTCGCTGTCGGCGCTGCGCATCGCCGAGCTCGCGCTCGAAGCCGGCCTGCCGGCGGGCGTCTTCAACGTGGTCACTGGCCCCGGCCGCGTCGTCGGCGACGCGCTGGTCAATCACCCCGACGTCGACAAGGTCACCTTCACCGGCTCTCCCGGTGTGGGGCGGGGAATCATGAAGGGCGCCGCAAGCAATTTCAAGCGCGTCTCGCTCGAGCTGGGCGGCAAGTCGGCCAACGTCATTTTCGACGATGCCGATCTCGAAGCCGCATCGAAAGCTGCGGCTTCCGGCATCTTCTTCAATGCCGGCCAGGTCTGCTCGGCCGGCTCGCGCGTGCTGGTGCAGGAGAAGGCCTATGACGAGGTCGTCGAACGACTGGCGGCGCGCGCAAAGTCGCTCAGGATCGGCGACCCGCTCGACCGCAAGACGACGCTCGGCCCCGTCATATCCGAGAAGCAGATGAAGTCGGTCCTCGACTATGTCGAGATCGGCCGGAAGGAGGGCGCGACCCTCGTCACCGGTGGCGAGAAGGTCGGCGATCGCGGCTACTTCATCAGCCCCGCGGTGTTCGCGAATGTCGCGCACGAGATGCGGATCTCGCAAGAGGAGATCTTTGGCCCCGTCGTCAGCGTCATCAAGTTCAAGGATGAGGCCGACGCTTTGCGGATTGCCAACGGCACGGCTTACAGCCTCGCCGCCGGCGTCTGGAGCCGCGACATCGGCAGGCTGCAGCGCTTCGCCAAGCGGGCGCGCGCGGGCACGGTGTGGATGAACACCTATGGCTACACCGACGTGCGCCTGCCCTGGGGCGGCGAGCGCGACTCCGGCCTTGGCCGCGAGCACGGTTCCGCCGCGCTCGACAATTTCACCGAGCCAAAGGCTGTCTGGATGAATCTGGCCGTCTGATACCTCCTGAGCGGCCAAGCCTGGAGCCCGCCTGACCACCCGTGCAGGCGGGCTCTTTTTTCGAGATCGATAAAATTGTCTGCATTCCGCTCAGCGGCGGCAAACCCTGCGAACAAGAACTGTGCGGCCTTAAACCCCGGCTTTGGAACCGGCGTGCATTCTGCCTGCAACAGGGTGGGGCATCAGCATGTCAGTTCTTAGGGAGGTCGTCGTCGCGATCGCGGGAGTGTACGCACTTCTGTTCGCGTGCGACGCAGTGTTCGGGATCGGCGAGGCGCGCTTCGACGACACCTATTACAGCGCCAGCTTCTACGCGCCGCGGCCGAAGGAGTTTCGTTTCGCCGGCGATACGCCGCCGGCCGTCCGCGTCAGCGAGGCATTTGCGCAATTCGCGCCGGGCGAGGCCAAGCCGAACAAGCGCTACTCGTCGCTGACGACGATCCTCCGGTAAGCGCCGTCTACTCTCCCTGAATCCATTCCGCGACGCCACGCCACAATGTGTCCCGGTGGTCGGGGCGGAAGAAGCCGAAATGGCCGATCGCCTTGGCGCCGACGTCGGACGGCTTCACGTTAATTACCTCCGGCTTGATTGCGGTGAATCCGCTCGCAAGCAGCTCGACAGCGGGCCGCGTCGCCCAGGGATCGTCGGAAAAGCAGAGTGTGCGCAGCTCGCCCTTGAACCTGGCGAAATTCTCCAGCTCCGGCAGCTTTGAATCGAAGAGATAGCGCGGGCTCGAGACCCAATCGGCCCATTGCAGGAAGACGCCCTTGGGCAAATCCTCACCGATGCCGGCCCAGCCCGGCGCATAACCGAGCGCGTGGACGAGCGGCACGCCGACAAAATTCATGAAGGCGAAGACGCGGTATTTTTCCGGCGACGTCATCAGCCGCCAGGTCGCCGCCTGCGAGGCCACGAACGCGGCGCGCGAAATGTCCGTGTTGTTGGCGATCAGCCCGAGCGCCTGGCCGCCAAAGGAGTGACCGACATAGGCCAAGGGCAGGGTATTGTAGCGCTGGCGCATCCAGTGCACTGCGGCGGTGACGTCGAGCGCGGCCCAGTCCGACATCGAGGCCTTGAAGCCGACCAGCGATTTCGGCTGGTTGTAGCCGACCATCGCCGGCAGCCGGGAGTCGCCGATGCCGCGATAGTCGTAGGTCAGGACCGCGCAGCCGCGATGGGCGAGATAGGAGGCAAAGCCGCGATAGATTTTTCGCGGGACGGCGGTCGCCGAATTGACCAACACGGCATGACGTTTGGTGCCGCGCGGCAAGAATAGCGTACCGCTCAGCGCATACCCGTCGGTCGCCGGGAAGCTGATCTCGTCGATGAAAACGTCGTCCAGTGCCACGTCCATGGGCCGAAGGTATCTTGCCAGTTCCGAGCCGTTTCCCAGCAAATGCGAATTTGGCTTTCCCCGCAAGGCTTTGCAGTGCCAGACGGATTTACAACTGGCGGCCGGTGGCCAGCCTGTGTATAAGGCGACCCTCGCAACCCACAGATCAGGTTGTGCTTTTTGCTTCACGGAGAGATTGCGATGTCCGAGCGGTGGACGCCCGAGTCCTGGCGCAGCAAGCCGGTGCTACAGGTGCCCGATTATCCCGACGCCAAGGCCCTGGCCGACGTCGAGGCGCAGCTTGCGACCTTTCCGCCGCTGGTGTTCGCGGGCGAGGCGCGCAATCTGAAGAAGGCGCTGGCGCGGGTCGCGGCCGGAGAGGCCTTCCTGCTGCAGGGCGGCGATTGCGCCGAGAGTTTTGCCGAGCACGGCGCCAATAACATCCGCGACTTCTTTCGCGTGCTGCTCCAGATGGCGGTGGTGCTGACTTATGCCGGCGCCGTCCCGGTGGTGAAGGTCGGGCGCGTCGCCGGCCAGTTCGCAAAACCCCGGTCCTCGCCGATGGAGAAGATCGACGGCGTCGAGCTGCCGAGCTATCGCGGCGATATCGTCAACGACATCGCCTTCACCAAGCAAGCGCGCGTCCCCGATCCGCAGCGCCAGCTGATGGCCTATCGCCAGTCGGCGGCAACCCTAAATTTGTTGCGCGCGTTCGCGACCGGCGGCTACGCCAATCTCGGCAGCGTGCATCAGTGGATGCTCGGCTTCCTCAAGGATAGTCCGCAGTCCCGCCGCTACAAGGAATTGGCCGACCGGATCTCCGATGCGCTCAATTTCATGCGCGCCTGCGGCCTCGATCTCGAGGCCCATCCCGAGCTGCGCGCCACCGATTTCTACACCAGCCACGAGGCCCTGCTGCTCGGCTACGAGCAGGCCATGACCCGTGTCGATTCCACCACTGGCGACTGGTACGCGACCTCGGGTCACATGATCTGGATCGGCGACCGCACCCGCCAGCTCGACCACGGCCATATCGAATATTTCCGCGGCATCAAGAATCCGATCGGGCTCAAATGCGGCCCGTCGCTCAAGCCCGACGAGCTGCTGAAGCTGATCGACGTGCTCAATCCCGACAACGAACCGGGCCGGCTGACGCTGATCGGCCGCTTCGGCTCCGACAAGATCGGCGAGCACCTGCCCAACATGATCCGCGCCGTGAAGCGCGAGGGCAAGGTGGTTGTCTGGTCGTGCGATCCCATGCACGGCAACACCATCACCTCGACGTCAGGCTACAAGACGCGGCCTTTCGACCGCATCCTGTCCGAGGTGAAGTCGTTCTTCGCGATCCACGCCGCGGAAGGCACCCATGCCGGCGGCGTGCATCTGGAGATGACCGGTCAGGACGTCACCGAGTGCCTCGGCGGCGCCCGCGCGATCACCGACGAGGATCTCAACGACCGCTATCACACGGTCTGTGATCCCCGGCTCAACGCCGAGCAATCCATCGACATGGCTTTCCTGGTCGCAGAACTGCTCAAGCAGGAACGCGCAGGCAAGGTCAGGCCGATGCCGGCCGCGGCGGGGCTCTAAGACCTTGCTGCGAATCTGGAAGGCCACGATCAATTCCCGTAACGGTCTGGCCTTTGCGTTCCGCTCGGAGCAGGCCGTCCGCGAGGAGATCGTTGCGCTCCTGTTGTCGCTGCCGCTCGCATGGTTCGTCGGCGCGACCGCGATGCGCGCGGTCGAGCTGATCTGCGCGGTCGCGTTCGTGCTGGTGGTCGAGCTGCTCAATACTGCGATCGAGAAGCTTGCCGACCGGCTGACCATGGATCACGACAAGCAGATCGGACGGGTCAAGGACATGGGCTCGGCCGCGGTCGGTATTGCGCTCCTGATGGCCGGCGCGTTCTGGATCATCGCCATCATCGAGCGTTTGGGATTTCTCTAAAGCGCGTATCGCGCTCTAGGCTGTTTTTTGAGCATGATCTTTTCGGAAAACCGCTTCACACTTTTCCGGATCATGCCGTGATCGGAGCGCGGCGGCCATGACCGAACGTCTCAACGCATTCGCGGTCACGGTCGCCCAGCTCAATCCGACCATGGGCGACATCGACGGCAATGCCGCGAAAGCGCGCGCGGCTCGCCTGCGGGCAGCCGCTGACGGCGCCGATCTCGTGCTGCTCCCGGAATTGTTCATCGCCGGTTACCCGCCGGAAGACCTCGTGCAGAAGCCCTCCTTTCAGGCCGCCTGCCGCGCTGCGATCGAAGCGCTCGCGCGCGAGACCGCCGATGGCGGGCCGGCCATGCTGATCGGCACGCCCTGGGTCGAGGAGGGCAGGCTCTACAATGCCTGCGCGCTGCTCGATGGCGGCCGTATCGCTGGCTTGCGCTTCAAATGCAATCTGCCGAACTACGGCGTGTTCGACGAGAAGCGGCTGTTTTCGCGCGGCCCTGCGGCCGGTCCCGTCACCGTGCGCGGCGTGCGCATCGGTGTGCCGATCTGCGAGGACATCTGGCTGGAGGAGTCCGAGGACTACGAGAACGTGGTCGAGACGCTGGCCGAGACTGGCGCCGAGATCATCCTTGTGCCGAACGGCTCGCCTTACGCCCGCAACAAGGCTGACGTGCGTTTGTCGGTCGCGGTCGCGCGCGTCACCGAGAGCGGCCTGCCGCTGGTCTATCTCAACCAGGTGTGCGGCCAGGACGAGCTGGTGTTCGACGGTGCTTCCTTCGCGCTCAACGGCGACCTTTCGCTCGCGGCGCAATTGCCGGCCTTCGCGGAAAGTATCACCACACTGCGCTTCGCGAGAAGCGGCGACGATTGGCGTTGCACCGGTCCGATCGCCGCGCAGCCCGAGGGCGACTACGCCGACTACGCGGCCTGCGTGCTGGGCTTGCGCGACTACGTCGCCAAGAATGGCTTTCCGGGCGTGCTGCTCGGGATTTCCGGCGGCATCGACTCCGCGCTGTGCGCAGCGATCGCGGTCGATGCACTGGGTGCCGATCAGGTGCACGGCGTGATGCTGCCTTATCGCTACACTGCGGCAAGCTCGATTGCGGATGCCGGCGAGCTCGCCGGCCATCTCGGCATCCGCTACGAGGTGCTGCCGATCGCGGAAGCGGTGACCGGGTTCGAGACCATCCTGTCCGGCGTCTTCAAGAATCTGCCGCCTGATGTCACCGAGGAGAATCTCCAGGCCCGCACCCGCGGCACGCTACTGATGGCGATCTCCAACAAGACCGGCCTGATGGTGGTGACCACCGGCAACAAGTCGGAAATGTCCGTCGGCTACGCCACGCTCTACGGCGACATGAATGGCGGCTTCAATCCGATCAAGGACATCTACAAGACGCAGGTGTTTCGGCTGGCAAGCTTGCGCAATTCGTGGAAGCCCGAGGGGGCGCTGGGGCCGGCCGGTGAGGTGATCCCGCCCGACATCATCACGCGTCCACCGACCGCGGAGCTGCGCGAGAACCAGACCGACCAGGATTCGTTGCCGGCTTACGACGTGCTCGATGCCATCCTGGAGCGTCTCATCGAGCGCGAAGAGCCGCTCGACCAGATCATCGCCGCCGGCTTCGACCGCGAGACGGTCATCCGCATCGATCATCTCCTCAATGTCGCCGAATACAAGCGCCGCCAGGCCGCCCCCGGCGTCAAGGTCACGGCCAGGAATTTCGGCCGCGACCGCCGCTATCCCATCACCAACCGTTTTCGCGACAAAGGCGAGCAGCTCGCCGCCCCGGACGAGACGCTGGTATCGCGCGGGAGCAAAGCCTCGATCGACGCGTTCGAAGGGTGAGGCTGGCCGAAGTTCGTGGATGGACGCTGTCGCCACGTACGACGCCGTCATCATCCGCGAAGGCGGATGATCCAGTACGCCGCGGCGGGCGTTGTCGAAACCCAAGTGATGACACGGAGTACTGGATGCCCGCCTTCGCGGGGCATGACAGTTGTGCGTGGTGACCTACTTCTGCTGTTGCGGCAGGAAACTTGGCCCAACCGAACGGATCGGCTTGTTCTCGGACGAGGTCGCAGGGGTGCCCGTTTCCGCCGGCGGCGTTGCTGCCGGCGCGGTTGCCGTCGCCGGAGCCGCGCCCTTCTTGGCATTCGCGGGCGTGCCCTTGTTGAGCTGCCGCTGCTGCATCTTCTTGGCGCTCTCCTCGGTGACGATGATGTCACCCTGCTGCTCGGCCGATGCCTTGTCGTCGGCCGATTTGAGCGCGTCCGCCCAGGTCTGGCCCGCGGCCTTGCAGGAGCAGGACGGGTTGAACTCGCTGCGGAATTTGAACGCGGTCGGCAGCGCCGTGTAGGGCTGGCCGCTGGTGGAGACCGCGGAGTTCATATCCTCGCCGGGGTTGCGATGGGTGTAGAGCACGGCCTCGGCGGCCGGGCACAGCGCTTTGCAGGTCTTCTCGTCGTCGGGGAAGCGCGCCGGCACGGTCGCAAACGAGACCGGGAAATAAGCGCCGTCACAGGTGCGCACGCACACGGTGCGATAGGTGCCTGATTGCGGGCCGAGATCGGACGGCGGCACGCCTTGCGGATTGTTGGGGTTGTTGCCGCCGAACAGATTGCTCAGGAAGTTGCCGCCGCCTTGCGACTGCGCGGCGTTGGCATATTGCGGGCCGCAATTGTTCTGCGCCAGCGCCGCCAGCACGGAGCGGCGCTGGTTGTCACGCTCGGGACTGAAGCCGCCGGGGCCGCCGCCGCGCAGGCGTTCGAGATTGCCGGTGATCTGGTCCAGATTGGCGCGCATCTGCTGGATCTGGGTGTTGACCGGACCGCATTGCGCCGACTGGCCGCTGAACAACGAGAAGAAGCCGGAGGAATCGCAACCCATGCGCTTGGCCTGCATGGTGACGCGGTCGAGCTCGGCCTGCTGCTTGCTCTGGGATTCCTGATAGCGGCGGATCTGGTCTTCGCGCGCGGGATCACCGCCGCCGCCGCGATCGAGACCGGCGAGCTGGCCTTCCAGGCGCGCGCACATCGGGTTGGGTCCGAGTCCGTTCTGGCCAGGCTGAGGCGGCGGTCCCGGCGGTCCGGCCTGTGCGAACGCGTTATTGACGAGCATGACCGTGCTCAAGAGCACGGCGCAGGCAAGGATCGAGCGAGCACGGGAGAGAGACAAAAATTCAGGCATATCCGCCATTCTAGCGAGGTCACGGCCACGCGTGATGTGGGGGGCCGAAGCGCGCCCTCCCATAGCCGCTTCCTGCGGCATCGTCACGTCGTTTCAGAGGCCAGCGATTGGGCCTAAAGTACGCCAGTTCCGAGCGAATTCAGCGCTGGCAGGTGATTGCGACATATTCGTCGCAATGGCCATGGGAGCAGTTTGCGCCGGATTTGGGGACAGAGCCGGTAATTTCGTCGGGATCGACCCGGCGATAGGCCGAAGCCTGGGCAAAATCGCGTGACTGGCAGTAGGTGCGCGCGACCTGCGCGCCGCATTTGTCGCTCTTGGCCAGGCACTGATCGACGCCGTAACCATCCGCCTGGTTGGGGATGATGAAGACGCGGGTCTCGGCGCAAGCGCTGGAAACGACAAGGATGGAGGCGCAGGAAATGAGCGCGAGCAATGATCGCATGAAAACACCGGGGGCAAAAAATGGGAACTGCCAGTTCCAGAATGGGCTCAAATGGTTAAGGAGATGAACCATCTATGCGTGGCGGCTGCGCATGGCGGAGATGAAACCGCATTTTCGCGGCTCTCTTGACGCGGGGCCGCCTCATAGCCCATATGTTCCATCATGAACGGTCTCCTCGTCATTTGCGCCATTTGCCGCGAGATTACGAGCTAGCGATTCGCTGGCTGGAGCCGTCTTTTCTCAAAACCATTGAGAGCACTGGACGCCCGGCCAACAGCCGACGGGTATCCTTATGGAATTGCGCCTCTACGATACGCTGAGCCGGGAAAAGCGCACCTTCGTGCCGCTCGATGCCAAGGAGGTCCGCATGTATGTCTGCGGACCGACCGTCTATGACTTCGCCCATATCGGCAACGCCCGGCCCGTGATCGTGTTCGACGTGCTGTTCCGGCTGCTGCGCCATCTCTACGGTGAGGCGCACGTCAAATATGTCCGCAACATCACCGACGTCGACGACAAGATCAACGACCGCGCGGCGCGGGATTTCCCCGGCCTGCCGCTGAACGAGGCGATCCGAAAAGTCACCGAGCAGACCGGCAGACAGTTTCACGCCGACGTCGACGCGCTCGGCGCGCTCCGGCCCAGCGTCGAGCCGCGCGCCACCGAGCATATCGGCGAAATGCGCGAGATCATCGAGCGGCTGGTCGCCGGCGGCTTTGCTTATGCTGCCGAGGATCACGTGCTGTTCTCGCCGCAGGCGATGAACGCGGCCAATTCCGGGCTGCCGCGCTATGGCGCGCTGTCCAACCGCTCGCTGGACGAGATGGTTGCCGGCGCCCGCGTCGATGTCGCGCCCTACAAGAAGGGCAACACCGACTTCGTGCTGTGGAAGCCGTCCAAGCCCGGCGAGCCGTCATGGCCGTCACCGGCCGGCATAACCGCGCAGGGGCGCCCGGGCTGGCACGTCGAGTGCTCGGCCATGGCCTGGAAGCATCTCGGCGAGCACTTCGACATCCATGGCGGCGGCATCGATCTCGTGTTTCCGCATCACGAGAACGAGGTCGCGCAGACCTGCTGCGCCTTCCACCGGGAGCGGATGGCGAATTACTGGATGCATAACGGCTTCCTGCAGGTCGAGAGCGAGAAGATGTCGAAATCGCTCGGCAATTTCGTCACGATTCACGAGCTGCTCGCGGATTGGCCGGGCGAAGTGTTGCGCCTGAATATGCTCAAGACGCATTACCGCTCGCCGATCGACTGGACGATGAAGTCGCTTGAGGAGAGCGCCAAGACGCTCGACGACTGGTATCGGGTTGCGGCTGACGTCGTACCCGGCAAGCCCGCCCCGTCAGTGGTCGAGCCGCTGCTCGACGACCTCAACACCCCGCTGGCGATCGCGGCGCTGCATGGCCTGCGCGGCAGCGATGTTGGTGCGCTCGCGGGTTCGTTGCGTCTGCTCGGCTTTCTCTCCGAGAGTGCCGCGCAGTGGGAAGGGCGCAAGCAGCAGGCGAGCGGCGTCGATGCCAAGGAAGTCGAGCGCCTGATCTCTGAGCGAACGGCGGCGCGTGCGCGCAAGGACTTTGCGGAATCCGATCGTATCCGCGATCTGCTTGCCGCGATGGGCGTTGCGATCAAGGATTCCAAGGAAGGGACGACTTGGGAGGTCGCGCGATGAAGCGGCCCGACACGCCTTTTCCGCGGCACTGGTTCTATTACATCGCGCTGAAAATCCTACTGCTCGGCGCTGCCGTGGCGCTGGCGCTGAAACTCTATGGGATGTGGTGAAGACGATGGCACAAGCACTCCCAAAGCCCGGCCTGCGGCCCTTCCTGCCGGAAGACGTGCCGGTTCTCGCCGCGATCTTCACGGCCAGCATCGAAGAGCTGACCGGCGACGACTATAACGAAGCGCAGCAGCAGGCCTGGATGGCGGCGGCGGAGGACGAAGAGTTCGGCAATCGGCTCGCCTCCGACCTGACGCTGATCGCAACGCTGGAGGGATCGCCCGTGGGCTTTGCGTCGCTGCGCGGCAAGGATCATATCCGCATGCTCTATGTGCATCCGGCCGTGGCCGGGCAGGGCCTCGCGACGATGCTGGTCGATGCGCTGGAAAAGCTTGCGGGCGGCCGCGGTGCCGACAAGCTGACGGTCGACGCCAGCGACAACGTACAGGGCTTTTTCGCCAAGCGCGGCTATGTCGCCATGCAGCGCAACAGCATCACCGTCAACGACGAATGGCTGGCCAACACCACCATGCAAAAGACGCTCGGCAGCGGACCCGCATCGGGAGCACTGCAATGAGCAAAGAGCGCCTCTATCTGTTCGACACCACGCTGCGCGACGGTGCGCAGACCAATGGCGTCGACTTCACGCTGACCGACAAGCAAATCATCGCCCAGATGCTCGATGAACTCGGCATCGACTATGTCGAGGGCGGCTATCCGGGCGCCAATCCGACCGACACCGAGTTCTTCGGCACCAAGCCGAAGTTTTCGCATGCGCGCTTCACGGCGTTCGGCATGACGCGGCGAGCTGGCCGGTCGGTGTCCAACGATCCGGGCGTGGCCGGGCTGCTGGAAGCCAAAGCCGACGCGATCTGCTTCGTGGCGAAGGCGTCGGCCTATCAGGTGCGCGTTGCGCTGGAGACGACGAAGGAGGAAAACCTCGCCTCGATCCGCGACAGTGTCGCAGCAGCAAAGGCCGCCGGCCGCGAGGTGATGCTCGACTGCGAGCATTTCTTCGACGGTTACAAGGAGGATTCCAGTTTCGCTCTCGCCTGCGCCAAAGCTGCTTATGAAGCCGGGGCGCGCTGGGTGGTGCTGTGCGACACCAACGGCGGCACCATGCCGAACGAGGTGGAAGCCATCGTTACCGAGGTGACCAAGCACATCCCCGGCGATCATCTCGGCATCCACGCCCATAACGACACCGAGCAGGCGGTGGCGAATTCGCTGGCCGCGGTGCGCGCCGGCGCGCGGCAGATCCAGGGCACGCTGAACGGCCTCGGCGAGCGCTGCGGCAACGCCAATCTCTGCTCGCTGATCCCGACCTTGAAGCTGAAGGCCGAGTATGGTGACGCCTTCGAGATCGGCGTCACGGCGGAGAAGCTCGCAACCCTGGTCAAGGTGTCGCGCACGCTCGACGACATGCTCAACCGGGTGCCGAACCGTCATGCAGCCTATGTCGGCGAGAGCGCCTTCGTCACCAAGACCGGCATCCATGCCTCCGCCGTGCTGAAGGATCCGCAGACCTACGAGCATGTCTTGCCGGAGCTGGTCGGCAATCACCGCAAGGTGCTGGTGTCCGACCAGGCCGGCCGTTCCAACGTCATTGCGGAGCTCGATCGCGCCGGTATCGCCTACGAGAAGAGCGATCCGAAGCTGTCGCGGCTGGTCGAGGAGTTGAAGGAGCGCGAGGCGCAAGGCTACGCCTATGAATCCGCCAACGCCTCGTTCGAGCTGCTGGCGCGGCGCACCCTCGGCAAGGTGCCGCACTATTTCGAGGTCGAACAGTTCGACGTCAATGTCGAGCAGCGTTACAATTCGCATGGCGAGCGCGTCACCGTGGCGCTGGCGGTGGTCAAGGTCGACGTCGCGGGCGAGCATCTGATCTCGGCAGCCGAAGGCAACGGTCCCGTCAACGCGCTCGACGTTGCCTTGCGCAAGGATCTCGGCAAGTACCAGAAATATATCGAAGGCCTGACGCTGATCGACTATCGCGTGCGTATCCTCAACGGCGGCACCGGCGCGGTCACGCGCGTCCTGATCGAGAGCGAGGACGAGAACGGCGACAGCTGGACCACGGTCGGGGTCTCCCCCAACATCATCGACGCCTCGTTCCAGGCGCTAATGGATTCGGTGATCTACAAGCTGGTGAAGTCGGGGGCGCCGGCGTAGGGAATAGTGACGTGAGCTATGGCGGCGCCATCAATGCCGTCATTGCGAGGAGTGAAGCGACGAAGCAATCCAGAGTGCTTCCGCAGAGCCAGTCTGGATTGCTTCGCTTCGCTCGCAATGACGAGGAGAGAGGGGAGCGCGACCCATGATCGACCACATCTCCGTCGGCGTCAGCGATCTGAAACGCTCGGCGACATTTTACGAAGCAACGCTCGGGGCCATCGGGCTCACGCGCGTCGTCACGCGGCCGCGGACGATCGGCTTTGGCAAGGCCTATCCCGAAGTCTGGATCAATCTGCGCGAGGGCATGCCGCACGTGCCGCCGGAGAGCGGCGTGCATATCTGCCTGCGGGCCAAGACGACCGCCGAGGTCGATGCATTTCACGCTGCCGCGCTGTCCGCCGGCGGCGCGTCCGACGGCGCGCCGGGTATCCGCCCGCACGACCGCGTGCGTTATTACGCAGCCTTTGTCGTCGACCCCGATGGTAACCGGATCGAGGCGGTGACGTTTCCTGCGGACTAAAGTTTGCGCGCCATTTCCGGGGCGAGCTGCTTTTCGGCATCGTCGATCTGTGCCGCAGCCGCCTTCAGCTTCGGCAAAATCTCTTCGATCCGATCGGCCTTGAGGATGTCGACCGAAAGCCCGGCGCGGATGAACTCGGTCTGACGCATGTGCGACAGCAGCGAGAACAGCGGCTCCCAGAAATTATCGATGTTGGCAAGCAGCACCGGCTTGGCATGACGTCCCAACTGCTTCCAGGTCAATTGCTCAACCAACTCCTCCAGCGTGCCGACGCCGCCAGGCAAGGCCACGAAAGCGTCGGAGCGTTCGAACATCAGCCGCTTGCGCTCGTGCATGTCGGGGGTGACGATCATCTCCTGCACGCGGGTCAGCGCGTTTTCGCGCATCCGCAGGAAGTCGGGGATGATGCCGGTGACGGTGCCGCCGTGATCGAGCACGGAGGTCGCGACCGAGCCCATCAGGCCGAGCGAGCCGCCGCCGTAGACGAGGCGGATGTTGTTCTCGGCGAGCGCCTTGCCGAACGCCTTGGCGCCTTCGGTGAAACGGGGATTTGTTCCTGGGCCGGAGCCGCAATAGACACAGACGGTTTTGATCGTGCTCATTGGTGCCATGATGCATTGCAGCGAAGAGGCGTCAAGCCCAATCGGTGATTCGGGACTTCCGGAAATCTACCGGTAAACGACGAAGAACAATCGAAGACTCGCCATCTGGCGGGGTGCATGGGCATCGGTAAGGCTCTATATGACAAACGAAAATCCTTAATGGCAACGCAGCCCGCATCTGACGGGCTTTTCAGGCTTCTTGATGGACCAAGCTCAATCGCCCGCCGGCCCCAACGTTCCTGATCCCGCCGGGGGGCCGCTGGAGCGGGCCACGCTGATGGGCACGCTGGCGCATCTGTGGCCCTATATCTGGCCGGGCGACCGTTTCGACCTGAAGATGCGCGTGGTCTGGTCGATGGTGCTGCTGCTCGCCGCCAAGCTGATCACGCTGACGGTTCCTTTCAGTTTCAAATGGGCGACCGACGCGCTGACCGGCGCCAATACCGCGCCGGTTCAGGCCGACAATTGGCACCTTTGGGTGATTGCCTCGCCGCTGCTGCTGACAGCGAGCTACGGCGTGATGCGCATCGTGATGGCGGTGCTGACGCAATGGCGCGACGGCATTTTCGCGCGCGTTGCCATGCATGCGGTGCGCAAGCTCGCCACCATCACCTTCATCCACATGCACGAGCTGTCGCTGCGCTTCCACCTGGAGCGCAAGACCGGCGGCCTGACGCGCGTGCTCGAGCGCGGCCGCGAGGGTATCGAGGTCATCGTGCGCATGGTGATCCTGCAGTTGATCCCGACCATCGTCGAGGTCTCGCTGCTGATGGCCGTGCTGCTGTGGCAGTTCGATTGGCGCTACGTGCTCGCGACCCTCGTCACTGTCGCGGTCTACATGTACTATACCTACATCGCGACCGAGTGGCGGATCGGCATCCGCCGCAAGATGAACGATGCCGACACCGAGGCGAACACCAAGGCGATCGACTCGCTGCTGAACTACGAGACCGTCAAATATTTCACCGCCGAGACCCGTGAGTCGCAGCGCTATGACCGATCGGTCGCGCGTTACGAGGAGTCGAGCGTCCAGGCTTACACTTCGCTTGCCGTGCTCAACACCGGGCAGGCCGTGATCTTCACGCTGGGGCTGACCGCGACCATGCTGATGTGCGCGATCGGTGTGCGCAACGGCACCAACACGGTCGGCGATTTCGTGCTGGTCAACGCCATGATGATCCAGCTTTACCAGCCTTTGAACTTCATGGGCATGGTCTATCGCGAGATCAAGCAGGCGATCATCGACATCGAGAAGATGTTCAACGTGCTGGGGCGCGAGGCCGAGATCAAGGATGCGCCGGGCGCGAAGCCGCTGGTGGTCTCCGCGGGCAATGTGCGTTTCGAGGACGTGCGCTTTGCCTATGAGCCGTCCCGTCCGATCCTCAAGGGCATCAGCTTCGAGGTGCCGGCCGGCAAGACGGTTGCGATCGTCGGCCCGTCAGGTGCGGGCAAGTCGACCATCTCACGCCTGTTGTTTCGCCTCTACGACATTTCCGGCGGCAAGATCCTGATCGACGGCCAGGACATTCGCGAAGTCACGCAGGCGAGCTTGCGCGCGTCCATCGGCATGGTGCCGCAGGACACCGTGCTGTTCAACGACACCATCCGCTACAACATCCGCTACGGTCGCTGGGACGCCGGCGATGCCGAGGTCGAGCAGGCAGCGCAGCTGGCGCAGATCGATCGTTTTATCCGCATGGCGCCGAAAGGCTACGAGACCCAGGTCGGCGAACGCGGCCTGAAACTATCCGGTGGCGAAAAACAGCGGGTCGCGATCGCGCGCACCGTGTTGAAGGCGCCGCCGATCCTGGTGCTGGACGAGGCGACCTCCGCGCTTGACACCCACACCGAGCACGAGATCCAGGGCGCGCTCGAGCGCGTGGCGAAGAACCGCACCTCGCTGGTGATCGCCCATCGGCTTTCGACCATCGTCGGCGCCGACGAGATCATCGTGCTGGACCAGGGCCGGATCGCCGAACGCGGCACCCACGCAAAACTGCTCGCGGAGGAGGGACTTTACGCCAGCATGTGGAACAGGCAGCGCGAGGCCGAGGCGGCGCGCGAGAAACTGGCCAGGATGGCCGATTCCGGCGAGGCGCCCAACCGGGAGCCTCCGCCGGTCGCCGATGTCCTGACGACGCCTGCCGCGGCGGAGTGACCTTGTCTCCGGTCCCAACTCTGGCCTAAACAACACCACCGCGCGGGACGACCTGCGCCATCAACCCTGAGCGGCAATAACTATGTCCATTCTCGATTCGATCCAGCGTCAGATCCCGCCGATCCACAAGGAGGGTTATCCCTTCATCGGTGGCTTTGCGCTGGCAAGCCTCGTCCTGTTCTGGCTGTGGTCGCCTTTGGGGTGGATCGGCACCATCCTGACCGTGTGGTGCGCGCTGTTCTTCCGCGACCCCGTCAGGGTGACGCCGGTGCGCGAGGGGCTCGTGGTGTCGCCGGCCGACGGCCGTGTCTCGATGATCACCATGGCGCTGCCGCCGGCCGAGCTTGGGCTCGGCGACCGGCCGCTGCCGCGCGTCTCGGTGTTCATGAGCGTGTTCAACTGCCATGTGAACCGTAGCCCGATCGCGGGCAGGGTGGACCGTATTGCCTACCGCCCCGGCCTGTTCATCAATGCCGAGCTGGACAAGGCGAGCGAGGACAACGAGCGCAACTCGCTGGTGATCACGACGCCGACGGCGCGGATCGGCGTGATCCAGATCGCGGGCTTGGTCGCCAAGCGCATCGTCTGCTTCGTCAAAGAAGGGCAGGCGATCGGCGCCGGCGAGCGTTTCGGCCTGATCCGCTTCGGCTCGCGGCTCGACGTCTATCTGCCGCTGGGCACCAAGGCGCTGGTCTCGGAAGGGCAGACCGCGATCGCCGGTGAGACGATTCTGGCCGATCTCGCCGGAGACGACCCGAGCCGCGCCTATCGCGCCAATTAACCAATAAGTCGGCCTGAGGGGCCTTCCGCCGCAATGGCGGAGGGGAACGCGGCTTGCTATATCTCGCCTCAAGGTGAGGACGAGCCATGACGCCCTACGACTCTAGAGATCCAGACGTACGCCGGCGGCGGTTCCGCCCGATCCCGGTGCGCATGCTGGTGCCCAACGTCATCACGCTGCTGGCGATCTGCGCCGGCCTGACCTCGATCCGGCTCTCGATCGAGGGGCGGATGTCGCTCGCGGTCTACGCCATCGTGTTCGCGGCGGCGCTCGACGGCATCGACGGCCGCATCGCGCGTATGATCAAGGGGCAGTCCAAGTTCGGCGCCGAACTCGACAGCCTCGCCGACTTCGTCAATTTCGGCGTGGCGCCCGGACTGATGCTGTATTTCTGGCAGCTGCACGAACTCGGCAATGCCGGCTGGATCGCGGCCATGGTGTTCGCGATCTCTGGCGGCCTCAGGCTGGCGCGCTTCAATGCCACCATGGACGATCCCAACAAGCCGGCCTTTGCCGCGAATTTCTTCACCGGCGTGCCGGCGCCGGCCGGCGCGATCACGGTGCTGTTGCCGATCTATGTCGCGTTCCTCGATCTCGGCCGGCTGCCTGCGGCGGTGACGGCTGCGTATACGCTGCTGATCGCCTTCCTGATGGTGTCGCGCCTGCCGGTGTTCTCCGGCAAGACCAAGCGCATGCGGGTGCCGCCCGAATTGGTGCTGCCTGCGTTCGTCGCAGTCATCGTCTTCATCGCGCTGCTGATCGCCTATCCCTGGCACGTGCTGTCGATCGGCACGGTGCTGTATCTCCTCGCTTTGCCGCTCGGCTACAAATCCTATCGCGATCAGGCGCGCGCGTTGGAAGCCACCGGGCCGGCAGGAGGCGAAGTCTCGTCGCCGCCGTCGGCACCGACGCTGACAAACCTGTCGGAGCCGCCGCGCGACGACGACCGGCCCGACCGCTTGCACTGAACGGCAGGGCACTAAGCAGCAAGGCGCTGAGCAGCAAGCCACTGATCAACAAGACTTGGATATCTGCCATGAGGCGCCCCGAGTTGGGTTGAGACCCGATCTCGGCTATATCGCCAAGTGCCGGCGGCACCGCGCCAACAGCGGCCGCCAATCTGGGAGAGAACGCCGTGACGAATACTGCGACCGGGCCGCTGCCCGCTTCCGTCCTCGAAGCGCTGGGCCGCTATGACACCCCGACGATCTGCAATGCCATGGAGATCGTGGCGCCCGAGCGCCGGCTGATCGGCTACACCACCAAGCCACTGGTCTGCCCATTCCCCGATCTGCCGCCGATCGTCGGCTACGCCCGCACGGTCGCGATCCGCTCGGTGCTGAAAAACTCGCTACCGCCGGAAGAGCAGTCCAAGCGCCGCATCGACTACTACGAATATGTCGGGACCGGCCACGGTCCGCGCATCTCGGTGATCCAGGACATCGACGGTCCCGACGTCGGCTACGGTGCGTTCTGGGGCGAGGTGCAGAGCAACGTGCACAAGGCGCTCGGCTGCCTCGGCGTGATCACTGACGGCTCGATCCGCGACATCCCGCAATGGGCACCTGGATTCCAGGCGCTGGCCGGCTCGATCGGCCCGTCGCATGCTTGGGTACATGCGGAGAGCTTTGGCGGCGAGGTGCGCGTTGCCGGCATGACCGTGAAGTCGGACGACCTGATCCACGCCGATCTGCACGGCGCCATCGTGATCCCGCGCGACATCGCCGCAAAGCTGCCCGAGGCCGCCGAGCTCTGCGGCCGCCGCGAGACGCCGATCCTCGAAATCGCCCGCAGCCCCGACTTCTCGCTGGAGAAGCTGAAGGCCGCACTGAAGCGCTCGGCGGAGATCCACTAACGGCCGGACCGGAACGATCTACGGCTGCGACGCTGCTCGTAGGCCGTCCTGGTCCGTCAGGAACAGGGCGGCTTGATCTGGCTCGCCGAATACCGCGGCAGCGCATCCGATCAAGGTGAAGCCGCCGGCAAAATCCCACAGTGTGATATCTTCCGCATTGTCCGGCATCTGGATCAGGCGCGCTGCGATCACGGCCAGGGCCGCCTCGACAAAGAGCAGCACGCTGAAGGCCGGCAAGACGAGCTCGGGTTCGAGCATGTGGAGCGCCAGCACTGCGGGAAGCGCGGTGAGAAGACTGAACAGCGTCACCATTGCGATGCCTTCCGCCATGAGGTGCCGGTCCGGTCCAGAATACCAACTGATCGGTCGCGCCCGATGTGGCGCAGGGCCGCAGCCGAAGGTTTCGCGCACGCACGGTGATGGGTGCGCGGCGCCGTATGGTTAGCAAAATGTTGAAATCCCTGTCGGCAGTCGGCAAAAGCCGGCGCCTTTTAGCGCCCTGCGGCCGCCGGGCGCGCCGGCTCAACTTAACCTTTACGCGTCTTTAATCGCGGCTCACTAGGGTCTCCGATGCGGTTCGGGGTTGGGCCGCGCCATCGGCCAGGACGGCCGTTGTTGCGTTCGCGTTGGAGTCTCCCATGGATATCATGACGAGCATCGGGCTCGTGGCGGGCATTATCGTCATCGCGACGATGATGCTGCTGGGCGGCGATCTCCACATGTTCGTCTCCGAGCATGCGATGATCATCATCTTCGGCGGCTCGACGGCTGCGACCATGATCCGCTTTCCGCTCTCGACGCTGATCCATGGCCTGCCGCTCGGCGCCAAGTTTGCCTTCACAATGAGCCGTCTGTCGGCGCACGATCTGGTCGACGAGCTCGCCCGCATCGCCGAGATCGCCCGCAAGCAGGGCCCGGTGGGGCTGGAAAAAGTCGAGACCGACGAGCCGTTCCTCGCCAAGGGCATCCGCTACGTCGCCGACGGCTACGACCTCGATTTCATTCGCGACAACCTCGAGCGCGACCGCGACAACTTCCTGATGCATCTGGACGAAGGCAGCAAGATCTACCGCGCCATCGGCGACTGCGCCCCGGCTTTCGGCATGGTCGGCACGCTGATCGGCATGGTGCAGATGTTCGCCAACATGACCGACCCGTCAAAGCTCGGCCCGTTCATGGCGACCGCGCTGCTCGCCACTCTCTACGGCGCGCTGGTCGCCAACCTGTTCTGTACCCCGATCGCGGACAAGCTGCATGGCAAGCTCCTGGACGAAGAGACCAACCGCACGCTGATCATCGACGGCATCCTGATGATCCGCGACTCCAAGAGTCCGACGCTGGTCCGCGAAATGCTGCTGGCTTATCTGCCCGAGAAGCACCGCCACGCCGAAGGCGAGCCGGTTCCGGCCTGATTCTGCCCGCCGGGATTTGAGATATGGCCAAGAAGAAGCGCGGCGATTCACACGGAGGCGGTCACGGCTGGTTCGTGACCTTCGCCGACCTGATGGGCCTGATGATGAGCTTCTTCGTGATGCTCGTCGCGTTCTCGACTCAGGATGCCAACAAGCTGAAGGTCGTCGCGGGCTCCATGCGCGACGCCTTTGGTGTCCAGACCGAAGCGCGCTACTCCGGCATCGTCGAGTCCGACGGCCTGCCGACCCGCCCTCGGCTGAAGAACGTCGATCACATTCAGCCTGAGGACTCCTCCAACACGCCGACGCCGGACCAGGAGGATCGTGACCGCACGTCGGGCGCGAAGATCAAGGTCGACCGCAATTTTGCGCTGGCGGCGGCCTCGTTGCGCCAGGCGTTGCAGGACATGCCGGAACTGACCGAGATGTCCAAGCACATCATGTTCGAGGAGACCAAGCAGGGTCTTAACCTCGAGATCGTGGACCAGGACGGCCGGTCGATGTTCGCCGACGGCTCCAAAGTGCCCTATGACCGCACCCGCCGCTTGATCGAGAAGCTCGCTGTTCCGCTCAAGGCGACGCCGCTGCGCGTCTCCATCGCCGGCCACACCGCGGCTGGATTTGTGCCGACCCGCAGCGACTACGGTGCCTTCGACCTGTCGGCCGACCGCGCCAATGCCGTCCGTCAGATCCTCGAACGCGAGGGCCTGCCGGGCGCCCATGTCTTTGCCGTCTCCGGCAAGGCGGACACCCAGCCGCTGTTCCCGGACGATCCGTCGCTTGCCGCCAACCGGCGGGTGACCATCACTCTCATGCGTGAAGATCCGCCGCTGCCGCCGAATCTGAAGCCTTAGGGCGTCTCCGAGCGAGGTGAACGCCGCTTCGTCTGAAGAAAACGCGACAAAACAGGGATGTAGAGCCCGTTACGCTTCAATCGGGACGGAAAGGCTCAGGGCTCTTGTGCCACCATCGTACCTGAGGCATGTCGTCGCGTGGGCGACGACCGTTGCTGCGGCGTCACAGCATCTGCCCCGGCGCCTGCTATGGTGATGTGCCGATTGACAGGGGCGCCGGAACCGTCAAAAGGCGCCGGATCAATTCTCGGGCAGAAGCGTTCCAGTTTCATATGACGGCGAGCATCACATCGACCGAAGCTCAGGACGGGCCGGTCACCTCTGGTTTCTGGGGCCTGACGCTCGGGAGCATCGGCGTCGTCTTCGGCGACATCGGCACGTCGCCACTCTACGCATTCCACGAGGCGGTCAGGGGCGCGGCCCATGGCCAGCCGGTCTCGCGGGTCATGGTGCTCGGCGTGCTCTCGCTGATCCTCTGGGCGCTGCTGATCGTCGTCACCGCCAAATACGTTCTGCTGCTGCTGCGCGCCGACAACAACGGGGAGGGCGGCACGCTTTCCCTCATGGCGCTCGGCCAGCGCGCGCTCGGGCGGCGGAGCTGGTTCCTGACAGCGCTCGGCGTCGTCGGCGCCTCCATGTTCATCGGCGATTCCATGATCACGCCGGCGATCTCGGTGCTGTCGGCGGTCGAGGGTCTAAAACTCGCAACTCCTGCCTTCGAGCACTATGTCGTTCCCCTGACCGTTCTCATCCTGGCGCTGCTGTTCGCGGTCCAGAGCAAGGGGACGGCGCTGGTGGCCTCGGCCTTCGGGCCGGTGATGGTCGTCTGGTTCACCGTTCTTGCCGTGCTGGGCGCCATTCACATCGCCGACGATCCGTCGGTACTCGCTGCGATCAATCCCTATTACGCGCTGCAATTCCTGCTGTCGCACGGCACGATCGGCCTGGTGACACTGGGCGCGGTGTTCCTGGCGGTGACCGGCGGCGAGGCGCTTTACGCAGATCTTGGCCATTTCGGCCGCAAGCCGATCCAGTCGGCCTGGATGTTCTTCGTGCTGCCCTCGCTCCTGATCAACTATTTCGGGCAGGGCGCGCTGGTGCTGTCCGATCCCAGCGCGATCGAACATTCCTTTTACCGCATGGTGCCCGAGCACTTCGTGCTGCCGCTGGTCGGGCTTGCGACCGCCGCGACCGTGATCGCGAGCCAGGCGGTGATCACGGGGGCCTATTCGCTGGTCTATCAGGCCGTGCAGCTCGGCCTCCTGCCACGCTTCGAGGTGCGCTTCACCTCGGAAACCCACGCCGGCCAGATCTATCTGCCGCGGGTAAACCGCCTGCTCCTGATCGGTGTGATGCTGCTGGTGCTGTTGTTCCACACCCCCAGCAACCTGGCATCTGCCTACGGCATCGCGGTCTCCACCACCATGGTTGCCGACGGCGTCATGGGCTTCATCGTGATCTGGAAATTGTGGAACTGGCGCGCCGCGACGGCCGCAGCCGTGATCCTGCCCTTCGTCGTGGTCGACATCAGCTTCTTCAGCGCGAATCTTCTGAAGCTGCTGGAAGGCGCCTGGGTGCCGCTGCTGTTCGGCGTGATCATGGCCGGGACAATCTGGACCTGGCGGCGAGGGTCCGGGATCTTGATTCAGAAAACGCGCCGCATCGAGGTGCCGCTGGACGATCTGATCCGGAGCCTGGAGAAGCGGCCGCCGCATATCGTCAAGGGCACCGCGGTGTTCCTGACCAGCGATCCTTCCTTCGTGCCGACCGCGCTGCTGCACAATCTCAAGCACAACAAGGTGCTGCACGAGCACAACGTGGTCCTGACCATCGAGACCGCGCATACGCCGCGGGTTGATCTGTCGGAGCGTTTCCGGATGGAGAAGATCAGCGACAAGTTCTTCAAGGTCCGCCTGCGCTTCGGTTACATGGAGCAGCCGAATGTGCCCAAGGCGCTTGCAATCGCGCGCAAGCAGGGCTGGCAGTTCGACATCATGTCGACGTCGTTCTTCGTGTCCCGGCGCTCACTGAAGGCGTCGGCGCAGTCCGGCATGCCGCTTTGGCAGGACCATTTGTTCATCGCACTGAGCCGGTCCGCCAACGACGCCACCGACTATTTCCAGATTCCCACCGGACGGGTGGTTGAAGTCGGAACCCAGGTCACCATCTAAGACGCGGTCGGCGAAGCTATGCAAAATTGCATGCCTAAGCCCCGAAATCGGGCTAGGCTATGCCGGTAGCGCAGGCCTATAAGCCCCGCGCCCTTCTGCCGTTGTGCAGTGAAGCATTTTTAGAGGCCATCAGGCTCTCCCATGACAAGTGATGTAGCGATTTCCGCCCCGGAAACGGCGGCGGCCAATGGGCATGGCGATGCCCACACCACCGCCCGTTTCGGTGCGCTGACACTCGGCAGCATCGGCGTCGTCTATGGCGATATCGGCACCAGCCCGCTCTACGCGTTCCGCGAAGCCGTCATGGCGGCCTCTGGCGCGGAGGGGGTGCCGACGCCGGCAGCCGTGCTCGGCGTGCTCTCCCTGATCCTGTGGGCGCTCATCGTCGTGGTGACGCTCAAATACGTCGTGATCCTGCTCCGTGCCGACAACAACGGCGAGGGCGGCACGTTGGCGCTGATGGCGCTGGCCCAGCGCGCAGTCGGCACCCGCGGAACAACCATCGTCATGCTCGGCATCATTTCCGGCGCCCTGTTCTACGGCGACGCCGTGATCACGCCGGCGCTCTCGGTGCTGTCGGCGATCGAAGGCATGAAGGACATCACGCTGCACTTCGAGCCCTACATCGTACCGCTGACCGTGATCATCCTGGTCGGTCTGTTTGCCGTGCAGTCCCGCGGCACCGCTCGCGTCGCTGCCTTCTTCGGGCCGATCATGTGCGTCTGGTTCGCTGTGATCGCGATTGCGGCGATCCATCCGATCATCGAGCAGCCGCAGGTGCTGTTCGCGCTGAACCCGCTCTACGCCGTGTCCTTCATGATCCACCACGGCATCATAGGCTTTGTGACGCTCGGCGCGGTGTTCCTGGCGGTCACCGGTGCCGAGGCGCTCTATGCCGACCTCGGCCATTTCGGTAAGCGGCCGATCCAGACCGCTTGGCTGTTCATCGTGGTGCCGTCGCTGGCATTGAACTATCTGGGGCAGGGCGCCCTCGTGCTCGGCGACCCCGGCGCGATCGTGAGCCCGTTCTTCCAGCTCTTTCCGCAAGGTTTTTTCCGCGGCTGCATGGTCGTGCTGGCGACCGCCGCAACCGTCATCGCGAGCCAAGCGGTCATCACCGGTGCCTATTCGCTGACGCGTCAGGCGATCCAGCTCGGTCTGTTGCCCCGCTTTGAAATTCGCCATACGTCTGAAGCCCATTCGGGTCAGATCTTCATCCCGCGCATCAACCAACTCCTGCTGGTCGCGGTGGTCCTGCTGGTGCTCTTGTTCCGCTCCTCCAGTGCGCTGGCCTCGGCCTACGGCATCTCCGTCACCGGGACCATGGTGGTCACGGCGATGATGGGCTTCGTGGTGATCTGGAAGGTCTGGCGGTGGTCGCCGTTCACGGCTGCCGCCCTGATCGCGCCGTTCTTGTTCCTTGACCTCACCTTCCTGGCCGCCAATCTGCTCAAGGTATTCGAGGGCGGCTGGGTGCCGCTGGCGCTCGGCGCGCTCATGATCATCCTGATGTACACGTGGCGGCGCGGCAGCCGGCTGCTGTTCGAGAAGTCGCGCAAGCTCGAATTCCCGCTCGCCGACCTCGTGGCGATGCTGGAAAAGCGGCCGCCGCAGCGCGTGCCCGGCACCGCCGTGTTCCTGACCAGCGATCCCCTCAGCGCCCCGACCGCGCTGATGCACAGTCTGAAGCACTACAAGGTGCTGCACGAGAAGAACGTCATTCTCACCATCGAGACCGCACAGACCCCGCGCATCGATCCGGCCGAGCGGGTGAAGCTGGAGCAGATCTCGCCGACCTTCTCCAAGGTGACGCTGAAGTTCGGCTTCATGGAATCGCCCAACGTGCCGAAGGCGCTGGCGATCGCCCGCAAGCTCGGCTGGCAGTTCGACATCATGTCGACCTCGTTCTTCCTATCGCGGAGGGCGCTCAAGCCGGCCGCCCATTCCGGCATGCCGCGCTGGCAGGACCGGCTGTTCATCTCGCTCAGCCGTTCCGCCAACGACGCCACCGACTATTTCCAGATCCCCTCCGGTCGCGTCGTCGAGGTCGGCACCCAGGTCACCATTTAGCTCCGCCGCTGTCATCGCCCGGCTTGACCGGGCGATCCAGTATCCAGAGACCGTGCGTAGATACGGGGAGGCCGCGGCGTACTGGATTCCCCGCTTTCGCGGGGAATGACACCGAGTTAGCGGTGAGGGTGTGAAGCAGGAGCTTCAGGCATCCTGAAGGTCGCGCTTCAAGTCGCTGCGATTTAGCTTTAACTTGCGCAAGGCAGCTCAAGCCTTTGTAGCGCTTGATTTTCACCGGCCGAGAGGCGAGGTTGCCGGCCGCCGGGATCGCCCCGGCAGCGGCCCGCGACGTTGGAGGATGATGTGGCAAATCAAGTACAGGATCTGACCCCGGACGAGGTCTCCAAGGGTGTCGCGGAAGGGCGCTATCTCCTCGTCGACGTGCGCGAGCCGAACGAGGTCGAGGCCGAGGCTTATCCCTACGGCGTGGTCGTGCCGCTCTCGACCTTCGATCCCAAAGCGATCCCCGATCCCGAGGGTAAGGAGGTCGTGTTCGCCTGCCGCTCGGGCAAGCGTTCGGTGACGGCCTCGCTGGCGGCGCAGGCCGCGGGCCTGCCTTACGACAAGCATCTGGCCGGCGGCATGCTTGGCTGGAAGGCGGCGGGTCTTCCCAGCAAGGTCGGCGGCTGACCCGCCGATGTCCAAGAGCTCGTCCCTCAACAAGGTCTTCGCGGACCTTCCCGTCACCATCTTCGAGGCGATGTCGCAGGCCGCGCGCGACAATGCCGCCATCAATCTTGGCCAGGGCTTTCCCGATGATCCCGGCCCCGAGGACATCCGCCGCGCCGCGGCCGATGCCTCCCTGAACGGCTACAACCAGTACCCGTCGATGATGGGCCTGCCGGAACTGCGCCAGGCGATCGCGACCCATTACGGCCACTGGCACGGCCTCAAGCTCGATCCGATGAGCGAGGTGATGGTGACCTCCGGCGGCACCGAGGCCCTGACCTCGGCCATCCTCGCCGTGGTCCAGCCCGGTGACGAAGTGGTCTGCTTCCAGCCGGTGTACGATTCCTATCTGCCGATCATTCGCCAGGCCGGCGGCATTCCGCGCCTGGTCCGGCTTGAGCCGCCGCATTGGCGGCTGAATGAGGACATGCTGAAAAGCGTCTTCAATTCAAAGACCAAGGCGGTGCTCTTCAACAACCCCCTGAATCCGTCCGCGGTGGTGTTTCCGCGCGAGGATCTCGAGCTGCTGGCGCGCTACTGCCAGGAGTTCGACGTCATCGCGATCTGCGACGAGGTCTGGGAGCACGTCACCTTCGACGAGCACAAGCACATCCCGCTGATCACCATCCCCGGCATGCGCGACCGCACCATCAAGGTCGGTTCGGCCGGCAAGATCTTTTCGCTGACGGGCTGGAAGATCGGCTTCGTCTGCGCCGCGCCGCCGCTGCTGCGCGTTGCCGCCAAGGTGCACCAGTTCCTGACCTTCACCACCGCGCCGAACCTCCAGGCCGCCGTCGCCTACGGCCTCGGCAAGCCGGACGAGTATTTCCTGTCGATGCGCAAGGACCTGGCGCGGAGCAGGGACCGTCTCGCCAAGGGACTGGAGAGCCTCGGCTTCCCGGTGCTGAAGTCGCAGGGCACCTACTTCCTCACCGTCGACCTGTCGCCGCTGGGGCTGAACGAGAGCGACACCGAGTTCTGCTGGCGGATCGTGAAGGACTACAAGGTCGCCGCAATCCCGGTGTCGGCCTTCTACGAGCAGGATCCTGTGACCTCGGTGGTGCGCTTCTGCTTTGCCAAGAAGGACGAGACGCTCGATACCGCGCTGGAGCGGCTGTCGGACGCGGTGCGCGGGCGCAAGAGGTAGGAGATGACGATCGTCAGCCGCTTTGGTTTTGGCCTCGCGATCGCCGCCGCGCTGACGTTGCTCTCCGCCCCCGCAGGGGCCGAGGAGCGGGTCGTCAACTTCTACAACTGGTCGAACTACGTGGCCCCCGACGTCCTCGAGGCCTTCACCAAGGAGACCGGCATCAAGGTGGTCTACGACACTTTTGACGCCAACGAGACCCTGGAGACGCGTTTGATGGCCGGCAAGTCCGGCTATGACGTCGTGGTGCCCACCGCCTATTTCCTCCAGCGCCAGATCAAGGCCAACATCTTCCAGAAGCTCGACAAGTCGAAGCTGCCGAACCTGGCCAATGCCTGGCCGGTAGTGACCGAACGTCTCGCGATCTACGACCCCGGCAATATCTACGCCGCCAATTACATGTGGGGCACGACGGGCATCGGCTACAACGTCGCCAAGCTGAAGCAGATTCTCGGAGCGGATGCGAAGATCGATAGCTGGGACATCGTGTTCAAGCCGGAGAACCTCGCGAGATTCAAAGACTGCGGCGTGCACATGCTTGACTCCGCCGACGACATCTTTCCGGCGGCTTTGAACTATCTCGGGCTCGATCCGAACTCGACCAAGCAGGCCGACCTCGACAAGGCCGCCGACGTCGTCGCCAAGGTGCGGCCCGCCGTGCGCAAATTCCACTCCTCCGAATATCTGAGTGCGCTCGCCACCGGCGAGATCTGCTTCGTGGTCGGCTGGTCCGGCGACATCATGCAGGCCCGCGCCCGCGCTGCCGAAGTCAAGAGCGGCATCGAGATCGGCTACGCCATCCCGAAGGAGGGCGCGCAGATGTTCTTCGACAATCTCGCGATCCCCGCGGACGCCAGGAACGTCAAGGAAGCCTACGAGCTGATCAACTATCTTTACCGTCCGGACGTGGCCGCCAAGAATACGGACTTCCTGTCCTACGCCAACGGCAACCTCGCCAGCCAGAAACTGGTCGATCCGAAAATCTTGAACGACAAGAATATCTATCCGGACGAGGCAACGCTCTCAAAGCTGTTCGTCATCACGGCCCGCGAGCCGGCGACCCAGCGGATCATCAATAGGCTCTGGACCAGGGTGAAGACGGGACGGTAATCGCGCGCGTCATTGCGAGGAGCGAAGCGACGAAGCAATCCAGAATCTTTCCGCAGAGGGTGTCTGGAGCTTCGCTTCCGCCTTCGCTCTTCGAGCTACGGCGGACAAGTCGCTCGCAATGACGAAACAAGATCACCGCCACCGTCGGTGTAGCCACAGCCACTGCTCGGGATGCTCGCGGACCCAGCCTTCCACCACGCTGGTGATCGCCTGGGTGGTGCCCTGGATGTCGATCCTGCCGTCGGCGTCGCGCACCGGCTGGACTTCTTCGGTGATCTCGGCGGTGAAGCGGCCGCCGGGAAGGCGGATGACGCGGACGCCGTGGATCGGGCATTCGACCTGGCGCAACAGGCGCGCCAGCATCGGATTGGCGCGAGTCTTGCGGTCGAAGAAGGTGACCTCGACGCCGCCGGTCAGATACTGGTCGATCAGCATCGCGACGTGCTTGCCGTCCTTGAGCGCCTGCGCAAGCCGCAGCGGCGCGTCGCGCCCCGCCGGGATCAGCGTGCCCATGTTGACCTGGCGCATCTCCTGGATGATGCGGTCGGCGGAGGCGATATTCGGGCGGCGGTAGAGGATTGCCGCATCGAGCCCGTGTGCGACCGCGGCGAGCGCCGGCAATTCCCAATTGGCCAGATGCGCGGCGAAGATCAGCGCCGGCTTGCCGTCGTCGCGGATTTGATCGAACAGCTCGATGCTGCGGCTGGGCAGTTCGATCCGACTGTTTTCCGGATGATCGCGGTCATAATCCCAGACGTGGTCCATATGGGCGAATTCGGCGCCGACGCGACCGAGATTGTCCCAGACGCCCATCAGGATGGATTCGATTTCCTCGGGCGACTTGTCCGGAAACGCCGCGGTGAGATTGGCGCGGCCGATGCGGTGCTCGCGCAGGCGCGGCCCGATCAGCTTGGTGACGCGTGCGAAAAAGTCCGAGGTCTTGGCCGGATCGAAATAACGCGTGGTGCGGAGCATGCCGACGGTGGCAGCGCCGATCAGGCCTCCACCGATCGATTTGGCCGTCTCCCGCGCGCGGGCCTTCGTCCTCGCAGGAAGCCGCGCCATGCGTCCGGTCAGGCCGGTTCGCGGGTCAGGATCAGCGAGGCGTTCTGGCCGCCGAAGCCAAACGAGTTCGACATCACAGCGGTGACGCGGGCATCGCGTGCCTTGTTGCCGACGACGTCGAACAGGATCGTGGGATCCGGATTGTCGTAGTTGATCGTCGGCGGGATGCGCTGATGCTCCAGCGTCAGCAGCGAGAAGATCGCCTCGACCGCGCCGGCGGCCGAGATGGTGTGGCCGACCATCGACTTGTTGGAGGTGACCGGAATCTTCGAGACGAGATCGCCGAACACGGCCGATGTCGTATTGTACTCCATCTTGTCGTTCTCGGGCGTCGCGGTGCCGTGCGCGTTGATGTGGTCGATCTGGTCCGGCGTCATGCCGGCGTCGGCCAGCGTCTTGTTCATGCAGCCGATGATCGGCTTGCCGTCGGGCGACGAGCGGGTGCGATGGAAGGAATCGGTGAGTTCGCCGCAGCCGGCGATCACGCCGAGGATTTTTGCGCCGCGCGCGGTGGCCGCTTCATAGCTTTCGAGCACCAGCGCACCGGCGCCTTCGGCCATGACAAAACCGTCGCGGTTCTTGGAGAAGGGACGGGAGGCCGCCTGCGGCGGATCGTTCTGGGTCGACAGCGCCGAGAGCAGCGAGAAGCGCACCAGCGCCTCCGGATTCACGGTGCCGTCGGTCGCCACGCACAGGGCGGCATCGGTTTCGCCGCGGCGGATCGCCTCGACACCGAGCTGGATCGAGGTCGCGCCCGAAGCGCACGCCGTCGACAACGAGATCGGCGAGCCCTTGGTGCCGAAGGTCTCCGCGAGGTAGGCCGCGACCGAGCCGAACATGAAGCGGTGGTGATAGGCGCTGTACTTGCCGCCGCCAGAGATGCGCAGCAGATCGTCATAATTGAAGTCGAGCTTACCGACGGCGCGGCCGAGTTCGCGGCGCTGCGGCCATTCGACTTCGACAGGTGCGACCGCAAGGAAGAGAGGACCCGGGAAATCCGCCTTGGCGCCGATGCCGGCCTGCTCCAGCGCCTCCTGCGTCACCAGTTCGGCCATCCGTTCGGACAGCCCGGTGGAGGAGAACGGATCGACGCTGACGAAATCCACCGTGCCGGCCATCGTGGTTTTCAGGCCGTCGACCGGAAAGCGCGTGATGGTGCGGATGCCGGATTCGCCGGCGACGAGCTTCGCCCAATTGTCGGTCTTGCCGTTGCCCAGCGAGGTCATGATGCCCATGCCGGTGACGACGACGACGGGGCGCCCGAGTTTGTCGCGTGGTGCAGTCATGTCGATCCCCGCTTGAGCTGGAGCATGATCCGAAAAAGCGTGACGTGGTTTTCCGAGAAGATCATGCCCAAACAATAACCTGCCAAAAGCGCAACGCGCTTTAGCTTACTGCCTCGACCAGCGCCATGCCTTCGCCGCGCCAGTGTCCGGCCCCCACCACCACAATCTGGGTGGGCGCTCCCTGCATTTCAATCTCGGTGCCCGTGGAATCGTTCGGCGGAAACAGCGCGCCGCGAGAGATCGAGAGCGCAGCGAGCGCGATGCCGAGCGGGAATTGCGTCTCCATGGTGTGGCCGAACATCGTGCCGGTCGAGCGCACCGGGAACTCGGCGTGGCCCTTCAGGAAGCCGCGCTCTTCTGATGTCGCCGGCTCAGCGCCGGTCGCACCGGATATGATCGCGCCCTTGCCGTCGCGCTTCGGCAACTTTGCCCAAAGCTTCTCCAGCGTCGCGGCCATGTCGCCGGGAGTCTTGCGCCGGGCAAGGTCGGCAACGACGCTCGACAGTTTCGCGAATGGCTTTGCGCCGCGCGCTTCCGCATGCGCCTTCGATTCCAGCACCAGAAACGCGCCAGCCGAGCCGAGCGCGAAGCCGGCGTGGTCCTTGCGCGCCCACACGGGTGCGAACTTGTCCTTGAGATTGAAGTCGCCGAATTCGTAGAGGACCATCAGGTCCTTGCGCTCGCCATTGTGCGAGCCGCCGATCAGCGCGATGTCGCTCTCGCCGGAGGCGATGCGCGACAATGCAATACGGGCGGCATCGGCGCCGGCAACCTCTTCACCCATGAAGGTGCGCGAGGTGCCGCCAATGCCGTGCACGATGGCGATGTTGCCGGCGAGCAGGTTGGAGAGCTGGGCCAGGAACAGCGTCGGCCTGAGATCGCTCATCAGCCGCTCGTTGAGGAAGCCGGGCGCATTGGCGCCCTTGGCCTCGGCCGTGAGCACGCCGGTGTCGACGTTGAGATCGCGCTCGCCGCCGCCGGCGGCGACCACCATGTCGATCTTCGACAGGATGTCCTTGTTGCCCTTGATTCCGGCGGAGTCGAGCGCAAGCCCGGCCGCATAGGTGCCGATGCGCTGCCAGGCTTCCATCTGGCGCTGGTCGCCCTTCTTCGGGATCTGGCTGTCGAAGGTCACAGGCATCAGGGGGTGCACGATATAGGGTGCAAAGCCCTTCTCATCGACATTGATGCGCTTCTCCTGAAGCGCGGCCCAGTTGGCGTCCAGGCCCTCGCCGAGCGAGGTGGCCAGGCCAATGCCGGTGATCCAGACTTCCGTCTGGGCGGGCTTCGAAGCAGTCTCGGTCATGGCGATACGGCCTGTTGCGGAAAGCCGACGCGTTTGGCGACCGCGTCCATGTGGGCGCGCATATCCGCATGGGGAAAGGGAATCTGCGTGAAGGTCAGCGTCGAATTCGCGCGCAGCTTGCCGCCGACCTTGATCTTGGCTTCGGTCACGGCGTAGCCCGAGCCCTGATGGGCAAGGCTCGCCTCGATGCTCATGAGATCGCCGGGGAAGACCGAGCCGCGCACCTTGGCCTCCTTGACGGCGGCCAGGATCGGCATGCGCTCGAATTTGAGCACGCCAAGCTGAAGCCAGCCCGAGGCCTGCGCCATCGATTCGATCAGGAGCACGCCGGGCATCAGGGGATAGCCCGGGAAGTGCCCCTCGAAGATGGTGCTCTCCATCGGGACCTGAGCCTCGACGACAATCGTCTTCGCGTCGACGTTGAGGTCGACGACGCGATCTATCATGTGGAAGTATTCGAGTTGCATGACCGCGCGCTTAGGCGCTCGCGCCCTTGGCCGCAACCAGTTCGTCGATGCGGGCGCACAGGTTTTTCAGCACGAAATACTGCTCGGTGGTCGCTTTGCCGTCGTTGACCTCCTGGGTCCACTTTTCCAGCGGCAGCTTGATACCGAACTGCTTGTCGATCGCGAACGCGATGTCCAGGAAATCGAGGCTGTCGATGCCGAGGTCATCGATGGCGTGGCTATCCGGCGTGATCGTGTCGCGCGGGATGTCGCAGGTTTCAGCGATGATCGTAGCGACCTGATCGAATGTGGAGGACATCACTAAGCCTTTGATATATTGCAGATATTTGTCAGATTGTCCAGAGTGGAACGGTGGGTGGGCATCGCGCCCCGATGACGCCCTCAACCCCCCTCTGGCCGGGTCGAAAGCCCGTATATCGGAGCGCCGCCCTGAGTTCAATGGAGCCGGACGGGTGTGGGGACTGGACTGGGGACGCCCCGGCTGAGCCGCTCCGGCCTAAGGACCGTCGCCTAGATGTGCGGCGTCGTGATCTTGACGCAGTCGCGGCGGCCCATCAGCACGCAATCCTGAGTCCGGCGCAGGTCGGCGATGCTGACCGCAAGCCAGATCCCGATCGCGGTCAGTGCGATGGTGAAAGCCAGCGCCGCGATGTTGGCGAGCATGCGATGGCGGAAATCGTCCGGTCCAGGGCGGGGCTGCTCGTAGCGCGACAGGTCGAGCGGCTCGGGCGCGACGCGCAATTTCTGCACGGTAGCATTGCCGCGGTAGCCCGTCGGGGAAGGCGAGGTGCGCGGCCTGAACTGGAGCACCCGGTGCTCGTCATCCGAGCTTATGGGCCGCTGGGTTGTCATGGTGCAGGGATCACTCCGAAGCAGCGATTTTTAGATAGCATAGGTGGTGAACGCGTTGCAGAAAATCTTCTCAACGCGCACGTGCATTGCGCGTTCGCACTATCCTGCGGGGCTGCGAACGAATGACCGCGGAACCGTCGTCCCCGACATGCAGAGGGTGCGATGCAAAAACCTCCACCCAGCCGAATGCATTTGCCGGCGCGAGGGCCATGCCATAGTTCAGGGAACCTGATCACGCAGCTGCAACCATGTTAAGGGCCTTTCGACCATGAGCAATACGCGCGAACCGAGAGTACATCCGGTGTCGATCCTGTCGCTGCGGCCGACGCAGATGACGGTCGGGATGCGCGAGGTCAAGGAGAAGCGCAAGCGCTGGCGCGAGCACGACAAGAAGAAGCAGGCCGATCTGCTCGGCAAGCATATGATCCCCGTCGTGCACGGCCCCGACGAGCGCTATTACGTGATCGACCATCATCATCTCGGTCGCGCGCTGCACGATGAGGGCGTCAAGGAGGTGCTGGTTACCATCATCGGCGACCTCAGGATGGTCGAGCGCGAAGCGTTCTGGGGCGTGATGGACAATAAGCGCTGGGTCTATCCCTACGACGCCAAGGGCGAACGGCGGCCGTTCCGCGATTTGCCGAAATCCGTCGTCGATCTCAAGGACGATCCCTTCCGGAGCCTTGCCGGCGAGCTGCGCCGCATGGGCGGCTTCGCCAAGGACACCACGCCGTTCTCCGAATTCCTGTGGGCCGATTATCTGCGCAGAAAGCTGTCGCGCAAGGCTGTGGACGCCAATTTTGACAAGGCGCTCGAGAAGGCGATGTCCTCAGCCAAGAGCAAGGATGCGATCTATCTGCCCGGCTGGTGCGGACCGGCGGAGGATGATTAGGCGCAACGCTCACATCGGTACGGCATGCGGCGCCACAGACCGGATCCGATCACAGTCTCTTGAGCGAAACCATCCCTCTGTCCGCGCGAAGCGGTGCTGAAACAAAGCCGTGTCATCTGTTGGTGTCGTCGAGGTCATACAGGAGGCCGAAATGCGCCGTCTGGTTTTCGCCGTTGCCCTGCTCGTGGTCGCTTCAGCCGGGATCTCGGCATCGTTTGCCGCAGTACACCATGCCAAGACGTTGACATTTTCCGAGCGCTTTGCCCCGGCGCTCGAGTTGATGGCGAAGCGCTAGTCCAGCGCCCAGTGCTGCGCAGCCGCAGGCAGCGCAGTTGCGATGCCGCCACAGCGTGCGAGGGGCGGTCCGAGCCCGCTTGCGTAGCGGCGAAGCGCGCTTGACGTATCGCAAACAGGCTTTGATGCCGGCCGGTAAGGTCCGCCGGCATGACCGCCGAACCAGCCTTGCGCATCCGCGTCGCCGGGTGGCTCCGGATCATGCCGTCTGGAGACATGATGATGAGTCTGATTCTTCGCATTCTGTTTGTGTTTGCCGGAGCCGTCACCGCGCTGTTCGTCGCGCGTGACGCCCTGAACTTCACGATCATCCAAACCTTCGTCGCCATCCTGCTCATGACCGCCGTCGTGGCTCTCGGGAGCCTTTGGAGCCTGCGGCGAAAGGCCTGAGCGAGGCCTTCAACCAGCAGCGTCGCGATCGATTTTGCGCAAGCGGACAAAGGCGGCCCAGGCCCGCGGATAATCCTTGTCCGTGGGATCAATCGCAAGTAGCGCGCGGCATGCTTCCTTGATCTCCTCAGTCGAAGGACGCTTGGCCAGAACCCCGGAGGATTTGGCTTCCTCCCAGCGAGCCTCGATATCTTTCGCGAAAGCCAGGACCTCGGCGCCCGTCCGCTTCTGCACCGATTTCGCCAGCGGATGGTCCGAGGGGAAGGTCGGCCATGCGGCCGGCGGCCGATCGACACGCCACGTCAATTCATCTGCTTGTCGCCCCTCCACGCCCGAACTTGAATGCTGTGCTACTGGCGCCCGTCCTGCCCCTGCAAACGCTGCCGAACCCGATGAGCCGGCCGATCTCTGCGGGGCCGCCAAACCTGGCGCGACCGCCGCTGTCTGTCCGGCCAGCTGGCCAAGCTGTTGTTCCATCGTTCCGCCGTTGGACTTGGGGATGATTTTTTCGACGGTCTTGATCATCGACAGCGCGCCTGGCGATATCAGCGTGTTCTGGTCGGCAATTTTGTCATCGGCCGCGGCTGGGCAGGGCTTGTAAGCAGAGCGCTGCGACGTCATCCGCCCGTCGTCGTCGATACGGGCAAAATCGATCGCGACGGTGTAAACGAACGCGACCTCGACATACTGCCTCTCTTTATCCATCGCCTTTACGGAGCCGCATACGTATCTTCCCCTGTCTGCATCGATCGTTCGCAGGCCGTTGAAGTGAGCTGAATTCGGCGCAATGAGGACGCGTAAGACGGCAGCCCGCGCCCTGCCATGCTCCGATTCGAACATGCTCCATATCTCGCTCGCGTCGATGAAGTCGGGCTGATAGTTCCATGCGTATCCGGCCGCGAAGAATGCCGTGCCAATACAGGTCGCGATAACAAATGCCCGCACGTTCATGAGAAGCCCCTCAACAGGCACGACTCATCCGCGTCTCCGGTGACGGAAACTGCGCAAGTTGTGCCAAAGCGTTTGTGCTAGTTGAGGGTGAGATTCTTAATTAAACGTGTGCGATTGCGAAAACGCAGAGTTCCCGTCACACGGGAACTCATCCGCTGCATTTGTCGTCGACGCGTTCCTTCCGCGCTCGTGGCGGGCGCTCATCTCTTCGGCAGCCGTCCCATCAAATAGAATTCGTCATTCGGCCGCATGCCGGTGAAATTCGCCAGCCGGTTCGATAACGCAAAGAAGGCGGAGATTGCGGCGATATCCCAGATGTCGTCGTCGCTAAAGCCATGCGGCGCGAGCGCGGTGAAATCATCCTCGGAAATCCGCTGCGCATCGGCCGAGACCTTCATCGCGAAGTCGAGCATCGCCTTTTGCCGCGGCGTGATGTCGGCCTTGCGGTAGTTCGTGGCGATCTGGTCGGCGATCAGCGGGTTCTTGGCGCGGATACGCAGGATCGCGCCATGGGCGATCACACAATATTGGCACTGATTCGCCGCCGAGGTCGCGACCACGATCATCTCGCGTTCGGCTTTGGTGACGCCGCCGTCCTTCTCCATCAGTGCGTCGTGGTAGGCGAAGAAGGCGCGGAACTCGTCCGGGCGGTAGGCCAGCGTCAAGAACACGTTCGGCACGAAGCCGCTCTTCTCCTGCACGCCGAGGAGACGCGTGCGGATGTCGTCAGGCAGCGCATCGAGGGCGGGAGCGGAGAAGCGTTGCGCGGGCTTTGTCATGGGCATGGATTCCGGCTTGGGGCCGGCAACCATAGTCGATGCCGGCGCTATGCTCAACGTGACGCCAGGCTCGCAATGCCGGAGCTGGAAAACGAGCGTTGCTTTACCGCAGCGGCTTCTTCAGCAGCGAGAAGCGGTCCGGATCCAGCCCCATCGACGGTTGCAGCATCGGGGCTTCGACGTTGGAGAGCGTCTTCGCGGGCGGCGCCGAGAACACCGGATCGTTCGGCACGTCGCGCTGCGAGGTGGCACCGCGCCAGCGCTCGAGCACGGCGCCGACGAAATGCATGTCGTGACCGGAGGTGACGGATGGTACGCTGCTGATGGTGGCTTCGCCGCGCGGCAATTGATGCGGCGGCACCTCCTTGAAGCGCAGCCGCGTCGGCAGCGCGACACCTTCGCCGAATGCCAGCACTTCGCGGGTGCCGAGCGACGGCACGAACGAAAGCAGGTTGGCGGCGGCATCCGACACCGCGGCGCGCAGCAGCGCCTGGTCGCGCTCGTTGGCAAGACGCATCGTGAACAGCGTGTTGCACTGGGAGATGATAGTGGCGTCGAGCTCGGCCGGACGCTGGGTGATGAGGCCGAGATAAACGCCGTATTTGCGGCCTTCCTTGGCGATGCGCGACACCGCCTTGCGGGTCGGCCCGAAGCCCACATTACGATCGGCGGAGGCGTAGCGGTGAGCCTCTTCGCAGACGAACAGCATCGGCGAAACGCCGTCGCTCCACAGGCCGAAGTCGAAGGCCATGCGGCAAAGCACCGAGACGACGGAATCGATGACTTCGGCCGGGAAGCCGGCGAGCTGCATCACGGTCATCGGCTTGCCGTTCGCCGGCAGGCGAAACAGATGACTGATCACCTCGGCCATGGTGTCACCGCCGACGTTGGCGTTGTCGAACATGAAGGCGTAGCGCGGGTCGTTGCGGACCGCCTCGATGCGGGAGATCAGCTTGTGATAGATGATGCGCGAGGAGCGGTTCTCGAGTTTGCCCATGCGCTCATCGATCAGCGACATCAGATCGACCAGGCGATAGGGCACCGGCGTATCGACGGTGTAGCCGATCTGCTTGGGATCGATGCGCTTCAGGCCAATGCGATCGGCGTTCTGGTACTGGGTATAGACGCCCTTGGCGAGCGGAATGACTTCTGCGAGGACGTCGAGCTCCTCGGGCACGCCGGCGCGGCCGCCGAACAGCACGTCGACGATTTCCTCGAAATTGAACAGCCAGAATGGCAGTTTCAAATTGCGCGGATTGAGCACCAGCGCGCGGTCCCCGAAGCAGCGGCCATATTCGTTGTGCACATCGAGCAGGAAGATGCGCAGGTTCGGGCGCGCCTTAAGGATCTCGTTGAGCAACAGCGACACACCGGTCGATTTGCCGACGCCGGTCGATCCCAGCACTGCAAAGTGCTTGGAGAGCATTTCCTCGATGTCGACATAGGCGACGACGGAGCTGTCCTGCTGGAGGAAGCCGACATTGATCTGGTCGGAGCCGGTCGGCGCGTAGATCGTGCGCAGCTCCTGGCTCGTGATCAGATCGACGGAATCGCCGATTGTCGGATAGTTGGTGACGCCGCGCTGGAATTTGGCCTTGCCGGTCGCGTTGAGGATTTCGCCCAGCAGGTCGACCGAGGCGATGGCGATCAAATTGTCGTTGCTCGACAGGTTTTCGCAGGACACCTCGGTGATCATCGCGACGATGACCGAGCTGGCGCAGCGGATACTGACGAACCGGCCGACAGTGGCCCGCACTTCCGAGACCGGCATGCGGCTTTCGGCCAGCAGCCCGACCCGGGCGAGCGATCCGCGAACCGAAATCACGCGTCCAAAAGATGTCACAATGAATGAACCTGGCAAGAGCAACGGGTTGACCCGGACTATGCACGGCCGTCGCTGGACAAACGGTTAAGCGGCAGGGGCCGGCGCTTCGTTAAATCCGCGACAATTCGGGTGCGAGGTTTGTTCCCAATGCATACTTCCTGGCAGAAGCGGCCGAGAAATGCTGCTTTTTCCCGGCCGTCGACACCGACAGGGTTTAAGGAAGATTTTACCATTCGGGCAGTCGGTCGCCTTGGGGGACGGGTCGTCATCTTGGATGGGCCGTCATTCGCTCGCAGTGACGACTTTTGATTTGTTGACGGGACCTAATCATTTGTACATTGGTGCAAATGAACCGGCAGCCTCAGTGCCGCCCACCGGCGCATGAGCGGATTGCCGCCGGCGCCAGCTCGAGGGATCCGATCCAGCGGATCGCAAGCCACGCCTTGGAGGACATCATGCAGCCCGAACCGATCCTCGATCTCGCTCATCTCGGCCACATGGAGCTGCTGACACCGAAGCCGGACGAGAGCCTGAAATTCTTCGTCGACGTGATGGGCATGACCGTCAGCGGGCAAAAGGGCGAGTCGGTCTATTTGCGCGGCTGGGACGACTATGAGCGCTATTCGCTCAAACTGACGGCGTCGAAGACATCGGGCATGGAGCACATGGCGTTACGCGCGCGCAGCCAGCAGGCGCTGGAGCGCCGAGTCGCGGCGCTGAAAGGGTCCGGGTTCGACATCGGCTGGATCGACGGCGACATGGGGCAGGGGCCGACCTTCCGCTGCCGCGATCCCGATGGACACATCGTCGAGCTGTATTACGAGACCGAATGGTATCAAGCGCCGCCCGAGCTGAAACCCGCACTGAAGAACCAGGCGCAGCGCTTTCCCGCTCGCGGCGTCAACGTCCGGCGCCTCGACCATCTGAATTGCCTCGCCACCGACATCAAGGCGAACCGCGAGTTCTTCGAGAATTATCTCGGCTGCCGCCTCACCGAGCAGATCGTGCTGAACGACGGCCGCGAAGCGGCGATGTGGCTGACGATGTCGAACAAGAGCTACGATTTCGCCTATTCGCTCGACCACTCCGGCACGCCCGGCCGCTTCCACCACGTCACCTACGCGCTCGACAGCCGCGAAGAGATCTTGCGCGCCGCCGACATCTTCCTGGAGAACGGCGTCCACATCGAGACCGGCCCGCACAAGCACGCGATCCAGCAGACCTTCTTCCTCTACGTCTACGAGCCCGGCGGCAATCGCGTCGAAGTCGCCAATGCCGGCGCGCGCCTCATCCTCGCGCCCGACTGGAGGCCAATCGTGTGGACGGAGGAGGAGCGCAAGAAGGGGCAGGCGTGGGGCCTGAAGACGATCGAGTCGTTCCATACGCACGGCACGCCGCCTGTGGAGCACAAGGAGTAGCGCTTAGTTCGCGGCGGCTCTCACACGCGCAATCGTCTCCTTCACGCCGGTCCACGCCGGCCTGTCCGGTGCAAACTGCTTGCGCAGAAAGGTGACCAGTTCCTCGACCTGCGTATCGCTCATGCTGTTCTTGAATGCCGGCATGTAGCCGAGATCGCTCGACACCGGCTCGGCGATGCCGTGCAGGATGATTTGCACGAGATTGTCCGATGCGGCGCTGTACAGATTGCTGTTGAGTGCCAGCGAGGGCCGGCTGCCGAACAGCGGCAGGCCGCCGACCTCATGACAGACGGCGCAGGCGCCCTGATAGAGCCGCGCGCCTGTGGAGGGAGCAACCGTGACTTCCGTTGACGCTTCAAGCCTGGTTGCGAGTGCGTCCTGCGTCGGCGTCCCGGTCGCGGTGTCATTGAACGAGTTCAGATAGACGGCCATGGCGCGGATGTCATGGTCGGGCAGGGCTTTGAGGTCCCTGACAACAGGCGCCATCGGTCCGGCGGCGACGCCATGATATCGCGATTGGCCCGTGCGCAAATAAGCGAAAAGCTCGTCCTCGCTCCATGGGATCGGCGCGTGCGAGAGCGAGGTCAGCGGCGGCGCCTCCCAGCCCTCGGCAAAGCCGCCGGCGAGATAGGCGCCACGCTGCTCGGCGCCGAGCGCGTTGCGCGGCGAATGGCAGGCGCTGCAATGGCCGAGACCTTCAACGAGATAAGCGCCGCGATTCCAGACCTCGGATTTGGCAGGATCGGGCTTGAACTCGCGGGTCTGGTGGAACAGCGCATTCCATCCGGCAAGTAGCGGGCGGAGATTGAACGGGAAGGCGAGCGTATTCGCAGGCTGCGTCGCGCGCACCGCCGGCTGCGCCATCAGGTAGGCGTAGAGCGCCTGCATGTCGGCATCGCCGGTCTTCGAAAAGTGCGTATAGGGGAAGGCGGGATAGAGCTGCCGTCCGTCGCGATGCAGCCCGTCGCGCATCGCGCGCTCGAACGCGGGATAGGACCAAGCGCCGATTCCGGTCTCGACATCTGGCGTGATGTTGGTCGCGTAGATCGTGCCGAACGGCGTCTCCAGGGCGCGGCCGCCGGCGTTGAGCGCACCGCCGATCGTGGTGTGGCACTCCGCGCAATTGCCGAGTGCGGCCAGTTGTTGCCCGCGCGCGATCGTCGCTGCGGAATAGACCGATGGGTCGGGCCGCGCGATCGGCGCGATGGCGCGGCCGGGCAAAACAGCCGCACCGATGCCGATCGCCGCGGTGCAGACCGCCGCGATCGTCGCGAAGATGCCGGCGCGTTTGGCGAACGGATTCTCCCAGATACGGGATGGCTGTGGCGTAGCGGGAGCTGGCAGCGCCTGCGGCGTGGCTGGGGCGCCGCCGTGCAGCCCGTTGAGGATACGTTCAGGCGTGAACGGCGGCTCGCGAAAGCGCACGCCGGTGGCATCGAAGATCGCGTTCGCAATCGCGGCCGCACTCGGGACCGAGGCGGATTCGCCGACGCCGAGCGGCGGCTGGTCCGGCCGCGGCAGCAGCAACACGTCGATCTTGGGCACGTCAGGGAAGGGGATGATCGGATAGGCGCCCCATTCCCGCGCCGCGACTGCGCCGCGCTCGAACGAGACCTCCTCCATCAGCGCGCGGCTGGTGGACTGGATGACGTTGCCATGGATCTGGTGGCGCACACCGTCCGGGTTGATCATCAATCCGGAGTCCTGCCCCGCGACGACTCGCGTGACGCTGACCTCGCCGGTCGACTTGTTGACGGCAACGTCGGTGACCCAGGCCGACCACGCCGCGCCATAGCCGGGAAATTTGCTGTGGACGTAGAGCGCATAGGCAAAGCCGCGCCCATGCACGATCTCGCCGTCTTTCTCTTCGCGCACCGGCCGCGGCGTCCAGCCCGCGCGCTCGGCGACCGCATGGACGAGATCGACGGCGCGCTGGTCCTTCAGGTAACGCAGGCGATATTCGATCGGGTCGACGCCGGCCTCGGTCGCGGCTTCGTCGATATAGGATTCATGCGCAAAGGTGTTCGGCAGGGCCGAGACGCCGCGAAACCAGGACGCGCGCACAATCGGCGCCATGTCGTGGGCGACGACGCGCATATTGTCGTAATCGTAAGGCGGGATCGCGGTGCGGTCGCCCATCTGGAGAACGTCCGGCTTTGGCGATATCCGCCCCGTCAGCAACAGCGCCAACGTCGGCGCGGCATTCGAGGGATAGCGCGTGGCGAGATCGTAAGCAGCGACGTCACCCTCCGCGTTCAGGCCGCCATTGACGTCGATGAGCTGCGCGGCGCCTTTGGGCTCCCAGGCGTGTTCCTGCTCGCGCGTCAGCTGCACGCGCACGGGCCGGCCGACCGCGCGCGAGAGCAACAGCGCGTCCGCGGTGACGTCGTCGGCGCAGTTGCGGCCGTAGCAGCCGGCGGCCTCCAACCTGATGACCTCGATCTCGCTCTCGGGACGCTCGATCAGCAGCGACAGGTCGCCGCGCAGCACGTGCGGGTTCTGCGTGCCCGACCAGACGCGGATGTTGCCGTCCTGGAAGTCGGCGACCGCGCAGGACGGGCCGATCGAGGCATGCATCTGATATGGCCAGACGTAAGTGCGCCGTATCGGCTTGGCCGCGCCGGCAATGGCAGCATCGACGTCGCCCTTGTCGATCAGCGTGCGCGGCGTCGATGGATTGGCGCGCAGCGCGGTCTCGACGTCGGCGAGATCGGTCAGTTCAGGCGTCGGTCGCCAGCTCACCGCAAGCTGCTCGGCCGCACGGATCGCGTTCTCCTCGCGCTCCGTGACGACGCCGACGAAATCGCCGATCCGCACGACGGCTATGATGCCGGGAATGTCGCGCACCGAGGATTCGTCGACCGAAATCAGGCTGGTGCCGACGAACGGGCCGGCGTCGACGCCGGCATAGGGCGGGCGCACCACGCGGCCGTGCAGCATGCCTGATACACGGATGTCGTGCACGAAGGTCAGCTCGCCCGTGGCCTTGGCCGGCAGGTCGACGCGGGGCATCGATTGGCCGACAATGGCGTAATCGCCGACCGGCTTGACCGCGACGTCGTCGGCAAGCTCGAGACGAATGGTCTCTCCGCCGATCAACTCGCCATAGCTGACGCTGCGATTGTCGTGCCCGCGCACAAGGCCGTCTTCGATCCTGAGATCGGCTGCCGGCAGCTCCAGGCGCTCGGCCGCACGTGCGATCAGAAAGTGTCGCGCCTGCGCGGCGGCCTTGCGCAGGGGAACCGCGGTGATCTGGATGGTCTCGCTCGCGATCGTGGCGCCCTGGTTCGGCACCATAGCGGTGTCGCCGAGCACCACGACGACGCGGGCAACGGAGACGTCGAGCTCTTCAGCCACGATCTGGCCAAGCGCCGTGCGGATGCCGGTACCGAGATCGACATGACCATTGTAGGCTGTGACCGAACCGTCCGCTGTGATGCGGACGAAGGTCTCGGAGGTGCACTCGTCCACGGTGCGGACGACGACGAGCGAGCCGGATTGCAGCTCAGCTCCGTTCGGATGCGGGGAGGCCATCAATCACCGGCCTCGGCGAACTGGCCGGACGCACGCATCACTGCGCGAAGGATCTCGATATGCGTTCCGCAGCGACAGAGATTGTAGCGCAGCGCCGCCAGCGCCTCCTGCTCGGTAGGCCTCGGGTTGATCGCAAGCAGCGCCTTGGTGGTCATGATCATGCCGTTGAGACAGTAGCCGCATTGCGCGGCCTGTTCGTCGATGAAGGCCTGCTGCACCACATCCGGCTTGTCGCGCGTACCGAGCCCTTCGAGCGTCACGATGTCGCGGCCGGCGCAGCCACTGATCGGAATCACGCAGGAGCGCGCCGCCGCGCCATCGATCAGGACAGTGCAGGTGCCGCATTCACCGAGGCCGCAACCGTATTTCGGACCGTTGAGCGCGAGATCGTTGCGCAGCACGTAGAGCAGCGGCGTGTCTCGCGCCGCAGTGATCTCGTGGATTCTGCCGTTCACGGTGATGCGGATCGATGTCTGCGTCATCCTCGTTCCCAAGTCGACTCGTTGAGCGCCGCGGCCAAAGCTTCGCGATTCCAAGTCCGCTCAAAATCTACGTTGCGACGATACCGTTTGTACACAAACGTGCAAGCCGTGCATGCCGCAGTGCAGCGCGAGTGCCTTCTTTGTGGACAGGGCGGATAGGCAAATGAGGTTTTATGCGGCAGGCGTATGTTTTGCGCCGCTCCGCCGCTTGACAGCCATCGGGAGGGCGCGCAACATCGTTCGTGTACAAATGATAACTGCACTGTCGGCTGGCTTTGACATGGTGACTGAACCTACGAGCGCCGCCATCGACAAGATCCGCTGCGATGCGTGTCCGGTGATGTGCTATATCAAGCCGGGCGCGGCGGGCGCCTGCGACCGCTATGCCAATCACGAGGGCAAGCTCGTCCGCGTCGATCCGCATGTGATCCTGGAGCGCACCGTGTCGCATGGCGGCAAGCTCGTTCCGTTCAGCCGCACCGAAGATTGGGACGGCAAGATCGTCCACGAGCCGTCCACCTTTGTAACGGCGATCGGCGCGGGTACGACCTATCCCGACTACAAGCCGGCGCCGTTCATCGTCTCGGCGGAGGTCGACGGCGTCGATATGGTGACTGTCGTCACCGAGGGCATCTTCTCCTATTGCGGCATCAAGGTGAAGATCGACACCGACCGCTATCTCGGGCCGGAGACCGCGACCGTCCGTGCCCAAGGCGAGGCGGTCGGTCATGTCACCACCAGCGAATACGGTTCGCAGATGCTGTCGCTCGGCGGCGTGCATCATCTGACCGGCGGCTCCAAGAAGGAAGGTCGCGTCACCTGCGACACACTGATGGATCTGGCGAATTGCAAGGCGGTCGAGCTCACCATCGACGGCGGCGCGAGCGTGGTGGTGCAGGCCGGCCAGCCGCCGATCGTCAACGGCATGAAAGAAGAGCGCATGCGCGTCGGCTGCGGCTCGGCGACGATCGGCATGTTCGCCAAGCAATGGCACGGCAAGGTCGACGAGGTCGTCGTGGTCGACGACCATATCACCGGCGTGCTTAGCGAGCACCAGGCCGGCAAGCTGCTCGACATCGCCGACACCGGCATCAAGATGAGAGGGCGCCGCTCGACGCCCGGCCGCTATTTCCAGGTCGCCGATCCCGGCACGGGTTGGGGTGGCACCAATATCTCCGATCCTCTCGCAATCCTGGGACCGTTTGATGCGAAGGAGGCCAAGCCTGGCCTCTCCATGCTGATGGTCTCCACGACGGGCGAACATTCCTCTTATTATGTGCTCGACGAGGCCCTGAAGCCGGTCGAGACCGAGATGCCTGATAATTTGAAGTTCTCGGTCGAGCGCATTCAGGAGAATTGCGAACCGGCGTTGTGTACGGTGCTGTTCATGGCGGGCGCCGGTGGTTCCTTGCGAGCGGGCGTGACCGACAATCCGGTGCGGCTGACGCGCTCGGTGAAGGACGCGCTGACGCGCGTGACCAGTGGCGGCGCGCCTGTTTACGTTTGGCCGGGCGGCGGCATCACCTACATGGTCGACGTGACGCAGATGCCCACGGGGGCATTCGGTTACGTGCCGACGCCCGCGCTGGTCGCGCCGATCGAATTCACGATGAAGCTGTCGGACTATGCAGCGCTCGGCGGGCACATGGATTATGTGAAACCGCTCGCCGAAGTTCAGGGCGGCGACGATGTCCGCCAATTGCCCTGGCAAAACCCGATTCCGGGACCTCGGGCATGACAAGGCTCCCGCAAATCGCGTTGCTGTCTGATGGCCGGCGGCTGCATTTGCAGGATGGACCGATTGATCTGATCCTCGAGGCGAGGGGGGCCGCCGACGCAGTGCATGCGGCCTATGAGGCGGCCGCGCAGCGCTTCACGGGTTTGCTCGACGAGCTCTGCGCGGAACTGCCGGAGTTGCGGGCTGCCGTCGAGGGGCGGACCTCGTTGGTAGGCGTTGTGGCGCGTCGCATGCACGCCGCGGTGGCGCCCTATGCGGCTGACAGCTTCATCACGCCGATGGCCGCTGTGGCCGGCAGCGTGGCGGAGGAGGTGTTGGGCGCGATGCTGAACGCTGCGGCGCTCGATCGGGCCTATGTCAACAATGGCGGCGACATCGCCCTGCATCTCGGCGAGGGCGAGCATTTTTCGGTCGGCCTGATGGACCGGCCCGATCGCGACGGGGTGATGCGGACAATCAGGGTGGACGCCGATGATCCCGTCCGCGGCATTGCCACCAGTGGACGGCACGGCCGCAGCTTTTCGCTCGGAATTGCCGATGCGGTGACCGTGTTGGCCGGAACGGCATCGCAAGCCGATGCCGCCGCGACGATCATTGCGAACGCTGTCGATCTGCCCGGGCATCCCGCTGTCATCCGAAAACCTGCGAACGAACTTCAGCCGGACAGCGATCTCGGCGGGCGGCTCGTGACCCGTGACGTCAGTGAATTGTCGCAGAACGAGATCACGACCGCGCTCGAATCTGGCGCGGAATGTGCACGGCAATTATTCGATCGCGGATGGATCGAGGGTGCCGTGTTGCAGCTTTGTGGTGATATGCTTGTCATCGGGACCAAGGATATTGAACGGCAACGACCGCGCCCGCTTGTACAAGAGAACGCGGTTCATGCCTGAACAGGGAAGCGGCTTGAGGAAACAATCATGAGCGCGATCATCCGCAAGATCGTCACCGTCGTCGAAGAGACCCAGATGGAAATGGGCCGCCAGGTCTCGCCGCCGACGCGGCGTGCGGCGGCAATCGCCGTGATCGAGAACCCGTTTGCTGGAAAGTATGTCGAGGATCTCTCCCCGCTGATCGCGATTGGCGAAGAGCTCGGCGAGCTGCTGTCGAAGCGCGCGGTGGCGGCGCTCGGCATCGACGGGTCCAAGGCGCAGAGCTATGGCAAGGCCGCGGCCGTCGGCGAGAACGGCGAGTTGGAGCATGCAGCCGCCATCCTTCACCCGAAAATGGGCGCGCCGGTGCGCAAAGTGCTGAGCAAGGGCGCTGCGCTGATCCCGTCGTCGAAGAAGCGCAGTGGACCCGGCACGACGCTGGACATTCCGCTGGGCCACAAGGATGCAGCCTTTGTGCGCAGTCATTTCGACGGCATGGAAGTGCAGATCAACGATGCGCCGCGCGCCAATGAGATCATGGTCGCGGTCGCCGTCACCGACAGTGGTCGTCCTTTGCCGCGCGTCGGCGGGCTGACGGCTGCGGAGATCAAGGGCGAAGACGGACTGCGTTAATCTTCTTAGAAAAGTGGAGGTTGGGATGCGAGCAAAGAACTATTTTGTCGGCGCGGCGTTCGCGCTGTTGGCAAGCGGCATGGCTCATTCGGCCCTGGCGCAGGACATCAAGATCGGTGAGATCAACAGTTACTCGTTGCTGCCGGCGTTTACCGAGCCCTATCGCAAGGGCTGGCAGCTCGCGGTCGAAGAGATCAACGCGGCCGGCGGCATCAACGGCAAGAAGCTTGTCGTCGTCTCCAAGGACGACGGCGGCAAGCCGGCGGATGCGCAGACAGCGGCCAACGAGCTGGTGTCGAGCGAGGGCGTGGCGATGTTGACGGGTACGTTCCTGTCGAACATCGGACTTGCGGTCAGCGACTTCGCCAACCAGAAGAAGGTATTCTTCCTGGCGGCCGAGCCGCTGACGGACGCCATCACTTGGTCCAAGGGCAACAAGTACACTTTCCGACTGCGTCCTTCCAACTACATGCAGGCGGCGATGCTGGTGGAGGCAGCCAGCAAGCTGCCGGCAAAGCGCTGGGCGACGATTGCGCCGAACTATGAATACGGCCAGTCCGCGGTCGCGGTGTTCAAGAAACTGATGTCGGAGAAGCGGCCCGACATCCAGTGGGTCGACGAGCAGTGGCCGCCGCAGGGCAAGATCGACGCGGGTCCGGTGGTGCAGGCGGTTGCCGCGGCCAATCCGGAAGCGATCCTCAACGTCACGTTCGGAGCCGATCTCGTCAAGCTCGTGCGTGAAGGCAACACCCGCGGGCTGTTCAAGGGCCGCGAAGTTGTGTCCTTCCTGACCGGCGAGCCCGAATATCTCGACCCGCTCAAGGAGGAGACGCCCGAGGGCTGGATCGTCACCGGCTATCCTTGGTACTCGATCAAGACGCCCGAGCACGACGCGTTCCTGAAGGCGTATCAGGCCAAGTACAACGACTATCCGCGTCTCGGCTCCATCGTCGGCTACCAGACCATCAAGTCTGCGGCGGCGATCCTGGCGAAGGCCAATTCGACCGATCCGGAGAAGCTGATCACTGCGGCGGAAGGATTGTCGATGCCGTCGCCGCTGGGCGAGATCACCTTCCGCAAGATCGATCACCAGTCGACGCTCGGTGCCTATGTCGGCAAGACCGCGCTGAAGGACGGCAAGGGCGTGATGGTGGACTCGGCTTACAAGAAGGGCGCGGACTATCTGCCAAGTGATGCCGAAGTCGAGAAGCTGCGTCCGAAGGATTGATCTCCGCTGCCGTAGGGTGGGTTAGCCGCAGGCATAACCCACCACGGTCTGTACCCGCAGGACCACAAGAGGTGGGTTACGCTGCGCTAACCCACCCTACGAAGCTCTCTCTCCCCGCAAGCGGGGAGAGGTGATGCAACACCAACCCGGACCGCCGATGGCCTTTTACGTCGTACAGTTTCTGACCGGTCTCGCCAGCGCAGCGTCGCTGTTTCTGGTGGCGTCGGGCCTGTCGATCATCTTTGGCGTAACGCGGATCGTGAATTTCGCGCACGGTGCCTTCTACATGATCGGCGCCTATATCGCCTTCACACTGACGGAGCGCCTATCGGGGACGTTCGGATTCTGGGGCGGGATCGTCATCGCAGCGCTTGCCGTGGCGGTGATCGGCGTCATTGTCGAGATGGTGCTGCTCCGGCGCATTTATCACGCGCCCGAGCTGTTCCAACTGCTCGCGACCTTCGGCCTGACCTTGATGGTTGAGGACCTCGTCGTCCTGATCTGGGGCCCAGACGATCTCGTGGGACGCCGTGCACCCGGCTTCAAGGGGGCGATCGACTTCTTCGGCCAAAACATCCCGAGCTATGATTTATTCTTGATCGTGCTCAGCCCGGTCGTGCTCGGCATTCTCTGGCTTTTGTTTCAGCGCACGCGCTGGGGCGTTCTGGTGCGCGCAGCGACGCAGGACCGCGACATGGTCGCAGCGCTCGGCGTCAACCAGAAATGGCTGTTTACATCCGTGTTTGCGGTCGGCGTTTTCCTGGCCGCGCTCGGCGGCGCGCTCCAGATTCCGCGCGATGCCGTGCATCATGCGATGGATTTGCGTATCATCGTCGAGGTTTTCGTCGTCGTGGTGATCGGCGGCCTCGGCAGCATCATCGGCGCTTTCGTCGCGGCGGTGCTGGTCTCCGAGCTCAACGCCTTCGGCATCCTGATCTTTCCAAAAATCTCCATCATCCTGGTCTTCCTGGTGATGGCGGCGGTGCTGATCGTGCGGCCCTGGGGCCTGTTCGGCAGGCCCGAGGCCCCCGCGCGCAAGACGCCGGGTCTCACCGTCAATCCCTGGCGACCGCTGACGTCGAACGAGCGGCTGGCTGCGCTTGCAACGCTCGTCATCGCGGCGACGCTGCCGCTGTTTGCCGGCAATTATGCACTGACCGTCGGCTCGGAGATCGCGATCTCGGTGATCTTCGCCGTCAGCCTGCACTTCCTGATGTCGGTCGGAGGACTCGCCTCCTTTGGCCACGCCGCCTATTTCGGCCTCGGCGCTTACGGCGTTGCTTTCCTCGCCAAGATGGCGGGACTGCCGATGATCGTCTGCCTGTTGCTCGGTCCGCTGCTCGGCTGCATGGGGGCTGCCGTGTTCGGCTTCTTCGCGGTGCAGCTCTCCGGCGTCTATTTTGCGATGCTGACGCTCGCCTTCGCGCAGATCGTCTGGTCGATCGCGTTCCAATGGGTGAGCGTCACCGGCGGCGATAACGGCATCCTGGGCGTCTGGCCGGCGAGCTGGGCGGCGAGCCCATCGCATTTCTACTGGCTGTCGCTCGGCATTGCGGCACTCGTGACGATCGCGTTGCGGGCGATGGTGTTCTCGCCGTTCGGCTATGCGCTGAGGGCGACGCGCGACTCGGTGCTGCGCAGCGAAGCGGTCGGCATCAACGCCAAGCGGATCCAATGGACGGCCTTCGTGATCGCGGGCACGACCGCCGGCATCGGCGGCGCGCTGTTCGCCTACCTCAAGGGCAGCGTCTTCCCGGACAATCTCGGCATCTCGCTCTCGGTCGATGCGCTTGTGATGGTGCTGCTCGGTGGCGTCGAGACGGTGTCGGGCGCGGTGATCGGCGCCATCGTCTACAAGGCCTTGAACATCTGGCTGGTCAGTCAGACCGATCTGTCAAAACTCGTGCTCGGCGGATTCATCGTTCTGATCGTCGTCGTCTTCCCCAAGGGTATCGTCGGCATGCTGGAGATGCTGGCGCAGCGCCGCAGGAAGGCATCGCCGCCGGGGTCACCCTTGCTTGCCAAGCCGATCGAGTCCGCCGAATGAGCGTCGCCCCCCCACTTCTCGCGGTCGAAGGACTGACCAAATCCTATGGCGGCGTCCACGCCGTGCGCGGCGTCTCGTTCTTGCTACGCGCCGGCGAAATCCTGGCGCTGATCGGACCGAACGGCGCGGGCAAGAGCACCTGCTTCGACATGCTCAACGGACAGAACAAGCCTGATAGCGGCCACGTCCGCCTGCTCGGCGAAGACACGACCGGCAGGAAGCCGCGCGAGATCTGGCGGATGGGCGTGGGCCGCACCTTCCAGATCACCGCGACCTTCGCGACCATGACGGTGCGCGAGAACGTGCAGGTCGCGCTGGTTTCGCACGGCAAGCAGCTGTTCAATCTCTGGGGCTCGGCGCCGAACTTCGACCGCGGCGAAGCCGGGCGGCTACTCGAGCTGGTCGGCATGGGCGGCTATGCGGATCGTCCCTGCGGCGAGCTTGCCTATGGCGATCTCAAGCGGCTCGAGCTCGCCGTCGCGCTCGCCAACCAGCCAAAGCTGCTGCTGATGGACGAGCCGACCGCCGGCATGGCGCCACGCGAGCGAGTCGATTTGATGCGGCTGACCGCGCAGATCGCCCGTGAAAAATCGATCGGCGTCCTCTTCACCGAGCACGACATGGACGTGGTGTTCGAGCACGCCGATCGCATCATCGTGCTCAACCGCGGCACGCTGATCGCCGAGGGCTCGCCGGCCGAGGTCCGCGGCAATCCGCAGGTGCAGGCGGTCTATCTCGGCGAGGGCCTCCTTTACGAGGCCGGGCATCGCGAGGGAGCAGCGGTATGAAGCTCACGGTGCAGGACCTCAATAGTCATTACGGCCCAGCCCATATCCTGTTCGACATCGGCTTCGAGGTCGGCGAGGGGGAAGTGGTGGCGTTGCTCGGCCGCAATGGCGCCGGCAAGTCGACGACGTTCCGCTCGATCGTCGGGCTCGTCGCGCAGCGCTCGGGACGGATCATGTTCGAAGGCAAGGATGTCTCGGCGCGTCCGACACATGAGATCGTGCGGGACGGGCTTGGCTACGTGCCGGAGGAGCGGCGTATCTTCACCGACCTGACGGTAGAAGAAAATCTCGAAGTCGGCCGCCAGCCGAAGCGCCCGAACGCGCCGCACTGGACCCGCGACAAGCTGTTTTCGCTGTTCCCTAACCTCGGCGAGATGAAAAATCGCCCGGGCGGCCGCATGAGCGGCGGTGAGCAGCAGATGCTCACCATCGCACGCACGTTGATGGGCAATCCGTCGCTGGTGCTGCTGGACGAGCCCTCAGAAGGCCTGTCGCCAAAGATCGTGGAGCAGATGGTTGATGCCATCCTGACCATGAAGAAGGAGGGCGTCAGCATCGTCGTCTCCGAGCAGAATCTGCACTTTGCGCGGCTGATCTCCGATCGCGCCTATATCATCGAGCGCGGCCGCATCTGTTTCGGCGGCACCATGGCCGAGCTCGACGCGCGTCCGGATATCCGCGACGCGCATCTGTCGTTGTGAAGGCAAAGGGCAAGGGCATCGAGCGGATGGCGAGAAGCGTCGCGGCGAAAAAAAGCGTCAAACCGGCGAAGCCGCCTTACGTGCTCGATGAGCAGGTTGGCTTTATCCTTCGCCAGGTCTGGCAGCGCCACAGCGCGATCTTCTCTCGCGAGATAGGCACCAATATTACGCCGACGCAATGGGCGGCACTGTCGAAGCTCGCCGAGGCCGGGCCATGCTCGCAGAACCAGCTCGGGCGCCTCACGGCGATGGATGTGGCGACGATCAAGGGCGTGATCGATCGTTTAACGGCGCGCGGCCTCACCGAGACCAGCCAGGATCCCGAGGACGGACGGCGGCTTTTGGTCAGCCTGACGCGCGCCGGGCAGCAGCTGGCGGAAAAGGTGGCGCCGAATGCGCTCGCGATCACACGGGAGACACTGGCGCCGCTCGAGGCAAAGGAGCGCGAGATGCTGATGGCCCTGTTGAACAAGCTGCGCTGAGGCGCGACTAACCTCGGTGAAGGTCTTGTCGAGGTTTTGATATGAGAGCGGCGACCCGCTTTGCGATGGCTCTGAGTACGAGTGCGGTGCTGGCAAGCCAGTGTGCTCCCGCCCTGGCGGCGCAAGCCTATGAGGGGTTCTGGGCGTCAACCAAAAAGGATTGCCGCGACCAGGACAGCGCCAACCGCATGAGCATCGAGGGCGGCAACCGCCTCTATTGGTACGAGACCCGGTGCCGCGCCAGTGAGATCACTGCCGACGGGAAGCTCGCCTGGAAAATGAAGCTCGCCTGCGAAGGCGAGGGCGAGAAGTATCGCTCCAGTCCCCGGGTCTCCATTGCCGCGGATGGCAAGCTGGTGATGGACAACAGCCCGGTCGGGCCAGGCAAGCGCCAGACCTACGTGCGTTGTGAAATCGCAAAACCGCGGTGAGGCCCTTACGTCTTCCCTGGCCATTTGGCGCGATAGCGGATTTCGCTGCCGTCGGCGAGCCGTCGCCACGTTCCGAACTCCGGCGTATGCGGAGCCCAGGCCGTCAGTCCGATCGGGTACACTCGGCTGGGCTGTCCCTGGATGTTGACGGCGAGCTGCCGGTGCAAGGTTCGGAACGCCAGTTCGACTTCGCCTGCGATAACGGGCTGATCGCCGTCACGATGGAAGCCGGCCGGGTTCAATTCGCCCGGCATGGTGTTGAGGTCGGTCTGCAATTCGATAGTGATGTCTTGCGGTGATTTCGGCACCGTTGCGCCGGCCGGAAGGCGAACCTCGAACACGAGCAGGGGAGTGGCGCCGTTCCGGTTGAGCCAAGGTGTGGCCGCCATGTACGCGACGCCCATGTAAGTGGCCGCAGCGGCAACGCAGAGCAGGGCGACGACGCCGAGCGACTTCAGGCTGTTGCGCGCGAGACCGCTATTGCTTGCATCCGCGCCGGAACGCGTCACCAGCCAGCTGGCAAGCACCACGCCAGCGATCGCGCCGACGGGTGAGTAGACGAACAGTGCCAACAGACCAGACGTGATCGGGTCCGCCCGGTTGCCTAGATCGAGCACTGAAAACAGCACAAAGGTCGCGACATAACCTCCGACCGCACCGGCAACGCCGGCAGCAATCCGCGACGAATTCTTCATGTCTGCCTCGACGTCCAGCAATGAACTGCCTGCGTTAGACGCAGCAGGCTGGCGACTTGTTCAATGCTTTCAGGGGCCCACGCGGAGCGGCGAGCCGCTCCGGCTGCGTCACTTCGCCACCACCTCGGGCACCCTGCCGGCCGGTGGGGTGTTGCGGCTGCGCTGGGTGCGCACGATACCGTCGATAATGGTCATGCCGATGCCCGGGAGGTCGCCGAGCTGCACGCTCTCCAAAATGTTCTTGCCGGCCGAATGCTGCGCCTTGTCCATGATGACGAAGTCGGCGGAACGGCCGACTTCGATCAGGCCGCAATCCAATTCGCGCATCCGCGCCGTGTTGCCGGTGGCAAGGCAAAACGCGACCTCGGCCGGCAGGTCGCCAAGCGAGGACAGCATCGAGACCATCCGGAGAATGCCGAGCGGCTGTACGCCGGAGCCGGCCGGCGCGTCGGTGCCGAGGATGACGCGATGCAGATCGCCCATCTCGCGCGCGATGCGCAACGTGAACAGCGCCGAGCGCTCATTGCCGTTGTGCACGAGTTCGAGGCCGCGCTTGCAGCCCTCGCAGATGCAGCGGATCTGGTCGTCGGGAAGGGCCGTGTGGCCGCCATTGATGTGGCCAACCACATCGGTGTCGGCCTCCAGCACCACGTCCTTGTCGATCAGGCCGGAGCCGGGAATCGAGGGACCGCCGGTGTGGATCGTGCTCTGGATGCCGTATTTGCGGGCCCAACCGACCATTTTTCGCGCGGTGGGGCCGTCCTTGACGCCGCCCAGGCCCACTTCGCCGAGCAGCTTGACGCCGGCTGCGGCCAACTCCTTGAAGTCCTCCTCGACCATCTCGCATTCGATCACAGGCGCTCCGGCGTGAACCTTCACGCCGCCAGGCCGCAGATTCCAGAATGCGCGTTGTGCGAAGATTGCCATCGCCTTCAACCCGACGACGTCGCGCGGGCGGCCGGGCATATGCACCTCGCCGGCGGAAATCATCGTGGTGACGCCGCCATGCAAATTGCTGTCGATCCAGCCGATCTGGTTCTGGCGAGGCGTCCAGTCGCCTGCAACGGGGTGGACATGGCTGTCGATCAGGCCGGGCGCCACAGTGGTGCCGTTGGCCTCGACGATGGCGGTCGCGCCTTCGGTGTTGAGGTCCTTGAAGCGGCCGATCGCGGTGATCTTGCCGTTCTCGGCGACGATGGTGTCGCCGTCCAGGATCGGCTTTTCCAGCGCGCCGGACAGGATCAGGCCGATATTGCGGATCACGAGCTTCGAGGGTCCGGTGGCCTGGGGTGCGTCATGCGCCATGGAATGGGTCCTTGTCCTTAACTGCAACGCTTCCGATCTTGGGCAGCCTTGACCGCGGGATCAAGCCGGATTATTCATTAGTATACAAATGATCGTGTACAAACGACGCATAGCTGCCGCCTTGAGAACCGCCACGATGCGCCACGGAAGGGTGAGATGAGCAATTTCAATCAGGAAGCCGTTCTGAGCGTCCACCACTGGACCGACACGCTGTTCTCCTTCAAGACCACCCGCAGCCCGACCTTCCGCTTTCGCAACGGCGAATTCACCATGATCGGCCTCAAGGTCGGCGAGAAGCCGCTACTGCGGGCCTACAGCGTGGCCAGCGCCAATTACGAGGACACGCTGGAGTTCTTCTCGATCAAGGTGCCGGACGGCCCGCTCACCTCACGGCTCCAGCATCTGAAGGAAGGCGACGAGATCATCGTCAGCCGCAAGGCCACCGGCACGCTGGTCATCGACAATCTGGAGGACGGCCGCAACCTCTACCTCATCGGCACCGGTACGGGCCTTGCGCCGTTCCTGAGCGTGATCAAGGACCCGGAAACCTACGAGCGCTTTGAGAAAGTCGTGCTGCTGCACGGTTGCCGGCACGTGAAGGAGCTCGCCTATGGCGAGATGATCACAGAGACGCTGCCGAAGGACGAGCTGATCGGCGAGTACATCCGCAAGCAGTTGATCTACTATCCGACCGTGACGCGCGATCCCTTCCGCAATCGCGGCCGCATCACCGACCTCATCACCTCGGGCAAGCTGTTTTCCGATATCGGCCTGCCGGCCCTGGAAGCCGCCCACGACCGCGTCATGATCTGCGGCAGCCCGGCGCTGGTGGCGGATACCCGCGTGCTCCTTGGCGAGCGGGGGCTGATCGAGGGCAATCACGGCGAGCCGGCCCAATTCGTGGTCGAAAAGGCGTTCGCCGAGCGCTAGGCTCGGAGCTCCCGCGCAATAAGACCGTATTTTCGCCGCCGGGCGCCCGTTGCGGCGCCGATTCGGCACGCGATACACTGCGGGAGCGAATCAGCGGAGTTCCCCCATGGTTGCGGACAGCGACAGCAACATCGCCTGGCACCGGGTTCAGTTGAAGAAGAACCGCGCCGAGTTGAAGGCGCTTGAGACCGCGCGCTTCACGATGGGCGAGATCGCGTCTTCGAAGCGGAACGGCCAGACCCAGAAGGCGGTCGGAGAACTCAAGCGCAAGATCTTGCAATCCGAGCGCGTGATCGCCGATCACGACAAGCGCACGCGCCGTCCGCTCACCACCGACCTGCAAAGCCTCAGCAATGGCAGCTGGAGCAATTGGGACGCCTACACCAATCAGCAGCAGCGCAAGATCGGCCCGCGTTCGCCCGGGCGGGGGTGAGACTCGACTCTTACGCCTGCAGGGATGCCGAAGCGGAGGTTCCGCACCCCTTGCGTGGGCAATGACACGCACCATCTCGCTGAGACGCCATCAACCGCTCCGGTGATCACATGGCACCACGCCTCGATTTCACCAGCGAAGCCTTCTTTCGCGATCCGCCCAAGGCGATCGCAACGTTGCGCATGTCCGGTCCTGTAGTCGCGGCGCGATTTCCTTTCGTCGGCGACGTCTGGATCACCACGACCCATGAGGCCACGGCGCAAGTCCTGAAAGACGGCACCGATTTCACGCTGCGCAAGGAGGATGGCGACGTCGCAGGTTTGCGCTGGTGGATGCCGAACTACGTCAGAACCATCGCCAGCAACATGCTGACGATGGACGAACCGGACCACACGAGGCTGCGCAGCATCGTGGACGAGGCCTTCCGCCGCCGCGCGATCGTCGCGATGGAGCCGCGTATCCGCGCCGTCGCGGATGGTCTCGCCGACGAGCTTTTCATGGCAGGAAGCCCGGCCGATCTCGTCCAGCGCTATGCCCGCATCCTGCCGCTCGCGGTGATCTCCGAGCTGCTTGGATTGCCATTGGCCGATCGCTCTCGCTTCATCGCCTGGGCCAATACAATGTCCTCGCTCACGAACGTCGCCAGCTTCTTCCGCATGCTGTTCGCGTTCCGCAAGATGCGAGCCTATCTCGAACGGCAGTTGCAGATTGCCCGCGTGCGGGGCGGCGAGGGCCTGATCGCGGAGCTGGTCCAGGTCGAGCGTGAGGGCGGCCAGATCACGCCAGACGAAATGGTGTCGATGGTGTTCCTGCTGCTCGCGGCGGGCTCGGAGACCACCACGCATCTCATCAGCGGTTCGGTCTACGAGCTCCTAAGAAATCCTGGCGTCCGCGACTGGCTGGCACAGGACTGGAGCCGCGTCGGACTTGCGGTGGAGGAATTCCTGCGCTTCGTGTCGCCGGTGCAGTTCTCGAAGCCGCGCTATGTGAGGCGGGATATCGAGCTTGCGGGCGTGCGTCTGAAGAAGGGCGATCGCGTCATGGTGATGCTCGCCGCCGCGAACGTGGACCCGGCGATGCATGATCGTCCCGAGAGCCTCGATCTCGCGCGCAAGCCGAACCGTCACATCTCCTTCGGAACGGGAATCCATTTCTGCCTTGGCCATCAGCTGGCCAGGATCGAGGCAGCTTGTGCCCTGGAAGCGCTGTTCGTGCGATGGCCGAAACTTGGCTTTGCTGTGGACGTGTCTCAGATCCACTGGCGCAAGCGACCGGGCATGCGTGCGATCGCGAACCTCCCTGTCGTGCCGGACGGCTACAGAGCACAGGCGACAGCGTCAGCTGAATCGATGATGGTTCGTTCCCAGCCAGCGGCGTGCTGAGACTTACACGCCCTCGGAAATTTTTCTGTACCCGGTCGCTAGGAACGGCATGTCGCTGCTTTAGTTGTTTTTGGGACATCGGAAGCCGGATGAGTTCCTCCGGTCGATGTCGCAGAACCAACAACAGGAGACAGCATCATGACTGGCAAGATGCCACCTGTTCCCGCCGAGAACCAAAGCCCGAAGGGAACCGGCGACGCCAAGCAAGTGTCCTCGACTGCCCCGCGCGGCCAGCAGCGTGCGCAAAATCCGGATCAGCAAGGGCAGCAGGGCAACATCAAGCAGAACACCACCAACCAAGGCTATCAGCAAGATCGCTGAGGAGCGGACCTTCATGTCGACATCCACCAAGACACCGAACAGCATCCGTCAGGGCGGACCTGGCGCATCGCACGAGAATGCGAAGACACCGCTCGAAGTGAAGAAGCCACCGGCGGACGACCCGCAGCGCAAGCACAGCCGCGTCTCCGGCGGAGGTGGCGAGCACGATTCACACCACAGGCATGACGAGGCCGGAAAAGGCGGAGGCAGGTGAGACATGACCAATAAGCAACCCAAACTCTATGCACCGACCGAAAAGGATCTGCACGACAACCCCATGATCGGCGGATCGAAGGGCGCAACAATGGCCGGTATCTCGCCTGAGGACCTCGAGGACGCCCTGGGCGAGAACACGATCGAAGGCGACGTCGAGAACGACGTGAACGGCGCTGGCGGTATCGACAAGGACGTCGCACGCAGTGGCGCCCACCGAAGAGGCCGCTAGCTCTGGAGGACAAGCATGCAAGGCAAGAAGACCCACGAGCAACAGGTTCGCATCCTCGAGCGCAAGCCGGATGTTCCAGACGCGCGAGAGCTTGAACAGGCCCTTGGCCACAATCCCGAGGACACGGCGGTTCACCGAGCGCGACCTGAGGCGCGGCAGAGTGAATTTCCGGTGAGCCGGGGCGGCCTCAACCAGGAAAGCGACCACAACAAGCACAACGATACCGGCCAGAGCGGCCACAAGCCGCCGAAACCAACGCCGGCACAGCAGAAGCACTGAGCCTCACGGGCGATCAAAGCAAGAGGAGAAAAAGATGCCAGGTGGTCATGGCAGCAAGACGCATTTCAGATCGGGCATGCACGGCAAGGGCGACGGCACCGGCGCCATGACCGACGTGCCCAAGGAGAAGATCGGCGACAATATGGTCCTGTCGAACCGCGACAAGAAGCAGCATTCGGACATTCGCGGCATGGACGGCAAGGCGATCCAGACGGATCAATACCAGGATCACTCGGCTAACCGGCTCGATGAGGAATCCAAGGACGACGATACCTGAGAGAGGCGCTCCTCCCGCTAAACTTGCGGACCGGTCTTCAGCCGGTCCGCTTTTTTGTCGGCCCGAGATCACGCTCCCAGCCGAACACGGAACGGCCGTCGAGATCGGGCGAGGCCGCACGCTCTCCGGCGATATAGGATTCGACCGACGGCCCGCGCGCGGTGCGCTCCAGCCGCCGCGCCTGGTCATCGAGGCGCTTGATGGCCTGCATCTCTTCCTCGCGTCCAAGTTTTGCGTTTTGGATCGCACCTTTCAGCACGCGGATGGTTTCGTCATAGACCTTGATTGGAACGGGGTAGGGATGCCGGTCCTTGCCGCCGTGGGCGAGCGAGAACCGGGCGGGATCGTTGAAGCGATAGGGCGCGCCGTGCACCACTTCGGCCACCATTGCCAGCGAGCGCACGGTACGCGCGCCAACGCCGGGCGTCAGCAGCAGCTCCGGAAAATCGATCGGGCCGCGCTCGGCCGCGGCCGCGAGTGTGCCGTGCAGGCGGCGCGCGAACACATCTTTCGGCCGGACGTCGTGATGCGCGGGCATGATCAGGTGCGGCAGCATCGCCTGAGCCGGCTCGGGCGCAGTCCCGGTGAGCCGCTCGAATTCGGAAAGAATGCCATCCGGGCCGAGATCGCTCAGCAGCTCGAGCTGTGCGGTGCGCGAGATATCGGCGCGATGGTCGGTGAGGTTGACGATCTCGCCCTGCAGCGGCCCGTCGATCGCGCTGTGCGGCGTATCGACAAAACTCTTCAGCGCCTCGGAATGCCAGTGATAGCGGCGAGCCTGTCGCTTGTCGCCGTTCATGCCCTGCTGCACCACAGTCCATTTGGCGTCGGCGGTGACGAAGAAGCCGTGCAGATAAAGGTCGAAACCGTCCTGGACCGCGGCGCTGTCCACCTTCGCCACGAGGCGACTCGCACGCGTGAGCTTTGCGCCGTCGAAGCCGACGCGGTCGCCGAGCTGCATCAGTTCGTCGGGGGTCTTGCGCGAGTGCTGGCCACGCCCGCCGCAGACATAGATTCCGAGCTCATCCTGGAGGGGGCCTAGACCTCGCTTCAGCGCGCCTATCACTGAGGTCGTGATGCCCGAGGAGTGCCAGTCCATCCCCATCACGGCGCCGAACGACTGGAACCAGAACGGGTGCGAGAGCCGCTGGAGGAATGCATCGCGTCCGTAGTGATGCACGATCGCCTGCGTGACGATCGCGCCGAGCGAAGACATGCGGGTCGCCAGCCAGGGTGGAACCCGGCCGGTGTGAAGAGGAAGGTCGGCGCTGCCGGTCCGTCGAGTCATGATTGCTCAGAAATAGCGCAATTCGACGACGGATGCACCAAGGGGATGCTGCATTGCACCGAGTGCGGGAGCGAAGCCGCTCTAAATGCGTTGAGCGCGGACGCTAATGCAACGCGGGGACACGCATGAATCTGCAAGCAGTTATGGCCGACCTCGACGAGATGCTTGGCTGGGTGCCTTCCTGGTTCGTCGGTCTCAGCTTGATCGTCATCGCGATCCTGCTTGCCTTGTTCCTGTATCGGGTCGCGGTATGGCTCCTCAATCGTGCCTTCGGAACCCGCCTCCCTTTGCTGGCTGTGTTCATCGAGCGTACTGCCGGTCCGACCAGGTTAGCCCTGTGTCTTGCTGCGGTTGCGCTGGTTCTGCCGCTTGCGCCGCTCGACGACATCATCCGCACGCCGCTGATGCGCGTGTTCGTCGTGGCTTTCATCGCCCTGATCGGCTGGATATCGATCCGGATCGTCGACATGAGCGCGGCGCGCTATCTCCAGAACTTTCGTGACGTCACCGAGAATCTCGTTGCGCGCAAGCACGTCACGCAGGTGCGGGTGTTCAAGCGGGTCACAGACACCATCATCGTCGTCATCACGGTGTCGACTGCGCTGATGACGTTCGATTCGGTGAAGCAATACGGCGTCAGCCTGTTCGCCTCGGCCGGCGCAGCCGGTATCATCGTTGGTCTTGCCGCCCGTCCGCTGCTGAGCAACCTGATCGCGGGCTTGCAGATTGCGATCACCCAGCCGATCCGCATCGAGGACGCCGTGATCATCGAAAACGAGTGGGGCTGGGTGGAGGACATCGCCTCGACCTATGTGGTGATCCGGCTGTGGGATTGGCGCCGCATGGTGGTGCCGCTGTCCTATTTCATCGAAAAGCCATTCCAGAACTGGACCCGCGACACCGCGTCCCTGATCGGCGTGATCGCGCTCCACGTCGATTATCGCGCCGACGTGCCGCGGATCCGGCGCTGGCTGGAAGAAGCTGTGAAGGAGTCCAAGCTCTGGGACGGCGAGGTGGTCAATCTGCAGGTGATCGACGCGGATTCTCGCACCATCGAACTTCGCGCCCTCGTCAGCGCCAGGAACGCGCCGCAGTCCTGGGATTTGCGCTGCGAAATGAGAGAGAAGCTCATCGCCTTCATCCGCGACGAGATGCCGGAAGCGCTGCCGCGCGAGCGCGCAATCCTGATCCCGTCGGGAGGAGGCGATGACGATGCCGATTTCGCGCGGCGTCCCGCGCCGCCGGAGAAGAGGCGGGCGAGCGCACGCAATTGACCTGCTCGCGCGTCGCCTTCGTGGCGCCGCGCAAGGCTGCCCGCTACTGGATCGTGTCGAGCGCGCCGGTGCTCATGTGAAGTGTCTCATTGCGCTCGGATGTCGGCGGCCTTCAGCACTGGCTCCCATTTGATCGCCTCGGCGTGCATGTAGGCGTCGAATTCCTTGGACGAAGAACCGACAGGGGCTGCGCCGATCTTGCCGAGCGTCGACAGAACGTTCGGGTCCTGCAGCGCCGCCTTCAGATCGGCTTCGAGCTTCGCCACGATCTCCGGCGGCATTTTCGCCGGGCCGAGAACGCCCCACCAGACGGAGACGTCGTAACCCGCCACGCCCGACTCGGCGATGGTCGGAACATTGGGCAGCGCCTTGGAGCGTTCGGCCGAGGTCACCGCGAGTGCGCGCACCGGGCCGCCTTCGATCTGGCCGATGGCCTCCGCAAGCGGATTGATGCTGAGCGGGATGTCACCGGCGATTACGGCGGTCAGCGCGGGCGCGCCGCCCTTGTAAGGGATCGCGACGATCTTGGTGCCGGACATGTATTTCAACAGCTCACCGGCGAGGTGGGCCGAGGTGCCGTTGCCGGACATGCCGTAGGAGAGCTTGTCCGGCTCCTTTTTCGCCGCAGCGAGGAGATCGCCCAGCGTCTTGTAGGGGCTGTCTTTGGCGACGACGATCGCGAGCGGCGAGGAGGCGACTTCGGTGATCGCGGTAAAATCCCTAAACGTGTCGTAGGGCACGCTCGGATAAATGAACTGATTGAGGGGATGACCGCTCGCGACCAGAATCAGCGTGTAGCCGTCGGGGGCGGCCTGCGTCAGTGCCTGCGAGGCGACGATGCCGCCGGCGCCGGGGCGATTGTCGACCACCGGCTGCTGCCCCCAGGTCTTCGCCAATGCCTGTCCGAGCGTGCGCGCGAGCACGTCGACCGCGCCGCCGGCGGCGTAGGGCACCAGGATGTGAACCGGTTTGCTCGGATAATTGTCGGCGGCCTGTGCGGCGCCGCCCGCCAGCAGCAGACCGGCACCTAGCATTAAGCTGCCGATCTTCTTGTTCAAATCCAGCATTTTCAGCACTCCTTGCGGGCGTTGTGCGCGGACCGCCGGCTCGAGCCGTCCGGACGTCGCCCATGGTTTTTGTTGACGAGACCTGATTTTTTGTACGATAGTACAAATCACATGATACGCAACGCCGCCAGCAAGGAAACGGCCCGCAAGCCGAACATGCGCGAGGCAATTCTCGCCGCGGCCGAGGAGCTGTTCGCCACCAACGGCTTCAACGCCGTGTCGGTGCGCGATATCGCGCAGGCAGCCGGCGCCAATCCCGGCAGCGTCACCTATCATTTCAAGACCAAGGACGGCCTGCTGCTGGAAATCTACCGGCGCCATTGCGGGCCAATGAATTTGCGTCGTTCCGAGTTGCTCGCGGCCGCCAAACGCGTGCGCGATCTCCAGGACCGGCTCGAAGCGATGGTGCGGGCCTATGTCGCGCCGGCCTTCACCTCAGGCAGTGATCTAGCCGGGGGCGGGGCGCGGTTCACGCGCCTGCGCGCGGTGATGTCCGCGGAGGGCAACGAGGTCGCGCGAAAGATCATCGCGCAGACGTTTGATGACACCAGCCACGCCTTCATCGACGCGATTCACGACAGCCTGCCGCACGTTCCCCGCACCGACATCGTCTGGCGCAGCCACTTCCTGCTTGGCGCGCTCTATTATTCGCTGGTGACGCCGGATCGCGTCTCGCGCCTGTCGCGCGGCGAGGCCGACGGCAGCGATGCCGCAAGCGCCATCGAGCAATTGGTGCAAGCCACCGTGGCCGCGTTCCAGGCGCCGGCGCTCGATCAGGCTGCGCCCGCGCGGCGACGACCGGTCGTCAGCAGCAAGACTTGAAGACGCGGTCTCGTTCGGCGGTTTATCTGATGGCAGACATGTACACGCCGACCATTCCGCCGCCCGACCCGAACACGCGCACGCCGCAGTTCAAGCTGCTGAAGCTGTCTTGCGACGCGCATTGCCACATCTTCGGGCCCGGCGCGGAATACCCTTACGCGCCGGACCGTTCCTACACGCCGCCGGATGCGCCGCTCGCCGATTTCCGCGCGCTGCATGCCAAGCTCGGGGTCGAACGTGCCGTCATCGTCAATGCCAGCGTGCATGGCACCGACAACACGGTGGCGTTTGACGCCATCGCGCAGAGCAACGGGGCCTACCGTGCGGTCGCCAATATCGACGACACCATCACCGAGCGCGGGCTTCGCGTGCTGCATGAGGGTGGTTTCCGCGGCTGCCGCTTCAATTTCGTTCGCCATCTCGGCGGCGTTCCCGACAAGCGGGTGTTCGACCGTATCGTCGCGATGGTTGCGCCGCTCGGCTGGCACATCGACCTGCATTTCGACGCGATCGACCTGCCTGAATATGCCGACATGCTGACAAGGCTGCCGCTTAGCTACACGATCGACCATATGGGACGGGTGAAGGCGTCCGAAGGGCTCGATCAGCTTCCGTTCAAGATCCTGATCGAGCTGATGCAGCGCGACGAGAAATGTTGGGTCAAGATCTGCGGTTCGGAGCGGGTGTCGTCGGCCGGTCTGCCGTTCACCGACGCGGTGCCGTTCGCGCGAAAGATCGTCGAGACCGCGCCCGACCGGATCACCTGGGGCACCGATTGGCCACATCCCAACGTCAAGGCGATGCCGAACGACGGCGATCTCGTCGACCTGATCCCGCTGTTCGCGCCGGAGCCGGAGTATCAGCAGAAGATCCTCGTCGATAATCCAGCCCGCCTGTTCGAGTTCGAGGAATGACGGTGTCCGTGATCGATAAATTGCTCATCAAGGAAAGAGGGGAATAAGCCCATGAAAGCAGGTCTCGTGATCACGGCCCATCCGGGCGATTTCGTCTGGCGCGCCGGCGGCGCCATCGCTCTGCATGCGAAGAAGGGCTATCGCATGAAGATCGTCTGCTTGTCCTTCGGCGAGCGCGGCGAGAGCCAGTTCGCCTGGAAGGAGAAGGGCGCGACGCTGGAATCGGTCAAAGGCGGCCGCAAGGATGAGGCGGAGCGCGCTGCCAAGCTGCTCGGCGCCGAGATCGAGTTCTTCGACTGCGGCGACTATCCGCTGAAGCTGACGGAAGCGCATTTCGACCGCATGGTCGACATCTACCGCGAGCTCAATCCAAGCTTCGTGCTGACGCACGCGCTGGAAGACCCCTATAATTTCGATCATCCGAACGCGGCGCATTTCGCGCAGGAAACCCGCGTGGTCGCGCAGGCCATGGGCCACAAGCCAGGCGCGCAGTACAAATATTCGGCGCCGCCGGTGTTCCTGTTCGAGCCGCACCAGCCGGAGCAATGCAATTACAAGCCGGACCTGCTCCTCAAGATCGACGAGGTCTGGAAGGAAAAGTACGAGGCGTTCCAGATTCTCGCCGCGCAAAAACATCTCTGGGGCTATTACGAGCGCGTTGCGCTCAATCGCGGCATCCAGGGCAGCCGCAACACCGGTGTGCCCATGACGTATGGCGAGGCCTATCAGCGCTTGTTCCCGACGGTAGCGGAGGAGCTGGCATGAGGCCCGTCGTCGTTCGCAACATTGAGCGTGCCGATCCCGCCGCCATGGCGGAGTACGGCGTCTCGACCGTGCACGAGGCCTATGGCCGCATGGGCCTGATGAAGCCATATCTGCGGCCGGTCTGGCCGGGCGCAGCGATCGCCGGTCCCGCCGTCACTGTGCTGGCGCAGCCGGGCGACAACTGGATGATCCATGTCGCGGTCGAGCGGTGCAGAAAGGGCGACATTCTCGTCGTCGGTTGCACCACCGACAACACCGACGGCATGTTCGGCGAGCTGCTCGCGACTTCGCTGCAGGCCCGCGGCGTGCAGGGGCTGATCATCGATGCCGGCTGCCGCGACGTCAGGGCACTGCACGAGATGAACTTTCCGGTGTGGTCCCGCGCGGTCTCGGCCAAGGGGACGGTGAAGGCGACGCTCGGCGCGGTCAATGTCCCCGTGGTCTGCGCCGGCGTCAACGTCGACCCCGGCGACATCATCGTGGCCGATGACGACGGCGTCGTGGTGGTGCCGAAGCGCTATGCGGCCGAGGTCGCCGAGAAGGCGAAGAAGCGCAACGCGGACGAAGGCGGCAAGCGCAAGCGGCTGGCTTCGGGCGAGCTGGGCCTCGACATGTACAGCATGCGCGAGGCCTTGGCGAAAGCCGGGCTCGTCTATGTCGACAATCCCAGGGATGTCTGAAGAGAAGCGGAGCGGGCCGATGGATCGTCTCAAGCTGACGGCCGTGCTCGGCAGTCACCCCCATATCCAAGCGGTGAAAAGCGGCGAACTCCGCTCCGACCTGTTCGATCTCGACTTCGTCGCGTACACGCCGACCAACACCGCGTTCAAACCGATGGTGCGCGAGCAGGCCTTCGACGTCTGCGAGATGGCGATCGTCACCTATCTGATGGCAAAGGCGCATGGCAAGCCGCTGGTGCTGCTGCCTGCCACCATGCTCGGCCGCTTCCAGCATTCTTATGCGCTCTATAATCCCGCGCACGGAACCCTCGGGCCGTCCGATCTCGAAGGCAAGCGCGTCGGTATCCGCTCGTTCACGACCACCACCGGCGCCTGGATCAGGGGCATCCTCGCCAATGACTGCGGCGTCAATCTCGGCAAGCTCCGCTGGGTCACGTTCGAAGACCCGCACGTCGCCGAATATGTCGACACCACCGAGCGCGCGTCGAAAGGCAAGAAGATCTTGCAGATGCTGCTCGACGGCGAGCTCGACGCCGTCCTCGGTGAGGCCTCAAGCGATCCGAAACTGAGGCCGCTGTTCCCCGATCCGGCCGCGGAAGCCGCCATATGGTACGCGCGCCGCGGCGTCGTGCCGGTCAACCATCTCGTGGTCGTGACCGAGCAGCTGACGAAATCGCGTCCTGACGTGGTTTCGGGCGTCTATGATCTGCTCAAGCGGAACAAGACCCAGATGGGGCCTGCGGCGACGCCCGATCTCGTTCCGTTCGGAATCGAGGCGAACAGGAAGCCGCTGGAGCTGATCATCGACTATGCATTTCAGCAGGCGCTGATCCCGCGCCGCTATGCGGTCGAAGAGCTGTTCGACGAGACCACGCGAGGACTGAACTGATGGCGGGCGATCCCAAGCGATGGCAGATCGGGCTGATCGGTTATGGCGAAGTCGGCAGGATCCTGGCCGAGGATTTGCGCCAGCAGGACATCAGGGTCACAGCCTATGACATCAAGCTCGGAGGCGAGCAGGGCGGCTCACTGAAGGAGCATGCGGAGAAATTCGGTGTCGGGCTCGCAGTCTCGCACGCTGAGCTGGCCGCGAAGTCCGATTTCATCATCTCCGCGGTCACCGCGAGCCAGGCCGTGCCGGTGGCAAAGGCCTGTGCGGCCGCGATCAATCAGAGCACATGGTTCCTGGATTTCAATTCGGCGTCTCCCGGCGCCAAGCAGCGCGCGGCCGCGCTGATCGATGGCGCCGCCGGACGTTATGTCGAGGGCGCCGTTATGACGTCGGTGCCGCCTTATCGGATCAAGGTGCCGCTGTTGCTCGGCGGTCCCGGCGCAAGGGAGCTGCAGCCGCTTTTGAACGCGATCGGTTTTGCGGCCAAGGTTGCAAGCGACAAGCTCGGTGTGTCATCGGCGGTGAAGATGTGCCGCAGCATCATGATCAAGGGCCTGGAGGCCATGGTGATCGAAAGCTTCACCACCGCGCGCGCCTATGGCATCGAGGATGCGGTGTTGGCTTCGCTGGCGGAAACCTTCCCCACGATCGATTGGGAGAAGCAGGGTGCTTATTGCTTCCAGCGCGTGATCGAGCATGGCCGCCGCCGCGCCGAGGAAGTACGCGAAGTCGCCGAAACCGTGCGTGAAGCCGGACTGACGCCGTGGTCCGCGCAGGGCACCGCCGAGCGGCAGGCCTGGGTGGCGGACCTCGCCGATGAGGGCCTGTTCGGAACGAAGGCCACCAAGGAGTTCGCCCGCAGCGCTGACTGGCGCACCGAGGCGGACCGAATCCTGGCGAAGATCAATCGCGAGAAATAGGGCGGCTCTTGCTCAGGACTTTACCGCGCAACAGCCCGTGAGCTCGTCCCGGACGCGTTCGATCAACGCCATCAGGTCTTCGGTCTTGCGGGCCAGCCGATCGTTCGCGACTTGGGTCCGGAATTCCGCGCGGATCACCCGAATGCACTTGTCGGCGGTGTCGAGCGTCAGGAGCATGCGCGTCAAGTCATCCTGGGTCCGGATGCTCGCCAGATCGAGGTTTGACAGGACATGCCCGATGCCGTCGAGCCGTTTTATCGCGGCATCGCCGGGCGTTCTCGCTCGAATGGCGTGATGGTCGATGCTGCTGAATGCGCTGAACATGTCGATGCTTCCCCGATGAATGCAGACATCAGTGCAGGTTCTGCTTTGAACGGCACCGCGGGACTGGCAATACGCTCAGCTATCGGCAATCAGCGCGGATCGACTATCCGGTATTCTACCGGATTCGGAATATGAGAACGATCGGCGGTAACATCGAACGGAAATAACGCGGCATCCGCCTCGCTTCAATGCAGATATGCGTCCAGAGCGGCTCAGGAGCCGGGGCGAAACAGAATGGGTCGTTGCCGCGCAAAAGTCTGCCGGCCGTTCTTGAAGCCCATCACGATATCCGGCAGCTCGGCGATCGCGAAGCGGCTGTCTTGCGTATCGAGCACGACGAGATCGGCGGGGTTTCCGACCCTGATGCCGTAATTCCGTAGGTTCATCAGCCGCGCCGGCAGCTCGGTCACGAGATCGAGGCACGCATCGAAGTCGTTCACCGAGGCATGCGCGACGTTGGCGTAGAAGTTCGCCATTCGGAGCAGGGAGGCATCGCCGAACGGCGTGAAGGGATTGAGCACGTTGTTGGTCGCGATCGAGCACACCACGCCGTCGCCGGAGAGCTTGTGGGCGAGCGTCAGCCCGCGTGGCGCGTTGTGGGTCGCTTCGCGCCCCATCAAATAGAGATCGGTTGCCGGCAGCACGGTGACGGCAACGCCGGCCTTCGCCAGTTGCGCTGTGGCGGCCTTCAGCCGCTCCGGTGGCAGTGCGGAGAGTTTCGTCGCATGGCCGATCGCCACGCGGCCCCCGTAGTTGCGCCGCTCGGTCTGCCGGCAGACCTCGTCGAGGTGCCACCAGGAGGGATCGAGATCGAAATCGAGATGGAGGTCGACATCCACGTCGAACGCCTCGGCGAGGTCGAAGATGCGTGCGAGATGGGCGTTCGGGTCGGTGTCCGTGTAGGGACAGCCGCCGATCACCTCGCCGCCGTCGCGCAGCGCCTGGATCAGAAGCTCCTCGCTGCCGGGATCGTTGGTGAGGCCTTCCTGCGGAAAGACACAGAGCGACAGGTCGATCGCCCAGGCATAGTCACGCTTCAGCGCCTTCACCGCCTCGAAGCCGCGCAAGCCGATGCGCGGATCGATTTCGACGTGGGTTCGCATGCGCGTGGTGCCGTGGGCGATGGCGCGTTCGAGCACCCGGGCGCCGCGCGCGTAGACGTCCTCGACCGAGAAATCCTTCTTCATCCCGGCGACGGCGCGTATCGCTTCCGAGACGCTGCCGTGATCATGCCCGCAGCGGCCAAGCAGGCAGGCCTTGTCGAGATGGATGTGGCTGTCGACGAAGCCGGGCAGGGCGAGGCGCCCGCCGACATCGACTTCGACGGCTTCGCAGGCGAGCTTCGGCTCGATCGCGGCGATGCGGCCGGCCTTCACGCCGATATCGACCGGTGCGGCGGATGATCGCAACAGCGTGTTGCGGAAGATCAGGTCGAGGGCGGTTTGGCTGGTCATGGCGTCTGATTCAGGTGGATAGCCTAACGGAAGCGGAGGAGGTGGGCAGCTCTAGATTGTGTGCAGTTCCGCAGGCGAATTGTTCAAAAAACGTGCATGCAATTCGAGGAGTGAATTGTAGAATGTGTCGGCCCCGGAGAACCCGTCATGTCCGCTCCTGCAACAGCCCAACGTCCGACAACCGACGCTGAGATCGTCGAAGCTTATCTCACGGCCTCGATGATACCCGATCCCGATGCAGCCGCAGCCTATATGAAGCCGGGGACGGTGATCACGTTTACAGGCGGGCGCGAATTCGGTCACCCGCGCGGGCCGACCGGCTTCAACGCAAAGCGCTATCGCTGGGTCAAGAAGAAGATGGATCGGTTCGACGTCTGCCCGGGCGCGGACGAGACCGTCGTCTACAGCGTAGGCACGCTCTATGGCGAGTGGATCGACGGCACGCCGTTCGAGGGTAATCGTTATGTCGATCGTTTCGTCGTCAGAGGCGGCCAGATCGTGAAAATGGATGTCTGGAACGACAGCGCGGAGCGCATTTTGGTTCAACGCGGGATCGAAGCCTAACCGCGCCGAGCGACTTTAGGCAGTTTGACGACGCGGTCACTCGTGACCTCATCGGCGTAGGGCGCGAGAACATCGAGCAGATCGCGGCCGCGCTGCGGAGTCGGGGCGACCAATGCGCGATTGGCCACAGAATCCAGATGATGGTGCATCAATTCCATCACCTTGGCCTCGTCGCCCTTGGCGAGCGCGGCGATGATGGCGCGATGCTCGTTGATCGCGCATTCGGTCGAGTGCGGTCGGCTGTACAGCGACAGCGTCAGGCAGCAACGGTAGGCAACCTCGCTGACATAGCGCACCAGGATCGGGCTATTCGTCATCTGGGCGAGCAGGATATGGAATTCGGTGGCCAGCCGGATCGAGGCTGCGTCCGTGCCGCCACGCGCACGGTCTTCCGCATCGACGTGGTCGGTCAGCTCGCTGATCTGGCTCTTGGTTAGTTTGCCCGCGAGCTGGCGCACCACGAGCCGCTCGAGCTCGATGCGGATATCGAAGGCGTCGCGCGCCTCCTGCCAGCTCGGCGTCGCCACCACTGCGATCCGGTTGCGGCGGAGCTCGACCAGGCCTTCCGCCGCCAGTTGCCCTAGCGCGTGGCGGGCAATGGTGCGGCTGACGCCGAAGCGCTCGCCGAGTGAATCCTCGGGCAGCTTTGCGCCGGGCTCCAGCGCCTGCTCAATGATCGCGCGCCTGAGCGCGCGGCAGATCATGCTGACCTTGTCTGACGATTCGGAAGTCTTCCTGGTGGCGCGCGCCGGCATCGGCGATTCCTTGGGTGGGTGTCACCTCTGTTTAGCACGGCGTTCCGGCAATTTAGCGCCCCAATTGCATGCAGTTTGACGGTCCGATTGCCTAAATCGAATCCGCTTCGCAGGCACGGAATTCTCTCAGGACATTGATTTTACGAGCTTTGCCCGCTGGCATCCACCTTGCATGCACTTTGGCTGTGATGCGCATGCAACCCAACGCTCAATTTGACGGTCAGCCCGTTTCCGAAGAGGCCGCCGCGACAGCGATAGAGCTGTCCGAGGCGTCAGTGACCTTCGGACGCGGCGACCGCGCCGTGCCCGCTCTGTCCAAGACCAGCCTGAAGATCGCCGACGGCGAGTTTGTTGCATTGGTCGGCCCGTCCGGATGCGGCAAATCGACCATTCTGCGTCTCGTCAGCGGCCTGGTGCAGCCCACCAGCGGGGTCGTCATCGTCGGCGGCCGGGAGGTCGCGGCGCGCGCGCTGCGGGTCGGCATGGCCTTCCAGAACCCGACCATGCTGCCGTGGATGACGATCGAGCGGAACATCATGCTGCCGCTCAAGATCGTCGAGCCGTTCCGCTCCAATTTCCGCAAGCTGCGCAAGACAGCGTTCCGCGACAAGGCCAACGCGCTGCTGGAGCAGGTCGGCCTCAAGGGCTTTGGCAGCCACTTTCCCTGGCAGCTCTCCGGCGGCATGCTCCAGCGCGCCAACCTCTGCCGCGCGCTGATCCACGAGCCGCGCATGCTGCTGCTGGATGAGCCATTCGGCGCTCTCGACCAGTTCACCCGAGAGGAGCTGTGGACGATCCTCCAGAACCTCTGGATGACGCATAAGCCGACGGTGCTGCTCGTCACCCATGACCTGCGCGAAGCCGGCTTCCTTGCCAGCCGCATTTGCGTAATGAGCGCGCGTCCCGGCCGCATTCTCGACGACAGTCGTGTGGAGTTCGCGCGGCCGCGCACCGTTGCCATGACCTTCGAGCCGGAATTTGTCGCGCTGAACCAGAAGCTGCGCGCCTTCATCGAGGATGCGCGCGGCGCGGCCCAACAGAGGGCAGGCTGAGATGTCCGCAATCTATATCAGGCAGAAGGCGTGGTCGGCGGGACTGATCGTGCTGTTCTTCGTCGCGTGGGAACTGTTTTGTCTCGCGACCGGAATGTCGGATCTCGTGCTACCGCGGCCGTCGCAAGTATTCGTGACCTTGTACCAGCGCTTTCCGGTGTTGTGGCCCCACATCGTGCAGACGCTTGCCACCACAATGTTCGGCTTCGTGCTCGGCGTCGCGCTCGGTGTCGCGCTCGGCGCCACCATCGGCGTCTCCAAGACGGCCTATGACACCTGCTATCCTCTCTTGATCGGCTTCTCCTCGATCCCCAAGGTCGCGGTGGTTCCGATCTTCGTGCTGTGGTTCGGCTCCGGCACGGTGCCCGCGGTCCTGACGGCGCTCTCGATCTGTTTTTTCCCGATCGTCGTGAATATCGCGACGGGACTTGCGACCACCGAGCCCGAACTCGAAGACGTGCTGAAGGCGCTCGGCGCCAGCAAGTTCGACATCCTCTGGAATGTCGGCCTGCCCAGGACGATGCCGTTCTTCTTCGCCTCTCTGAAGGTCGCGATCTCCTACGCCTTCGTCGGCGCGGTGTTGTCGGAGACGGTCGCCTCCAACCGCGGCCTCGGTAACGTCATGATGACCGCGTCATCGAATTTCAACGTGCCGCTGGTGTTCGCCAGCCTGTTCGTGCTCGCCGCCCTCGGCGTCGCGCTTTACGTCGTGTTCTCGCTGATCGAGGGGCGTGTCACCGGTTGGGCCACGCGCAAGAACGACGTCATCGCCACCTGATTTTTTCAAACGTCACGCAACGAAGCTGAGGAGGTCTCGATGTTGAGAAAAGTAACTGCCGCAGTGCTGGGATTGGCCCTGTCCACGGGCGTCGCCGCGGCCGAGGACACCACGATCAAGTTCACGCTGGGCTGGAAGACGCAGGGTAGCGATGCCGCGTTCTTCTATGCCAAGGACAACGGTTTCTTCAAAGAGGAAGGCCTTAACGTTGTCATCGACCAGGGCGAGGGATCAGGTGCCACCGTCACGCGCGTCATGTCAGGCGCCTATGACGCAGGGTTCGGCGACGTCAACGCCATCATCCAGAACGCCTCGACCAAACCGCAGGACGCCCCCGTCATGGTCTACATGATGTGGAACCAGCCGCCGTTCGCGATTGTTGCCAAGAAGACCAGCGGCATCAACACGATCAAGGATTTTGAAGGGCACACGCTCGGGGGCGCGCAGGGCACGCCGACGACGCGGCTGCTGCCGGTGTTCACGCGCAAGAACGGCCTCGACGGCGACAAGATCAAGATCTCCAACATGGCGCCGAACCTGCAGGAGCCGATGCTGATCAAGGGCGACATCGATGCTGCTCTCGTGTTCAATATCACCAGCTACTTCAATCTCGTGCTCAACCGCCAGGATCCCGACAAGGATTTCAAATGGTTCTCTTTCGGTGAATACGGCCTCGATCTCTATTCCAACGGCGTGATGGTCTCCAAGAAGCTGATCGCGTCGAACCCGAAGGCGGTAGCGGGCTTGGTGCGTGCCATCAACAAGGGCGCGATTGCCGTCGCCAAGGACCAGAACGCCGGCATGAAAGCCGCGCTGAACTACGACAATCTGATCGACGTCGCAGTCGAGAAGCGTCGGCTGCAATATTCCTTCGACAAGCTGATCGTCTCGGCTGAGATGAAAGAAATCGGGATCGGTGACATCAAGGACGACCGCATGACGCGGGCTATCGGCATCGTGGTTGAGGGCTATCAGCTCGCCCGGGCGCCGACCCCGGCGGAAGTCTTCTCGCGCGAATTCCTGCCGCCGCGCGCGGAGCGGGAGTTGGTGTATACGGCCAACTGATTGGGAGGGGTGGTCATGGTCACGGAGATTGCGGCGACCAGCCTGTTCCGTGGCATCGATCGTGGTGTCTTCGACAATGTCGTGCTGCGGCACGACGGCGGTGTCATCACCGATGTTTTTGAAGGAGCGGGGCCAACCAGCGGTCCTCGCTCCTTTGTCATTCCAGCGTTCGTCAACGCCCATGACCATGCCCGCGCGACCGCGTCGTCCTTTGGTGCGGTCGGCATGCCCCTGGAGAGCTGGATCCTGCGGACCGCACTGGGTACGCCGGTCGATCCCTATCTGACCGCGGCCTCCGCGCTGGCGCGCTCGGCCAAGACCGGCTGCGCGGCGATGATGGTTCACTACACGCGGCCGAGCGGGACGATGCCCATGCTCGATGAAGCCAAGGCGATCGCGAGGGCTGCATCCGACGTCGGCATCCGCATCGCCTTCGCGCTGGCCGTGCGAGACCAGAATCCAATCGTCTATGGTGATGCCGAACCGGTCCTCACTGGGCTCTCCCGCGATGATCGCAAGACCATCGAGGACCTCTTTGTGCGCGTACCGATGTCGCCCAACGCCTATATCGAAATGACCGACGCCATTGCCGCGGCGATCACTGGCCCCATGGTCGATGTGCAGCTTGGGCCCGCCGGCGTGCAATGGTGCTCGAAGCCGCTCCTTGAAGCCGTTGCCGAGAACTCGGTGCGGACCGGCCGCCGCATCCACATGCACCTGCTGGAGACCGTGTATCAGCGCGCCTGGGCGGACCAGAACTTTCCCGACATGGTGCGATGGCTGCGCGACATCGGCTTCCTCTCCGAGCGGCTGACGCTCGCGCATTGCATCCACGCCCGCCCGGATGAGCTCGAGATGATCGCGGCCTCTGGCACGCGCATCGTTACCAACTTCAGCTCTAACATGCATCTGCGCTCAGGGCTCGCCCCGATCGCCGCCGCGCACAAATGCGGTTGTGCCATCGCCGTCGGCGTCGACGGGCTGGCGCTCGACGAGGATGACGACGTCCTGCGCGAGATGCGGCTGGTTCAGATGGTCCATGGCGGCCTCGGCTTCAGGCAGACATGGACGCCGGCCGAACTGTTCGCGCTCGCCGTCCACAACGGCCGGCGCGCTACCGGCGCGCCGGGGACGGGCGAGCTCGCGCCCGGCAATCCCGCGGACTTCGCCGTGATTGATCTCGACCGGCTCGACCGTGACAAGATCATGCCGGTTGATTCCATGGCGTTACTGTTCGCCCGCGGCAATGCGTCCATGGTCAAGGAAGTCGTCGTTGCGGGGAAAACGATTGCCAAGGACGGGGCTTGTATTGGCGTTGACCTGCCGGCCATCGAGCAGGAGTTACGCGCGATGTATCGCGCCAATGTCGGCAAGTTCGCGAGCTTCCAGCGGATGTGGCCGCCGCTGTCAAATTTGCTATCTGGCTGGTTCGAGCAGCAGCTCACTTGCGAATAGACGGGCACGAATACACCTTGGCTGGCGTCGATATAAAACCGCGATAGCTGATAGGTACAACCTCGTCTGGCGGTTGGTCCTGCCATGGGTTACACCATCCGCGGCTGCGCGCCGGCGCAAGCCGCTGATCCCTGAGGAGCTCCCGATGCGTCTTCCCACTGTTGTCCTGGCCCTCACATGCCTTGCAACTGCCGCCTCAGCCGAAGACCTGTCGGGTACGCTTCAGAAGGTCAAAGAGACCAAGAAGATCACGCTGGGCTATCAGGAGGCCTCGGTCCCGTTCAGCTATCTCGACGGCAACCAGAAGCCGGTCGGCTTTGCCATGGATATCTGCCTCAAGATCGTGGATGCCGTGAAGAAGCAGCTCGGCATGGCCGATATCGCCGTCGACACCCTCGCCGTGACGTCGTCGAACCGGATTCCGCTGATGGTCAACGGGACGCTCGACCTGCATTGCTCGGCGACCACCAACAATGCCGATCGCCAGAAGCAGGTCGCATTCACCAACACGCACTTCCTCAGCGCAACGCGATTTGCGGCCAAGAAAGCCGCAAAGATCAACACCATCGACGATCTCAAGGGCAAGGCGGTGACGGCGGTGGCCGGCTCGGTCAACCTGACGCAGCTCGCCAAGGTCAACACCGAGCGCAATCTCGGCATCAATGTGATGCCCGCCAAGGACCAGGCCGAAGCCTTCCTGCTGCTGGAAACTGACCGCGCCCAGGCCTACGCGCTTGACGACGTGCAGCTCGCGGTCGCGATCGCGCGCTCGAAGGAACCACAGCTCTTCATGATCAGCGAGGAGACGTTCTCGAAGCCTGAGCCTTACGGGATCATGCTGCGGCGGGAGGACGCGCCGTTCAAAGCGCTCGCCGATCGCGCGACCGCGGAGCTATACGCGAGCCAGGAGATCGAGGTCCTCTACAAGAGGTGGCTGCAATCGCCGACGCCGCCGAACGGCCTCAACTACAACGTCCCCATGTCGGGCGCCTTGCGCAACGCCTTCAAGAAGCCGAGCTCCAGCTTCGATCCGGATGTGTACGTCGTGAATTGAGGCGAGGGCGCCAAGGCGCTGGTTGCAATCGGGTTGCGTGTCATTGTGCCCTCGCCCCTTGCGGGAGAGGGCAGCTCCGCTGGTTGATGCAGACACCCTCGGATGAGGGGGTTGTCTTCGCTGAGAGAGACCCTTCATCCGGCGCTTCGCGCCACCTTCTCCCGCAAGGGGAGAAGGAACAGGGCACTGTGCTCATCGGCCAGTGTGGGACGCTAGGCGTTCGAATATTTCTTCAGCTCGAACCGCGCGATCTGGTTCCTGTGCACTTCGTCTGGGCCGTCGGCTAGACGCAGCAAACGCGCGGTCGCATAGGCTTGCGTCAATCCGAAATCGTTCGACGTGCCGCCGCCGCCATGGGCCTGGATCGCCCAGTCGATGATCTGGCAGGCCATGTTGGGCACAGCGACCTTGATCATCGCGATCTCGGCTTTCGCCACCTTGTTGCCGACGGTATCCATCGCGTAGGCGGCGTTGAGCGTCAGCAGCCGGGCCTGTTCGATCATGATGCGGGCTTCTGCGATGCGCTCCTGCGTCACCGTCTGCTCGGAAACCGGCTTGCCGAAGGCGACGCGGCTGCGCACCCGGCGGCACATCTTCTCCAGCGTGCGTTCGGAGAGCCCGATCAGCCGCATGCAGTGGTGGATACGGCCGGGACCGAGGCGTCCCTGCGCGATCTCGAAACCGCGGCCCTCGCCGAGCAGCATGTTCTCCTTGGGGACCCGCACATTGGTGAAGACGACCTCGGAGGCACGGTCGGGCACGCCGTAGAAGCCGAACACGGGCAGGGGACGCTTGACCTCGACGCCCGCTGTGTCCATCGGCACCAGGATCATGGATTGCTGCTTGTGGCGGTCCGCATTGTCGGGATCGGTCTTGCCCATGAAGATGCAGATCTTGCAGCGCGGGTCGGTTGCGTTCGTCGTGTACCATTTGCGGCCGTTGATGACGTAATGGTCGCCGTCGCGGACGATCGAGCTTTCGATGTTGGTCGCATCGGATGAGGCGACGGCAGGCTCGGTCATGGCAAAGCAGGAGCGGATTTCGCCCGCGAGCAGCGGATTCAGCCAGCGCTCCTTGTCCTTGTCCGTGCCATAGCGCTCCAGCACCTCCATGTTACCGGTGTCGGGCGCCGAACAGTTGAACACTTCGGGCGCGAGGTGCGAGCGGCCCATGACCTCGCAGAGCGGGGCATATTCGAGATTGGTCAGGCCTGCACCGTGGCTGGAGTCCGGGAGGAACAGATTCCAGAGGCCTTCGGCGCGCGCCAGCGGCTTCAGCTCCTCGACGACCGGATAGATCTTCCAAGGCCCCAGCTCCTCCGCCTCGCGATAAAAGCGCACCTCGTTCGGATAGATGTGCCGGTCCATGAAACTTTCGAGCCTGCGCTTGAGCTCGACGACTTTGGAGGACATCGGATAGAGCATTTTTGGTCTCCTTGATCGATGGACAGGCCGGCGCCCGATCGGCTCAAGGGGCGCGATACTCTTTGAATTTCTCGCGCAGCGCCGATTTGAGCACCTTGCCGGTGCCGGTCATCGGGAACTCGTCCATGAACTCGACGGCGTCAGGCATCCACCAACTCGCGATCTTCGGGCGCATGTGGTCGAGCAGCGTCTTGCCATCGACGGTCGCGCCTTTCTTGCGGACGACGAGGAGCAGAGGCCGCTCCTGCCATTTCTCATGGTTGATCGCGACCACGGCAGCTTGCAGCACATCGGGGTGAGACAAGGCGACGTCCTCGAGCTGGATCGAGGAGATCCATTCGCCGCCGGACTTGATCACGTCCTTGGAGCGGTCGGTCAGTGTGACGTGGCCCTGAGGGTCGATCACGGCCATGTCGCCGGTGATCAGCCAGCCGTCGCGGTCGAGGCCTTCATCGAGTTTCATGTAGCCGGACGCTACCCACGGTCCCCGCGCGCGCAGATGGCCAACGCTCTTGCCGTCGCGCGGCAGCTCGTTGCCGCCGTCGTCGACGATGCGCAAGGCGGTGCCGAAACAGGCGCGGCCCGAAACCTGGCGGCGGTCGAACTTCTCCTTGTCGTCGAGATGTTCGGAGCCCGGCCGCAGGCCCGGCATCGAGCAGCCCAGGGCTTCGGTCATGCCCCAGGCCTGGATGTAGTCGATGTCATACTCGCGCTTGAGCTTCTCGACCATGGCGCGCGGCGGCGCCGAGCCTGACGACAATGTTGCACGGAGTGTCGAGAACCTGTTGCCGGTTCGTCCGAGCCAGTCGAGCAGGATCAACCAGAAGCTCGGCACGCCCGCCGACAGCGTCACCTTCTCGCCTTCGAGCAACTCGTAGAGCTTGTCGGGCTCGTAATTGCGGCCGGGCAGCACCAGCTTCGAGCCGGTATAGGGCGCGGTGAACGGCATGTTCCAGCCGTTGCCGTGGAACAGCGGCGCCATCGGCATCATCACCTCGCGCACGCCTTCCAGGTGCCCGGGCAGGAAGTCGAAATTGCAGGAGACCATGGTCTGCAGGATCGCGGCACGGTGCGAATAGATCACGCCCTTCGGATTGCCCGTGGTGCCGGAGGTGTAGCAGATCGTGGACGCCGATTTTTCGTCGAACTCCGGCCATGCGAAGCCGGCGTCGTTCTCCCGTTCCAGAAGCTCCTCGTAGCAATGGACGTTGGCAACCTTGGTCTCCGGCATCCGCTCGCGCGAGCACATCACGACATAGGCTTCGATCGATTTGAGCTGCGGCGCGATCGCTTCCACGATCGGCAGCGTGGCGCGGTCGATGAACAGCAGCCGGTCCTCGGCATGATTGACGATGTAGACGAGCTGTTCAGGGAACAGCCGCGGGTTGATGGTGTGCAGCACATAGCCCATGCCCGGCGCGGCGTAGAACATCTCGAAATGCCGGTGCGTATTCCAGGCCAGCGTGCCGACGCGGTCACCGGGCATCATGCCGAGCCTCTTGAGCGCCAATGCCATGCGCTTGATGCGCGGATGGGCGTCGGCATAGGTGTAGCGATGGATGTCGCCTTCGATCTCGCGGGCGACAACCTCGGCCTCGCCGTGATAATCGGCGGCATACTGGATCAGGCCGCTGATCAGGAGCGGCATGTCCATCATCAATCCCTGCATCGTGTCCTCCGGACCGCCATGTCGTTGCATGGCGTACGCTTTGTGATGTGAGCTTGAGGTTAGCGGAACGCCACGCGACGTTCACGCAAAAAGCGAGGGACGTGATTGCGCGCGTCTTTTTTTCAGGGCTAAGTGATGCGAGCTGCCGGCGAAGCAGTGTCCGCCGGGGAGGAAACGGATGTCAGCGCAAAGACACAAGACCGGTGCAGCCGGCGAATCTACAATCGACATTGTGGCACTCCGTGCGCGCTATCGCGAAGAGCGCGATCGTCGCCTGCGCACCGAGGGCAAGGCGCAATATGTCGAGGTGACCGGCGAGTTCGGGCGCTATCTCGACGATCCCTGGGCGAATTCCGGATTTGCGCGCGAGGCTGTCAGCGAACAGACCGAGGTGCTCATCGTCGGCGGCGGCTTCGGCGGCCTTCTGTGCGGCGCGCGACTGCGCGAAGCCGGCATCGATGATTTCCGGGTCGTGGAAAAGGCCGCCGATTTCGGCGGCACCTGGTACTGGAATCGGTACCCTGGCGCGGCCTGCGATACCGAGAGCTACATCTACCTGCCGTTGCTGGAAGAGACCGGCTACATGCCGGTGCGCAAATATGCGCGAGCACCCGAGATCTACGAACATTCGCGCCGCATCGGCCGTCACTTCGGTCTCTATGAGCGCGCGCTGTTTCAGACCGTCATCACGCGCATGGAATGGCAGGAGCAGGAGGCAATTTGGCTGGTCGAGACCGATCGCGGTGATTGCATCCGCGCGCGCTTCGTCATCCTTGCCGGAGGCCCGCTGAGCCGTCCGAAGCTGCCGGGCATTCCCGGAATCGAAAGCTTCAAGGGACACAGCTTCCATACCAGCCGCTGGGATTACGCCTACACCGGAGGCACGGCCGAAGGTGGTCTGACCGGTCTTGGCGACAAACGCGTCGGCATCATCGGCACCGGCGCCACCGCCGTGCAATGCGTGCCGCATCTCGGCCGCTCGGCCAAGGAGCTCTACGTCTTCCAGCGTACGCCGTCGGCGATCGGCGTGCGCGACGACCGCCCCACGGATCAGAGCTGGGCGCAGGGGCTCAGGCCTGGTTGGCAGCGCGAACGCATGGATAATTTCACCGCGGTGATCTCGGGCGAGCCCTTCGAACAGGATCTGGTGCAGGACGGCTGGACCGGCCTGCTCGGCGAGATCCTGCTGGCGCCGCGCCGCCAGCCCCAGCCGGTGACCTCGATCGAGGAGGCGCTCAAGGTTATCGAGCAGGCTGATTATCGCAAGATGCAAGAGATCCGGGCGCGCGTTGATGCGATCGTCAAGGACGAGGCGACGGCTTCGGCGTTAAAGCCCTGGTACAAGGCCTTCTGCAAGCGGCCGTGTTTCCACGACGAATATCTCGACACCTTCAATCGGCCCAACGTGCAACTCGTCGACACCAGGGGACAGGGCGTCGAGCGCATCACCGAGAACGCGGTCGTGGTCGACGGCAAGGCTTATGAGCTCGACTGCCTGATCTATGCCAGCGGCTTCGAGGTCGGCACCGACTATGCCCGCCGCATGGGCTTTGAGGTCTATGGTCGCGACGGCATCAGCTTGTCCGCGCGCTGGCGCGCTGGCGTCAAGACATTGCACGGCTTCTACAGTCGCGGCTTCCCGAATTGTTTCCAGATCGTCACGGTGCAGGCCGGCCAGAGCGCCAACTTCCCACACATCATCGACGCGCAGTCCCAGCACATCGCCTATGTGATCGCCGAGGCGCGTAAGCGCAAAGCCCGGATGCTGGAGCCGACGCTCGAGGCCGAGGACGCCTGGGTCGAGGAGGTGGTCAAAGCCGCGCTCGGCCGCCAGACCTATCTCGCTGAATGCACGCCCGGCTACTACAACAATGAAGGCGTGTTCGATCCGATCGCGGCGAGAAACAGCCAGTATTGGCGCGGGCCGGTGGCATTCCTGCGGCTGCTCGACAAGTGGCGCAAGGAAGGCAATTTGGATGGACTGGAACTGTCGTATGATCACGCCATGGAGTCGGCGCCTTCGTCCGGGTAAGCTCGGGCATTGGATCGCGCCAGAGAGAGGACATCGTACATGATCAGGGGCAGAACTGTAGCTGGGGCGGTTTTTGGGGCGATGACGCTGCTCGGCTGCCTGGCGCCCGCCGCTCACGCCGCGCAATGCGGCAGTTCGTCGGCCGGCTTCGAGGCCTGGAAGCGCGAATTCAGCGCGGAGGCGCAGGGCAAGGGCGTCGGCCAGACTGCGCTCTCGGCGCTGATGCAGACCAATTACGCCAGTGCCACCATCGCGGCCGACCGCGGCCAGCGCAGTTTCTCGCTGACGCTCGACCAGTTCCTCGCCAAGCGCGGCGCCACCACCATCGTCGCCAAGGGCCGCCAGCTCAAGCAGTCGCAGGCCGCCTTGTTCGCCTCGATCCAGCAGCGCTATGGCGTCCCGCCGGGGCCGCTGATCGCGATCTGGGGCATGGAGACCGGGTTCGGCAGCCAGCGCGGCAACCAGAACATGCTCTCCTCGATTGCGACGCTCGCCTATGACTGCCGCCGTCCCGAATTCTTCACCGAGCAGCTCTATGCGGCGCTGAAGCTGGTCGATCGCGGCACGCTGTCGGGTGCAACCCGCGGCTCGATGCACGGCGAAGTCGGCCAGACCCAGTTCATGCCCAAGAACATCCTGGCCTATGGCACCGGCAATCTCGAAGTTGCCGCCAATGCGCTGAACTCGACGGCGAATTTCCTCAAGGCCCATGGCTGGCGTGCAGGAGCCGGTTACCAGCCGGGCGAGCCGAATTTCGTCGCCATCGAGGCCTGGAATGCCGCCGGGGTTTATCAGAAGGCGATCGCCCTGATGGGACGGCAGATCGACGAGGGCGGAGGAACGGCCGCTTCGCGTTGAGCAGCTCAGCAAGGCGTGATGCGCCGACAAGAGAAAGTTGTTGCCATCAGGAACCGACGGCACGAGGTTTGCTTAGATCGAACAGGGCTGGGCATGAGGAGACTCAACATGGCAACCCAGATCGTGATGGACCAGACTGGCGACACGCGCCACGAGTTTGATCCTGGCAATGCCGAAGCGCTGGCGCGGGCCGAACGGCGCTTTCGGGAGCTGACCGGAGCGGGCTTCACCGCCGCGCTGCGAACCGGACCTGGCGAAGTCACCCGGATCCGATCGTTCGATCCGACCGTGCAGGAAACGCTGTTCTATCCCCGCCTGGTCGGCGGTTGATCTGAGCTGCTCATGATCGCGGCAGTCTGGCTCCGCGCGCCGGCGCGTGCGCGTCTGCATGCGCTACGCGAACTCTATCGGCGCTTCTTCGGCGAGAACACGCCGGATGCCCGCGGCCGCCGGCTTCTGGCCGATTGGCTGTCGCCGGCGCAGCGCGCGCAATTCGAGCAGCACCGGCATTTCGATGTCGTCGGCTGCGATACCGGCAAGACCTATCGCATCCATTATGGCACTGCGGCCAATGTCCATGAGATCGATGCGGCCGGAAATGCGACGATGGGGTGGTGCTTCGTCCCGTCAGGCTTTCTCGTTCCCGGCGACGTGATGCTCGCACAGAAGATCGCGCTCGAGACGGATGAAAGGGGAGCTCTCGCGCTCGCCAACAGGTTTCCGCCGGCAACCCATTCGGAGCATTTCTACCGGCGGCCGTTCTAGGGCAAGGCTATCAGTGCACGGCTATCAGTGATGTGTGGTGCGATAGGCATCCACCGCGTGCGCTGCAAAAACGCCGACGCTGCAAAGCGCGAGCAAGGCCGAGATCAGCTCGATCATAGCTCATCCTCCTGCGGTGGCAGGGCAACGAGGTGCTGACAGCAGGAGTAATCCCAGATCAGGTCGAGGAAGAATTGCATGGTGGCCGTCCCTGTATGATTTTGACAACCACATAACCGGCCATCTGTTTCAGGCGTGTTTCGTCGCATCTGGAAACGGGTTTCTTGGGGAACCCCCGGGCTGGTTTGTGCGCTGCGGAGCCGCTACATCCCGCTCTTGCTCAATTCTGTTAGCGCGAGGCGGCGCATCACATTGCGAGGCGAAATCATGGCGCAGGTCGAGTGGTTCGACGATCTCACCATTGGAATGCAGTTCAAATCCCCTGAAGTTCACGTCACCGAGGCCGACATCAAGCGGTTCGCGGCAGAGTTCGACCCACAGCCGATGCATCTCGACCACGAAGCCGCCAAGCAGACGCTGTTCAGGGGTCTCGCTGCCTCGGGATGGCACACCGCCGCGATTGCCATGAGCCTCGCGATCCAGACCCGCCCCTTCGGCACGCATCCGCTGATCGGCGCCGGCGTCGACGGGCTGCGCTGGACCATCCCGGTACGGCCCGATGACCGCCTGCATCTGGTCGGGGAGGTCATGAGCCTGACGCCGTCGAAGTCGAAGCCGCAGGGCATCGCGCTGGTGAAATGGACGATGTTCAACCAGAACGGCGAGGAGGTTTACACCTTCACCCCGATCGCGATCGTGCCGCGGCGGGAGTAGGGCGAGGTCGGCGTCCTACGCAAACCGGGGGAAGCCCTTGCGAGCCGCCGGCAGAGGTGGTCATCTCGGTCCGGGGAACACGCTGGAGGCTGACATGAAACGATCTCTTCTCGCTGTCGGGTTGCTGGCCGGCGCCTTGAGCGCAGCCGCTTTGACCGCAAGACCGGTGCAGGCGCAACAATCCAAGGTCGGCGACTGGACCATCGAGAAGCGCACGCAGGACGCACATTGCAATGCGAGCCGCGGCTACAAGGACAAGCAAGACGAGAACCGGGACTACGTCATCGTCATCACCTATTCCGAGAAGGCGATCGTGATCGTGATGATCTATGACGGTTGGGAGTGGGACAAGGTGGGCGAGATCCTCCGGGCCGATGTCGGCACCGATGACGCCGATATCATGAAGAAGGCGAAGTGGGAGGTCATGGACAAGACCACCGTTCGCGGCATCTTCGAATACGATCAGTCCATGATGGACCGGCTGTCCAAGGCCAAGCGTCTCTCTCTCGATTTCGAGGACGATGATGATGACAGCATCGAGATGCAGGTGCCGCGTGCCGGCGAAGCGCTGGCGGCGCTGAAATTCTGCGAAGAGAATCGCAAGTAAATTGCCGGAGCCGGATGCGACGCCGGCGGGATCGGTGGCGGCAGGATTTTGCAGCGCGCGCGGCGTCTGACGCATCGCTCGCGTGACTGATCGCACACAGTCCGCGCGCTGTTCGCATTTATCCTAGTCTTTGGCGAAAACGTCCAAGCCGCATCCTGCGGTTGACGTTACGCAAGGACGATGTTCGATATTCCAGCATTTCGTTGCAACGTTTTCTCCGCGTCGAAGGCGGCGATCGACCGGTCCGTCTCCTTCGCCAGTCCCCGGATCGCCATCTATCTCGCGCGGGCGAGCCATACGCAGATTGCGTCGTCCGGCCGATGACAATCCTCCACGCAAATCGATTCTCGTCCCTGGTCGGCGAGATCTACGACGCGGCGGTCGATCCCGCGCTGCGCAACGGGGTGCTGGAACAGGTTTCGCATTTCGTCGGCGGATGCGCCGCGACCATCCTGTCCAGGGACAGAGCCAAGCTCTCGATCGAGATCCACGAGCATTTCGGCACCGAATCCCGCTTCCGCCAGCTTTATCGCGACCGATATGTGGAGCTGGACCCTCTGCTCGATCGTCATCTCACGCTCGCGGCGGAGCAGACGATCGGCGTAGCCGACATCATGCCTCAGGCCGATTTCCTGGCAACGAGCTTCTATCGCGAGTGGGTGGAACCGCAAGGAGCGATAGACCTTGCAACCGTTGCGCTCGAGAAGTCGGACACGCGCGCCACGATCCTGCAGGTGTTGCGCCACCGCTCGCGCGGTATCGTTGACGAGCCGATGCGTGAGCGCATGCGGCTGCTTGCTCCGCACCTCCAGCGCTCCAGGATCATGGGCCGGCAAATCAGGGCACGCTCGCATACCGTGGACGACCTTGCCGAAGTCCTGGATGGACTGAGCACGGCGATCTGTGTGCTCGACGCAGACGGCCGGGTCGTGCATGCAAACGCAGCATGCCGCGAGCTGTTCGCCGACGCGAGCCTGCTCGCCATGGTCGGCGACCGGATCGTGGCCCGCAACACCCCGACCGACAAAATATTCCGCGGTCTGTGCGAAACAGATTCAGGCAGCGAAACTCGTTCCACTGCCCGCCGTCAGATCGAGCTTGCGACATCAGTTGATGGGCAGCACTATCTGCTCCACGCTTTTCCCCTGAAGCGCGATCGCACTCCATCGCGAGATGCTGCAGCCACGGTGCTCTTCGTTCAGAAGGCATCGGCGGCGACATGGCTCGCAGCCGATGCGATCGCTGCGGCATTCAAACTGACACCGTCCGAATTGCGCGTTTTGATGGCCATTATCGAGATTGGCGGCGTTCCAGACATTGCGGCAAAGCTCGGCATCGCCGAAACGACAGTGAAGACGCATCTCGGCCGCCTGTTCGAGAAGACCGGCGCTGGCAGGCAGGCCGACCTGGTCAAGATCGCCGCCGGCTTTGCCGTTCCATTCGCGCGTCGAACGAACGGTAGTGACGACGTCGTGTGATCCATTTCACCTGGTTTGCCGGTATCTGCCGTGATCTCAATCCATTGTGATGAGCCGAGCTCCCGTGTCCTCCGAATGCAGGACGCGAGTCGTTTCATACTTTCGTATATCGCGTTGCAGAAAAGTGAAGAGCAGCGAGCGCCGTGAGGAGATGCCGCGATGGCATCGAACGCGAGTGTGAGGAAACGACAGCGCGTGGCCGGACCTGCTCGTCGGTTGGAGGATTGCAGTGAGCCAGTTTGATTTTTCCGTTCTCAATGTTTCAACGAATGAAATTCCCGAAAACGAGCGTATCCCGCTGCTTCGCGATTTCTACTGCCGCGGGGTGTTGAAGGCGGAGGTCGAGGCCAAGGAAGGAAAGCCGGCTGCGGCGAGCTTCACGTCCCACGTCCTGCCGGAAGCTCAATTGCTGATCGGAGGATTGTGCGGAGCGCGCGTCATTCGCACCAAGCACCTGGTTGCCGATGGCGACGACAGCCTGGCCCTGATCGTGAATCGATCGGGCGTGCTTGGGATATCCGAAAGGGGACACGATCTGAGCCTTCGTGCAGGAGAGGCGGTCTTGACGAGCGCGGAGGACGTCACGACGTTCGAGCGATTGTCGCTCGGCAGCTGCTTCTCGCTGCGCGTGCCGAGACGCGTGCTGGCGCCGATGATCGTGGATGTCGATGACGCCGTGATGCGTGTCATGCCGGAGAGCTCAACGGGACTTCGATTGCTGGTCGACTACGCGGTGACGCTGGTGCGGGAGAAGGCGTTCGCGATGCCCAATTTGCGGCAGCTCGGGGTCGGGCATCTGCACGATCTTCTGGCGATCGTCCTCGGTGCCACCAATGAGCCGCGGGAGCTGGCCGGGCGGCGCGGCGTCAAGGCGGCACGGTTGCAGAAGGCCAAAGTTTCCATCGCCAACAATTGCTGGCGGCAGGATCTGTCGGTGGCCACGGTCGCCCAGGAGCTCGGCGTGACGCCACGTTATCTCCAGCGCCTGTTCGAGGCCGACGGCAAGACGTTCTCGTCGTTCCTGATCGAACAACGCGTCAAGCGGGCCCATCGCATGTTGCGTGAACCCGGGTACGCCGAGCGGACGGTCAGCTCGATCGCCTACGATGTCGGCTTCGGCGATCTGTCATACTTCAACCGCTGCTTCCGGCGGACTTATGGCGCCACGCCCAGTGACGTCAGGAGCCGCGAGATGTCGTGACCCCGCGCGATTGAATTTCAGGTCAAATGCCGATTGGAGACGGCACGGGCGTGCACCGCCCGCAGTTGGAGTGTTGCATGCGCCGTTTTTTCTTTGATCTTATGCTCGGCAATATCGTGAAGATCGATCCGGGTGGCATGGTGTTCGAATGCCCCGAAGCGACATTCGTGGTGGCCAACGAGATGGCAAGCCACCTGTTCGTCTGGCGCGACGATTTGCGCGGCCGCGATGCCTGCATCCGGGTCAGAGACACCGACGGGCGCGAGATCTATCGCGCCGCGGTCTGGTCTGAGAATGTGGAGAAGGTCGGCTGGGACGAGATGTGAGCCTCCAGGTGCGGTATCGCGACTCTGCATCAGTAGCCCCCGAAGCGGATATCCGTTCGTTGCCTGGCCGGCGCCTCCTCCGATCGGAGGATGCCGCATGCTGTGGTTGTGGTATGCTCGGTGATATTGATCACCCAGGCCATTTATAGCCATGCACGGACCGCGGAAACTGCCCGACCTGGTCGAGGCCATCTACGATGCCGGGCTCGATCCCTCGCTGTGGAATAACGTCGTCACCGGCATCCGCGACTTCGTCGACGGCCAAGCCTGCGGGCTGTTTTCCAAGGACTCGATCAGCAAATTCGGCGTCACGCACTATTATTGCGGGGCGGACCCGCACTACATCCAGCTCTATTCCGAGACGCATTCGAAATTCGATCCCCTGACGGTCCTGCCGCCGCACGGCCAGATCGTCAGCATTCCGGATCTCGTCAATTTCGATGAATATCGGCGAGGACGCTTTTACCAGGAATGGATGCGGCCGCAGGGTTGCAGCGATGCGGCCAACGTCGTGCTCGAGAATTCGAATGCGAGCTGCCCCGTGATGATGACGGTGCTGTCGGGCCGCCGGATGGTGGATCCGGTGATGAAGCACCGTCTCTCGCTGATCGTCCCGCACGCCAGCCGCGCATTGCTGATCAACCGCGCCATGACCTCGCAACTGACGCTCGCGACGGCACTGGCGGAGGTCCTGGACAATCTTGCCTGCGGCATCTTCCTGCTCGATGGCTTCTGCCGGGTGGTGCACGCGAATTCCGCGGGGCACGACCTGCTTGCAGCAGACGATCTGGTTCGGTCCGTTGCGGGGCAATTGGTGACCAGCAGCGCGGAGGCCAATCAGACGCTGCGGGAAGCGTTCGCGACCCGCAATGAAATTGCCCTGCTTGCCGCAAAGGGGCAGGCGTTTTCGCTGCTTTCGCCCTCGGGCGAGCGCTACGTCGCGCATATCCTGCCGCTGTCGTCCGTCCTGCGGGGCGGCGGCGAGCGGGTGGTTGACGCCATCGGTGCGCTGCTCCTGCGCAAGGTATCGCTCGGCGGACAGTCCTACGGCGAATTGATCGCGCGGACCTTCGACCTTACACCGGCCGAGCTGCGCGTGTTCCTGTCGATCGTCGAGGTTGGCGGCGTCCCGGAGACGGCGGTCGCGCTCGGTATCGCAGAAACGACGGCGAAGACGCATCTGCATCGCGTGTTCGCCAAGACGGGCGTTTCGCGTCAGGCCGATCTCGTCAAGCTCGCGGCAGGATTCTCCAATCCGCTGGTCAACTAGGCGGCTGATTGTGCCCTCGGGATTGAACCTTTCGCTCCCTCGCCAGACTCACAGGAGCCGCCGGGCATGAAGAACATGTCGCCACCTCCATGTGTCACTACTGGCTCTTCCGATGCCCCGACTTCCAAAACCGTCCGAGTTGATCGAGACTATCTATGACGCGGGTCTCCATCCCGAGTTGTGGAGCGAGGTCGTCGTCAAGCTCAATGCCTTCATCGGCAGCAAAGCCTGTGGTCTGATTTCGAAGGACCCGGTCAGCAAATCAGGCGCGACGCATTATTATTGCGGGGTCGATCCGCACTACATTCAGCTCTATGCGGAGACCTACTCCCGGTACGATCCGCTTGCTCGGCTTCCGCGCTATGGCGAGGTGCGCAACATCCCCGATCTCGTGGATTTCGACGAATATCGCCGCGGCCGGTTCTACCAGGAATGGCTGCGCCCCCAGGGTTGCGTCGACGTCGCCAATGTGGTGCTGGAGCAGTCGAAGTCGCCCTGTCCGATGCTGCTGACCGTGATCCCGGGCAGGGAGATGCTCGACGCCGAGCAGCGGGCGCGGATGCAGTTTCTGGCTCCGCATGCGAGCCGGGCGCTGTTGATCAACCGGGCGATCGAGCGGAAGCAGCAGCGAGCGATCGCGCTCGCCGACGTCGTGGACCGACTGAATGCCGGTGTCATCCTGCTCGATTCGACCTGTCATATCGTCCACAGCAATCCGGCCGCGGAGACGATCCTGGCCGTCGATGATGTCCTGCGGTCCGTCTCGGGCCGGTTGGTGGCAAGATCCTCCGCTGCTAATTCGGCCCTGCGCGATATTTTCCGTGACGCAGGCGAGGTCGCGTTGGCTGCATCTTCGGGGCGGAAAATTCCGCTGATGTCACGTGACGGTTCCTACTACGTCGCGCACGTAATCGCTCTGCCATCATTGCTGCGCGAGGGTACGGCCGAGCGCAGTTCGGCCGTCGGAGCCTTGTTCATCTGGAAAGCGGAACTCGACGGTCGCTCCAGTGCCGGTCTCATTGACCGCACCTTCGAACTCACGCCTGCGGAACTAAGGGTCTTGCAATCGATCGTCGATGTCGGCGGTGTGCCGGAGACGGCGGTGGCGCTCGGCATCGCGGAGACGACGGTGAAGACGCATCTGCATCGCGTGTTCGCCAAGACCGGCGTTTCTCGTCAAGCGGATCTCGTCAAGCTCGCAGCTGGATTCTCCAATCCGCTTGTGCACTGAGACGCGTTCAAAAACGCACGCGAGTCGCTGCAGCTCGCAATAGGTTCAATCAGAAGCATCATTAGAAAGTTATCGCACGTCGTTCGATCGAATGACGCGATTCTCCGCGTTGTCTTCTACTAGACGTCACACGATCTGTTGTTCGACCTATCAGACATTTGTGTGAAGCAACTCACTGCGAGCGGAAGTGAATTCCGTCAATCTCTCGTACAGGTTGAGAGGAGATTGTCATGCGAACGGCGTCACCGGTTTCGGCAGGCAGGTTCCGCGACATCGTGGCCCGCATTGGCGCGGCACTCCGCGCGCAGCGGGAAATCGACTCGCAGCGTGTGTTGCGGCGCTATCGCCACCTGCTGGACCAGCCGCACGACGCGCCGTGTTTGAATGAAATTATTCCCGTCTCCGGTGAAGAGGATACTTTAGAAAATGCCAACGGAGTTGATCCGCGGGAGCGCACGACCGGCCACCCCAAATTCGAGCGTGCGTAATGTCAGCATCGTCGCAATCGCGGTGACCGCAGCGCTCGTCGTGCTCCAACTGGTCGGCCTCACGATGCTGGAACGATCTCACGCTTACGCAATGCATCCGTCGGTTCCGCTCGGGCCGGCGCTTTGCACCGAGAGCGCCGTGGTCCCTGTCTCGCAAATTCCCTACGATTGACCGGAGGGCGGATTGTGCCTGATGTCACGACCCTGATGCTGCTCAGCGTTGCCGTGTTCGCCGGCGCCTTCGTCTCCGGGCTCTCGGGATTTGCCTTCTCGGCAGTGGCGGGCGCCATTCTGCTCCGGGTGTTTCAGCCGCTGGAAGCCGTGCCGCTGATGATGGCGTGCAGCATCGGCGTACAGGCCACCAATCTTTGGGCGCTTCGGCGCAGTATCCGCTGGGAAGGCAGTCTGCTGTTGATTGTCGGTGGCTTGATCGGAGTTCCCATCGCGGTGTCGCTGCTCCAGAGCACCGATACGCATCTGCTCCGGCGCGGCTTCGGCATCATCGTTGCCCTCTATGCGGCCTACATGCTGCTGCGGCCGACGCTGGTGACGGCCGGCGAGGCGGTCGGGCGGCACTGGGTCGCGTTGATCGGGTTCGGGGGAGGGCTGGTCGGCGGGCTGACGGCGATGCCCGGCGCGATCCCCACGATCTGGTGCGACATGCGCGGCATGCCGAAGAACGAGCAGCGCGGCCTGGTGCAGCCGTTCATCGCCGCGATGCAGCTGTTCGCGATCGCGCTGCTGGTCGGACATCAGGATCTGTCGTCAAAAGTCTTCATCGATCTCGCAGTCAGCCTGCCGGCGTTGTTCGCAGGCTCCGCGCTCGGCGTGATCGCCTTCCACAGGGTCAACGAGACGGTCTTTCGCAAGACCGTGCTCGTTCTGCTGTTGCTGTCGGGGATTTCCCTGATCTAATTCCCGACGGTTTGCACCGGCGCCGCGCTGGTGTCGCTGCCGTGATGCGTCAGCGGCTTCATGCCGGTGATGGTCCGCAGCAGCACATAGAACACTGGCGTCAGGAACAGGCCGAATATGGTGACGCCGATCATGCCGGAGAACACGGCGACGCCCATCGCGCGCCGCATCTCCGAGCCGGCGCCGGTGGACAGCACCAGCGGCAACACGCCCATGATGAACGCCATCGACGTCATCAGGATCGGGCGCAACCGCAGCCGGCTCGCCTCGATCGCGGCCCGGATCGGCGTGCGGCCTGCGAATTCGAGCTCGCGCGCGAATTCGACGATCAGGATCGCGTTCTTGGCCGAGAGTCCCACCAGCACGATCAAGCCGATCTGGGTGAAGACGTTGTTGTCGCCCTTGGAGATCCAGACGCCGAACATCGCAGCCAGCAGACCCATCGGCACGATCATGAGGATCGAGAGCGGCAAGGTCAGGCTTTCATAGAGTGCGGCCAGCACCAAAAACACCAGCAGGATCGCCAGCGGGAACACCCAGAGGCCGGAATTGCCAGCGATGAACTCCTGATAGGTCAGGTCGGTCCATTCGAAGGCAAAGCCGGGCGGCAATGTTTCCGCCGCGATCCGCGTCGCCACCTCCTGTGCCTGGCCGGAAGAAAAGCCGGGCGCAGCCGCCGCGTTGATGTCGGAGGACAGGAAGCCGTTGTAGCGGATCGCGCGCTCGGGGCCCGCGCTCTGGCGGATCGTGAGCAACGCCGAGAGCGGCACCATGTCGCCGGAGGACGATCGCACCTTCAACTGCCTGATGTCGTCGGCGCGCGCGCGGAACGGCGCGTCGGCCTGCACGTAGACGGAGTAGGTGCGGCCAAACTTGTTGAAGTCGTTGACGTAGTAGGAGCCGAGGTAGATCTGGAGCGTGTTGAACACCTCCGTCACGGGCACGCCGAGCTGAAGCGCCTTGGTGCGGTCGATGTCGGCAAAGAGCTGGGGCACGTTGACCTGGAAGCTCGAGAACACGCCGGCGATCTCCGGTGCCTTCTGCATCGCCGCCATGAACGCATTCGTCGCCTCGTTCAGCGCTTCATAACCGAGACCGGCGCGATCCTCGATCTGCAGCTTGAAGCCGCCGATGGTGCCGAGACCGTTGACCGGCGGCGGCGGGAACATGGCGATGAAGGCCTCCTGAATCCCGGAGTATTTCTTGTTGAGGTCGGCCGCGATGGCATTCCCGCTCAGTGCGGGGCCCTTGCGCTCGTCGAACGGCTTCAGCGTCGAGAACACGATGCCGGCGTTGGAGGAGTTGGTGAAGCCCGAGATCGACAGGCCCGGAAATGCTACCGAGCTCTCGACGCCAGGCTGGGTTAGCGCGATGTCGCTCATCTTGCGGATCACGTCTTCGGTGCGGTCCAGCGTTGCTCCATCAGGCAGTCGCGAGAAGCCGACCAGATATTGCTTGTCCTGACCCGGCACGAAGCCGCTCGGGACCTGCTGGAACAGGAAGGCGGTGAGGCCGACCAGGACCACATAGAGGCCCATCACGGCCGCCTTGCCCGAGATCACCTTGGTGACGGTGCCGCTGTAATTCTCCGACGAACGTGTGAACACCTTGTTGAAGCCGCGGAAGAACCAGCCGAGGCCCTTTTCCATGATGATCGTCAGCCGGTCCTTCGGCTCGTTGTGTCCCTTGAGCAGCAGGGCCGACAACGCCGGCGACAGCGTCAGCGAGTTGACGGCCGAGATCACGGTCGAGATCGCGATCGTCAGCGCGAACTGCTTGTAGAATTGCCCGGTAAGGCCGGAGATGAAGGCGAGTGGCACGAACACCGCGATCAGCACCATCGCAATCGCGATGATCGGCCCCGACACCTCGCGCATCGCCTGGTAGGTGGCGTCGCGCGGCGACAGCCCGCCCTCGATGTTGCGTTCGACATTCTCGACCACGACGATGGCGTCGTCGACCACGATGCCGATCGCAAGCACCAGGCCGAACAGGCTGAGCGCGTTGATGGAGAAGCCGAAGACGTGCATCACCGCGAAGGTGCCGACGATCGACACGGGCACCGCGAGCAACGGAATGATCGAGGCGCGCCAGGTCTGGAGGAACAGGATCACCACCAGCACCACCAGCGCGATCGCCTCCAGCAGCGTATGGATCACAGCCTCGATCGACGAGCGGACGAATTGGGTCGGGTCGTAGACGATCTGGTAGGACACGCCTTCCGGCATGTTCTTCTTGATCTCGGCCATGGTGGCGCGAACGTGGTCGGAAATCTCGAGCGCATTGGAGCCGGGCGCCTGGAAAATCGGGATCGCCACCGCCTGCTTGTTGTCGAGCAGCGAACGCAGGCCGTATTGGGAGGCGCCGAGCTCGATGCGTGCGACATCGCGTAGCCGCACCACCTCGCCACGCGTGCCGGTCTTGACCACGATGTCGCCGAACTGCTCCTCGTTCGCAAGCCGTCCCTCGGCGTTGACGGACAGCTGCAGGTCGATGCCCTTGACGTTCGGGGAGGAGCCGACCACGCCGGCGGCGGCCTCGACGTTCTGCGCCTGGATCGACTTGACGATGTCGCTTGCGGTGAGGCCGTGCTCGGCGGCCTTCTGCGGATCGACCCACACCCGCATCGAATAGTCGCCGGCGCCATAGAGTTGGACGTCGCCGACGCCGTCGATCCGCGCCAGCCGGTCCTTGACGTTGAGCACGGCGTAGTTGCGCAAATACGTCATGTCGTAGCGGTTGTTCGGCGACAGCAGATGCACGACCATGGTGAGGTCGGGCGAGGACTTCTTGGTGATGATGCCGAGCTGACGCACCACCGCGGGCAGGCGCGGCTCGGCCTGCTGCACACGGTTCTGCACCAGCTGCGTCGCCTTGTCAGGATCGGTGCCGAGCCTGAATGTCACCGTCAGCGTCATCGCACCGTCGGTGGTCGCCTGGCTCGACATGTAGAGCATGTTCTCGACGCCGTTGATCTGCTCCTCGATCGGCGTCGCCACCGTTTCCGCGATCACCTTGGGATTGGCGCCGGGATAGGTCGCGCGCACCACCACCGAGGGCGGCACGACGTCGGGATATTCCGAGATCGGCATCGCGAACAGCGAGATCAGGCCGGCGAGAAAGATCAGGACCGACAGCACGCCGGCGAAAATCGGACGATCGATAAAGAATTTCGAGAGATTCATGGCCTTGCCCCTGCGCGAGAGACGACTCTCCCATCATTCCGGGGCACGGACAAAGCCCGCGAACCCGGAATCCAGAAGTGATGTCTAGGTAGTCCAACGATTTCCACATTCCGGCTCGTGCTGCCCGCGCGGTCCGGCATGGCGGAGACGCTAACGCTGCACGACGTCCTGATTGCTGTGGTTGGATGCCTGCTGCGGCCCGCGCGCGCCCATTGCCGCGATCTCCGTCTTGAGCAGGGCACCCGGGCGCACGCGCTGGAGGCCGTTGACGATGATGCGGTCGCCGGTCTTCAGCCCCGCCGTCACGATACGCAACCCGTCGACCGAACCGCCGAGCGTGATCGGCCGATAGACCGCACGGCTGTCGTCGCCGACTGCCATCACGTACTTCTTGTCCTGATCGGTTCCGATCGCGCGCTCGTCGATCATGACCAGCGACTGCTGCTTGGGCTGGCCCATGCGCACACGGGCGAACTGGCCGGGAATGAGACGCCCGTCCTCGTTATCGAACACCGCGCGGACACGGATGGTGCCGCTCTGGCCGTTGACCTGGTTGTCGATGAGCTGGATGTGGCCCTTTGCCGAGAGGCCGCCGGAGGTCGCCATCGCGACCGGAATCTGATCGAGATTGCCGCGCTTGCCGGAGACCTCGGAAATCGAGTTCAACGCCCGCACCACCAGCTCTTCATCCGCATCGAATGACGCATAGATCGGGTTGACCGAGACCAGCGAAGTCAGCACCGGAGAGGCGGTGCCGGCGGCGACGAGATTGCCGACGGTGATTTCGATCTTGCCAACGCGGCCGTCCACGGGCGCACGCACCTCGGTGTAATCGAGATTGAGCTTTGCGGTCTGGAGCGTCGCCTCGGCCGCCTTCACGTTGGCGATGGCCTCGCGGTTGGCGTTGTCGCGCTGGTCGTAGTCGCGCCGTGTGACCACGGCGTTGCCGACCAGTTGCGCGCCGCGCTCGAGCTCATTCTGCGTGAACACGACGCGCGCTTTCGCAGCTTCGAGCTGGGCCGCGGCCTTGTCGACCTCGGCCACGTAGGGCGCCGGGTCGATCTTGAACAGGACGTCGCCGGCCTTCACCAGCGCGCCTTCGGTGAAGTTGGTCGCAAGGATCGCACCCGCGACGCGCGGACGAAGCTCGACGCGGTTGATGGCTTCCAGCCGGCCGGAGAAGTCGTCCCACAGCACGGTCTGCTTTGGTTCGATCAGCGCGACCGTGACAGGGACGGCTTGCTCGGCCGCGGCGGCCGTCGCGGTCGCCTGGGCGGCTCGAAAGTAGTGGCCGGTCGCGACTGTGCCGACCACGGCGAGGGCGCCCACGATGGCCACGCCGCCAAGGAGGCGGCGGAAACGGCCGGTGCGGCGAGCATTTTGGGCAGTATTTTGGGAGGGATGCATTTGCGCGTTCCATATATGTAGTGTTCACTACAGATGTGGAGCTGGATACCGCAGCGCAAGATACTTATGTACCATTCACTAAGAAAATTGTAGCCCCTTACCGCAAGAGTTGGCAAGCGGAAGAGAAAATAAAGCGAGAACAAATAGATAGGATCAGGCGTTAGGCTGAGGGACGACGTCGGTTTCGAGGAGAACAGGTACATGGGCATGGGACGCCCCCGCGAATTCGACGCCGAAGCGGCGTTGGACCAGGCGATGGAAGTGTTTTGGCGCCATGGCTATGAGGGTGCCACGATCGCTCAGTTGACCGAGGCCATGGGGATCAATCCGCCCAGCCTCTATGCCTGTTTCGGCAACAAGGAAGGGCTACTGAAGGCCGCGCTCGACCGCTATACCAAACTGCGCAACGTCTGGATGGACGAGGTGGTGGCCGCGCCCACGGCCCGCGACGTCGCCGAGCGGATGCTGATGGGCATCGCCGACAAGCAAACCGATCCGGCCAACCCGCCCGGCTGCCTGCTCGTGCAGGGCGGCATTGCGTGCGGCACCGGATCAGAGAGCGTCCCTTTTGAACTCGCCGCCCGCCGCGCCGAGAACGAAGATCAGCTCCGCGATCGCTTCATTCGCGCAAAGGCCGAAGGCGATCTCAAGGAGAGCGCCGATCCCGCGTCACTCGCACGCTATGTCTCAGCGGTATCCGTCGGTATGGGCGTGATGGCGTCTTCGGGCTCCGACCGCGAAGCGTTGCAGCAGGTCGCGAGTGTCGCCGTGCAGGCGGTCGAAGCGCAGTCGGCCAACAGAACTTAATCGCCCTCGATCAGCTCGCCATTACTTGGCAGCCAGCGACGGCGGCGGGACGAAGCCGCCGAACTCGCGTTCCATCAGTCCGGCGAGCGCAATCGTGGTGCGGTCCTCGAGATAAGGCCCGATGATCTGGACGCCAATTGGCAGGCCCGATGGCGTGCGCTCGATCGGAACGGCGGTCGCAGGCAATCCGCAGGTCGAAGCGGGGTCTGCCCAGATGAAGCACGCATCGGCATAGGGATAGAGCTGTCCATCAATATCCAGTTGCCGCGCGTCGAACGGCTCGGACTGGTCCTGTGGAAAGGCCGGCACGGCGGCGGCCGGGTAGATCACTGCGTCGAAGTTGCGGAATAGCTCCTGCCATCGTTGCTGCAGCTGCAGGCGCGCCGCATCGGTCGCCAGCCATTCACGATGGACCATCGCCCAGCCCCGCGCGCGCTCGGCCTGCAGGCTGCGGTCGTCGGACGAGAGTGCGGCGGCAACTCCTTGCGCCTCTGCGAGCGCGGCCGGTGTCAGGCGTGGACTTCGCGCCGCGTTCAGCAGCTTCATGTAGAGCCGCGCGGATTCGGCGAGATCGGGCAGCGCCGCACTCGAGCGTGCGACCCGCGCACCTGATCGTTCGAGCCGTTCCGCCAACCGCCCGATGGCGGAACGCACGGCATTGCCTGTCGGCATCAACGGATGCGTATCGATCACGAGGATCCTGAAATCCCTGAGCTGGTCGTGTCGCGGGGCCGGCAACGCGAGACGATAGCCGACCCCGTCGCGTGTCTCGTCTGGGCCGGCGATCACGTCCAGGGCGAGTGCAAGATCCGAGGCGGTGCGCGTCATCGGCCCGACGACGGCCAGATCGCCCTGGCCAGGCACGGGCGGCGCCGGCGGCAGGCTGTATCCGCGCAGCGGGACCAGGCCGAGGCTCGGCTTGTGTCCGAACACACCGCAGAAATGCGCGGGCACCCGGATCGAGCCCCCGATATCCGAGCCGATCGAGAGCGGACCGAACCCCGCGGCCAGCGCCGCGCCCGATCCGCCTGAGGAGCCGCCGGGCGATCGGCCGAGATCCCACGGATTGTTTGTCGTTCCGTAGATCTCATTGTAGCTCTGAAAATCCCGCAGACCGATCGGGATGTTGGTCTTGCCGATGATGACAGCGCCCGCCGCCTTCAACCGCGAGACGACAAGGGCGTCCTCCGCCGGTTGGAAATCCCTGAAATGCGGAAAGCCCCATGTCGTCGGCAGGCCGGCGACGTTGAACGGTTCTTTCAACGTCACGGGGATGCCGAGCAATGGCTGCCGCTCGTCGCGGCCAAGCGCGGCATCGGCGGCGCGCGCGGCGTCTCTTGCGCGATCGAAATCGCGAACGATGACGGCATTGATCCGCCCGTCCAGCGCCTCGATGCGCGCGATCGTATGCTCGATCAACTCCGACGCAGAAAGCTTGCGCGCGTGCAGGGCGCTCAGCAATGTGCTGATCGAGCCGTAGTCCCAGTCAGTGGCGGTCAATCCGGGCGGCATCACGATCTCCATTGTCTTGCATCGCCGCGTCGATGTCGCTCGGCTGCAAATCGATCCGAGTATCGAGCATGCAATTTGGCAGATGGGATGAGGAGGTCGCGCAACGGGAACCAGATCTGTCCGCCGGTCGGGGGCCGAAGGCGGCGGCTGGCCGCCAGATCGCGGGATACGCACTTCTTGCCGCACTCTATGCGGGATCGATGGGCTCTGTACGCGCTGCTGCTCACGTGGCATTGGGGGCGGTGAAGCTTGGACACTGACGAGCATGTTCGCCCTGACATTCCTTGGGACTTCGGCCAGCGTTCCATCGGCGGAGCGCAACCATCCGGCTCTCCTGGTTGTGGCAGCGGGCAAGCGCGTCCTCATCGATTGCGGCGAGGGCACGCAGCGCCAGTTGCTGCGCAGCGGCGCGGGCTTTCGGCGGCTTGACCGCATTCTGCTGACGCATGCCCATCTCGATCATGTGCTCGGCATCCCCGGTCTCTTCTCGACGCTGGGGTTGCGCCAGCAATCGGACGTGATGACCATCCATGGAGGGCAGGGTACGCTCGACATCGTCATCCGCATGCTTGCCGGCCTGTGGGGCGCAGGCAGGGCGCCGATCCCTGTGGAGTTCGCGCCGCTGATCGAAGGACTGGTTATCGACGCCGGCGACTTCACCGTCGATTGCTTTCCGGTCCGCCACCGCGACACCGACAGCTTTGGTTTTTGCTTCCAGAGTCCCGCACGTCGCCATCTTGAGCGGGAGCGTCTCGCCGAACTCGGCGTTCCCGATGGGCCGCTGCGCGGAGAATTGGCTGCGGGGCGACCAGTCGTGATCGCCGGCCGCACGATCGATCCGGAAGACGTGCTGGGGCCGCCGAGCGGCGGCAGGAAGCTCGTGGTGATCGGCGACACCGAAACCACGGACGGGCTGTGCAAACGTGTGGCAGACGCCGATCTGCTGGTGATCGAGGCGACCTTCCTCGATCGCGACGCCGCGACGGCACGGGACTATGGCCATTTCACCGCGTGCGAGGCGGCTTCATTTGCCGCCGCGAACAACGTCGGGCAACTTGTGCTAAATCACATGTCGGGGCGCTATCGGGACGAAGAGATTCTGGCCGAAGCGACGATGATTTTTCCAAACACGCGAATTGCCGCCGACTTCGATCGCATCCTGATTTAGCGGTACCGCTCAACGAGAGCGCAACCTCTGACGGTCTGATTGTGAGCTGGTTACCCGGAGTGGCTGGGGAACTAGGATTCGAACCTAGACAAACAGAGTCAGAGTCTGTTGTGCTACCGTTACACCATTCCCCAACGGAATAGCCGAACAAATTCAATGACTTGTTGATTTGTCCGGCTGTGGCCGATGGCGCTGTCGCGCAAATCACGGCTCAGGCGTGGAGGGTTTCTACCCGCTCGGCTGTGGGCTGGCAAGCGCTGCGACGCAGGGGTGTTTTGCGGTCCACTTGGGACGTGCGGGCCGTGGGATCGCAGGCTCCGGCGGCGGGCCACGGCGGCGCGCGACCGTTTGCCTCATCCGAAAATCACGTTTCCTGGTCGGATCGTCAGGCGCCGCATCGTCCTTCGGACACACAACCCAAGGAGATCCGTGATGCCCTATGTCGATGGTTTCGTGCTGGCCGTGCCGAAGGACCAAATCGAGGCCTACAAGGCGCTGGCGCAATCGGCCTGCGCGATCTGGATGGAGCACGGCGCGCTCGACTATGTCGAATGCATCGGCGACGACGTGCCCTATGGCGAGCTCACCTCGTTTCCGCGCGCGGTGATGGCGAAGGAGGACGAGATCGTGGTGTTCTCCTGGATCGTCTATCGCGACCGGGAGACCCGCGATACCGTCAACAAGAAGGTGATGTCGGACCCGCGGCTGAAGTTGGACGGCATGCCGTTCGACGGCAAGCGCATGATCTATGGCGGCTTCACGACGCTGCTGAGGGCGAGCGATCCCGTGGGGTGAGGGCGCTGAGTGGCAAGCCGTTTCACTTGCCGGTACAGGGCCAGCATGCCATCCTCTCATCGCCAGGCATAAACAAACGGAAGCGGGCGCTTAGCCGAGCTTCCAAAAAATCCTGGTTGGGGAAACCCCTTGGGAGGTCTGATTTCATGAGATTGAAGCACGTCACCGGGCTGCTTTGCGCGGCTGCGATGTCCCTTGCGCTCGCTTCAGCCGCGCAGGCCCAGGACAAGGTCGTCAAGATCGGCGCGATCCTGCCGATGTCCGGCGGCACCGCCTCGATCGGCGCTCACGCCAAGGCGGCGCTCGAGGTCGCCATGGACATCATCAACAACGCTCATCCCGAGCTCGGGACTCTGCCGCTGGCCAAGAACGCAGGCCTTGCGGGCCTCGGCGGTGCCAAGATCGAGATCGTGTTCGCCGACAACCAGGGCAACCCCGCGACAGGCCAGAACCAGGCGCTGCGCCTGATCACGGAAGAAAAGGTGGCCGCCGTGTTCGGCTCCTATCAGTCCGGTGTCACGCTGACCTCGAGCGCGATCGCCGAGAAATACGGCATTCCCTTCCTGAACTCCGAGTCGGTCGCCGCCAATCTCACCGAGCGCGGCTTCAAATGGTTCTTCCGCACCACGCCGATCGCCACCGACTTCGCCAAGGCCTATGTCGATTTCCTCGCCGACATCAAGGCGCAAGGCGCCAAGACCGATGCAATCGCGCTGGTTCACGACAACACCGAATACGGCACCTCGGTCGCCAACACGATCAGCGCCGCCTTCAAGGAGAAGGGCCAGGCCATCGCAGTTGACGTTGCCTATCCCGTCAACGCGACCGATGTGCAGGGCCAGGTGCTCCAGCTCAAGGACAAAAAGCCCGACGTGATCATCATGATCAGCTACACGTCGGATGCAATCCTGTTCGCCAAGACCATGCAGTCGCTCGACTACAAGCCGGCCGTGCTGCTCGCCGACGACGCCGGCTATTCCGATCCCTCCTTCATCAAGGCGGTCGGCAAGATATCGCAAGGCGTCTTCAACCGTTCGTCATGGTCGGTGGGGCCGGCCGGCTCACCGTCGGCCATCATCGCCGACATGTACAAGAAGAAGAGCGGCGAGGAGATGGACGACACCGTCGGCCGTCAGATGCAGGGCTTCTTCGTGCTGGCTGACGCGATCGACCGCGCCGGCTCGACCGACCCGGCAAAGATCCAGGCCGCGCTGAAGGCGACCGACCTGAAGCCCGAGCAATTGATGATGGGCTACAAGGGCGTGAAGTTCGACGACAAGGGCCAGAATATTCTCGCCTCCGGGCTCATCATCCAGCTTCAGGACGGCGAGAACTACACCGCGGTGTGGCCGAAGGCCAATGCCGCGAAGGCGCCGGTGCTGCCCTACAAGGGCTGGTGAGATTTGAAGGCGGGGCTGCGCGCCCCGCCATTCCCGAAATGATTTGATCAGAGCAACGCTGGCTCATGTCCTTTGTACTGGTGCAGGTGATCGTCGGCGGGCTTCTGCTTGGCGCTGTCTATGCCCTGTTTTCATCTGGCCTCACGCTGGTGTGGGGCATGATGAACATCGTCAATTTCGCGCATGGCGATTTCGTCATGCTCGGCATGTACGTGGCCTACGTCGTCTACACGCTCATGGGGGGAGGGCCGATCCTCGGCGCGCCGCTGGCGACGCTGGTGCTCGCGACCGTCGGCGTCGTGGTCTATTTCACCCTGATCCGCGACATCATGAAGGGACCCATGCTGGCGCAGATTCTCGGTACATTCGGGCTTGCGCTATTGCTGCGCTATTCCGTGTTCTGGTGGTTCGGCGCCAACTTCCTGTCGATGCCTCCGAACATCGTGGGTGGCACTTACGCGTTTGCCGGTCTGCGCATCGAGGCCTCGCGGCTGCTTGCCGGGGTGGTCGCGCTGCTCGTCACGCTCGGGCTGCATCTGCTGCTGACGCGGACTTCGCTCGGCTCGAAGATGCTGGCGGTGGCGGAGGATCAAACAGCGGCGCAACTGATGGGCATCCGTCCCGACACCATGCAGGCGATCGCCTGGGCGATTGCGGCCGGCGCCACCGGGCTCGCCGGCGCGCTGATTGCAAACTTCTTCTACATCGTGCCGACCGTCGGCGAGACGCTCGGCATCGTCGCCTTCGTCACGGTGTCGCTCGGCGGTTTTGGCAGTGTGCCGGGCGCCCTTGTCGCAGGCCTGCTGATCGGCGTGATCGAGTCCCTGTCGGGCTATCTGATCGGAGCGATCTACAAGGACATCGTCGTCTATGTCCTGTTCCTGCTCTTCCTCTGGTTCCGGCCACAGGGCTTGATGGGGAAGATGTGATGAGCAAGACCTGATGAGAAAGATGTGATGCGGCGCTTGATCTGGCTCTCGGTCGTCGCAGCGATTGCGATCGCCTATCCGCTGCTGCTGTCCTCGCCGTTCCAGCAGCGCCTGGGCGCGCTGGTGCTGCTTTATGCGATTGCGGCGTCCGCGTGGAATATCGTCGGCGGCTATGCCGGCCAGGTCTCGGTCGGCCACGTCGTGTTCTTCGGCTGCGGTGCTTATGCCGCGATGGGATCCTACGCAAAGTTCGGCCTGTCGCCCCTGTTCGGCATCCCTGGCGGGATCGTGCTCGCCGTGGGCCTGGCCGCGATCATCGGCGTGCCGACGCTGCGGCTGTCCGGTCATTATTTCAGCATGGCGACCATCGCGGTCGCCGAGACGATGCGGCTGATCGTGACCAACACCGATTGGCTCGGTGCCGCGGTCGGGCTCTCCGGGCCGACCGTGCCGCGCAACATCTTCGATCTCTCGTTTCTGTCGTCGCTGCCGTATTATTATCTCTTCCTCGCAATCCTCGCGATCACGCTGTTGATCACCTGGTGGATGACCAACAGCCGCATGGGATTTTACCTGCGTGCGATCAAGGATTCCGAGCGCGCGGCGCGCTCGCTCGGCGCCCCCGCCAGCCGCACCAAGCTCTACGCCTACATGCTGAGCGCAGCGCTGACGAGCGTCGCCGGCGCGCTCTATGCCATGATGTTCGGCTTCGTCGATCCCGAGTCCGGATTCGGCATCCTGATTTCGGTGAAGATCCTGATCATGGCGGCGCTGGGCGGGGCAGGGCTGCTGTTCGGGCCACTCGTCGGTGCCGCGATCCTGGTGCCGCTGGAAGAGATTTCCAACAGCTGGCTCGGCGGCAAGGGCGCCGGGCTCACCTTCGTGCTCTATGGCGCGATCATCGTCGTGATCGCGCGTTTCCAACCGGGTGGCTTGCTCAGCCTGTTCACGCGGCGCAGTAAGCCGACCAAGGACACCGGAGCTGGCCATGCTCCTTGAGGCACGCGAAATTACGAAGGCGTTCGGCAGCTTCAAGGCGGTGGACGACGCCTCCGTGACTTTGGAGCAGGGCGACATCCTCGGCCTGATCGGCCCGAACGGCGCGGGCAAGTCTACGTTCTTCAATTGCCTGACTGGCGATCTCAAGACCACTTCAGGCCGCGTCCTGTTCGAGGGCCGTGACATCACCGACTTCACGCCGGAGCTGCGCGCTGGGCTTGGGCTCGCCCGTACCTTCCAGGTGCCGCAGACCTTTGAGGGCATGACGGTGCTGGAGAACGTCATGATCGGCGCGTTCCTGCGCACCTCGCATCGCAAGGACGCCGAGACCAGGGCGCGGGCGGTGCTCGAGCGCGTCGGCATGATCAGGCTTGCGGATGCGCCGGCGCGTTCCCTCGGCACGCCCGGTCGCAAGCGGCTGGAGATCGCGCGGGCGCTGGCGACCGAGCCGAAGGTGCTTCTGCTCGACGAAGCCATGGCCGGCCTCAACGCCCATGAGGTGAGGCTCGCCATCGACCTCGTGCGCGACATTCATCGTTCCGGCATCACGCTCGTGATCGTCGAGCACATCATGGAAGTGATCATGTCGCTCGCCAGCCGCGTGATGGTGTTCCACCAAGGCAAGGAGATCGCCCGCGGCTCGCCGCGCGAGGTCACCTCCAACCCGGCGGTGATCGAGGCCTATCTCGGCAAGCGCGCAGCCAAGGCGGCCGCCGGCCACACGCCGGTCGAGCTGATGGGCGGGCCGGACCTATGAGCGGGCCGTTGCTGCGGATCGAGCACCTCGAGGTGCGCTACGGCGATCTCATCGGCGTGTCCGACGTCTCGCTGGAGGTTCCCGAAGGCAGCGTCGTCGCTCTGCTCGGCTCCAATGGCGGCGGCAAGACTACGACGCTGAACGCGATCGCCGGCCTCATTCCCGTGCATTCCGGATCGATCCACTTTCGCGGCGAGGACATCGCCGGCGAAAGGGCGTTTGCGATCGTGCGCAATGGGCTGGCGCTGTCGCCGGAAGGCTGGCGGCTGTTCGTGCAGCAGAGCGTCGAGAACAATTTGATGCTCGGCGCAACGCCCCTGCACGACAAGTCGCGCCAGGCCACGCTGCTCGAACGCGTCTATGAGATCTTTCCGCGTCTGAAGGAGCGCCGCAACCAGCGCGCCGGCACCATGTCCGGCGGCGAGCGGCAGATGCTCGCGGTCGGTCGCGCGCTGATGAGCGATCCGAAGCTGTTGATGCTGGATGAACCCTCGCTCGGTCTCGCGCCAGCGGTGGTCGAATCCATGTACGAGACCTTCGGCCGCCTGCATCGCGAGGGTCTGACCATCCTGCTTGCCGAACAGTCGATCGAGCTCGCACTCGAGGTCTCGGATTTCGCCACGGTGCTCCAGGTCGGCAAGAGCGTGTTGTCAGGCACGGCGGCGGCGCTCGCGGAGGACCCGCAGGTCCAGAAGGCTTATCTCGGCGTGGACTGATCGACGTCCGCTCGCGGTAACCGCGGCGATGTCAGCGCATGATGTTATGCTTTCGCTGTTTGCGAGACTGCCGGGAGATTGGATCGTGTTCTCAGACGGGCTTGGATTCGATGTTGGGGTCGCCCGACAACTTTTGAAAGAAGGCGGGGACGGCGAAGGCGCCGCCTATCTGGAGGCGTTCATCGCGAAAGGCTCTGTCATGGCCATGATCGAGATGGCTGAATATCTGGATGATAAGGGCGATCAGCCTGCCAGCCTGGCGTTGATGGCGCGAGCCGAGGCATCGATCGCCGACGACGATTGCGAGTCTTGGCTCTATCTCGCCGGGGCCTTGCGACGGGGGCTAGGGGCAGGGACGGCCCAGGAGCGGTACTTCAGGTCCTTCAATCTGAAGGAGCGGGTGGCCGAGTCCGGCCATTTGCTGGCCATTCAAGAAATGATCGCCAACTATTTTCACGGCCTTAACGGCGCCCCGAAAGACAGCGAGCGGGCTATCTACTGGGTAAGAAAGGCCGAGGCGATCCGGGTCGAGAAGGCGAAACAGATCCTTCGCGACGAAGGATTGTCATAGCTCCGCCTGAAGCAGCAGCAACAGGCAGCCGGCCAGCCGGGTCTCCATCTCTTTCGACGAAAGCGACAGCGGGCCGGGATCGTTGAGGATGGCGTTCACCAGCGTACCAAGGACGATTTGGAAGCCGAAGGCGATGGTGCGGGTCTTGGCGGCCTTGCGTCCCTTGCCCATGGCCGGCAGCAGGAGAGGGGTGGCGCCCATCATGGTGGCTTTCGCCAGCGCCTTGAACGCTGTCCATTTGTCCGGGCGGCTGTCGTCATGCTGGAGCGCGGCGCGCAGCACGCCCTCGTGGTTGCGCATCCAGGCGATGATGCCTTTGACAACGATTTGGCAGAGCTCGCCGAGGCCCGTCTCGGGCGACGGCTGCCTGATCTCGCCCAGCCGGTGCTCGCCGTCGCGCGCGGCCAGCGCCATCAACGCGTTGAAATAGGCCTCCTTGCTCTCGAAGCGGCTGTAGAAGGCGCCAACGGTGGCGCCGACCTCGGTGCAGAGTGCTTCGATCGAGAGCTCGGCGAGGCTGCGCGTCCGCAGCATCTCGGCGCCCGCGCGCAGCAGCGCCAGCGTCGTCTCCCGGCTGCGCTTCTGGCGCGACGGGGCGACGCCGGGCAGGTCGAAATCGCGAACCCCGGGGTCTTCCGAACGTGGCTGCTTCCGTGCTTGCATCGCGGCTAAATGATAATCATAATTATCGTTATAATTAGGTGGGGACGAGCTGCGGGTCAACCGTGGCCGTCGGCGGCCACCCAGGCCGGCCGAACAGGGAGGATCAGATGAGCGCAGGCAGCGACACGCCGTTTCGCGGCACCGTCGGCGAGACGGTTGCGGACTCAAAACCCTGGTGGCCGGATTCACCAAGGCCGCCCGAGGGCGCGCCGAACATCCTGGTGGTGCTATTCGACGACGTCGGCTTCTCCGATTTCGGCTGCTACGGCTCGGCGATCAGGACGCCGACCATCGACCGGCTCGCCGCCGAAGGCTTGCGCTATTCCGGCTTCCATACCACAGCGATGTGCTCGACGACGCGGGCTGCGCTGGGGCGCAACCATCACTCGGTCGGCGTCGGGTGCCTTGCCAATTTCGATTCCGGGTATCCAGGCTACCGCGGCAAGATCGCGCGCGAGGCGGGGACGCTCGCCGAGATGCTGCGCACCCACGGCTATCGCAACTACATGGTCGGCAAATGGCATGTGACGCCGCTCACCGAGAGCGGCGCCACCGGCCCGTTCGACGGCTGGCCGCTCGGCCGCGGCTTCGATCGCTTCTACGGCTTTCTCGACGCCGAGACCGACCAGTACGCGCCGGAGCTCGTCTCCGACAACACGCATATCGATCCTCCGGGCACCTATGCCGACGGCTATCATCTGACCGAGGATCTGATCGACCAGTCGATCCGCTTCATCGGAGATCACGTCGCCGATCGTCCTGACGTCCCGTGGCTGACCTGGGTCGCGCTGGGGGCCTGCCACGCGCCGCACCAGGCACCGATGGATATCATCAGGAGCTACGACGCCTCGTTCGCGCACGGCTGGGACGTCGAACGCGAGCAGCGGCTCTCGCGTCAGAAGGCGATGGGATTGGTGCCTGAGGGCACGCGGATACCGGCGCGCAACGACGGCGTGAAGGCCTGGGAAGATCATTCGGCCGACGAGCGTCGCGTCTTCACGCGCCTGCAGGCGGCTTTTGCCGGAATGCTCGACCATTCCGATCGTCATCTCGCACGCCTCGTCTCATTTCAGGATAAGGCCGACATCCGCGACAACACCATGATCATCGTGATGTCCGACAATGGCGCGAGCCAGGAGGGCGGGCCGCTCGGCTTCGTCAACGCGATGGGCCCATTCAATTTCAAGCCGGAGCCGATCGCGGAGAAGCTGAGCCGTATCGACGACATCGGCGGGCCGGACACCCACAGCAATTTTCCGCATGGCTGGGCGATGGCTTCGAACACGCCGCTGCGCCGCTACAAGCAGAATACCCATGGCGGTGGCATCCGTGATCCCTTCGTCATCAACTGGCCGAAGAAGATCGCGGGCACGGGCGAGCTGCGGCACCAGTTCGTGCACGCCTGCGACCTCACGCCGACGCTGCTGGAGCTGATCGGCATCGAGGCGCCCACGACGATCGCTGGCTGCCGGCAGATGCCGCTGGAAGGCGAGAGCTTCGCGCGCTCGATCATGGATGCGTCTGCTCCTTCAAAGATCTCGCCGCAATATTTCGAGATGTTCGGCCATCGCGGCCTCTGGCAGGCGGGGTGGAAGGCGGTCGCCTTCCATCCATCGGGCACGCCCTTCGAGAGCGACAAATGGGAGCTGTTCCATCTCGATGAGGATTTCTCTGAGACCGACGATCTCGCGGCGAAAGAGCCGGAGCGGCTTGGCCGGATGATCGCGACATGGTGGGACGAAGCCGAGAAGCACAAGGTGTTGCCGCTCGATGACCGGTTCGGCCCGCGCTTTGCGGAGAATGCCGCGCGCTTCCATGGTGCTCGCCATCATTTCGTCTTCCATGCCGGCATGGGCCATGTGCCGACCGACGTTGCGCCCGACGTACGCAGCCGCAGCTATACGATTGAGGCGCACGTCGAGGTCGACGGGCAGGGCGCGAACGGTGTGCTGATCTCGCATGGCGATGCGACATCCGGCTACAGCCTTTACGTCAAGGACGGTCATCTCGTGCACGACCTCAACATCGGCGGCAGTCACCAGATCATCCGCTCGGACCGCAAGGTGCCGTCGGGCGCGCGGCGGCTGGGCGTGCATGTCGAGCGTCTCGTGCGCAAGGAGCCGCCGGCGAAGGGCTCGCGCACTGGCATCACCGACTACACGCTACTGATTGATGGTGAGAAGGCGGGGTCGCTGCAGACCCAGCTTGGCTTCCACACGCTGATCTCGTGGTCCGGCCTCGACATCGGCCGCGACCGCGGCAGTCCGGTCTCGCATTACGAGGCGCCGTTCCAATTCACCGGACGGCTCTCGCACGTCAGCGTCACCATGCACAACGACCAGAAGCTCGACGGCGATGCCGTCGGCAACGCGCAGATGGCGCGACAGTGAACGCGGGAAAGAGCTACTTGATCTTGTCGTAGGCTGCCGCGAAATCGCCGAGCGGCATCGGGATCGCGATCGTTTCCTTGGCCATGTTCTGGAAGGAGACCTTGAGCTGCTTGCCCGACCGCAAGGTCGCAAGCAGGTCCGGTGCGATCGGCGTCGAAGCGTAGCAGCCGCGGTTCTCGCAGGTCTGGATCTGGAGATCGACCGTCTTGCCGTCGTCGACCTGGAGCTTGGCGCCGATGGGAAGGTTGAGGCCGAGCGGCAATTGCAGCAGCGCCACCGGTGTGCGGGTGTCGGGCGCGATGCGGATGTTGATCAGGACGATGGTCTGCCCGGTCTTGGTCAGCACCGCGTTCTGCTCCATCGCGCATTCGAGCGGTGCGTCACGGCTGACGCTGGTGCAGCGCACGATCCAGCCGGGCGGCTGCGCCGGAGCGCCGTCAGCCTGCGGCTGCGTCGGAGCCGGTGCGGGCTGTGCCGCCGGGGCAGAGGGAGCCGCGTTCTTCTTGGCGCTTTGCTGGCCATGCGCGGCACCCGCCGACAACAGGACGGCGGCGACAAGGGCGACAAGTCTGGATTGCATGGGCATGGCAAAACCGCGTTGACGTGAACCGAGGGCCTCGCTGTAACGTCGTGAGGCGCGCGGTGCAAGCTGCTACTCGGCAGCTTCCTTAACGGTGCCGTGCTCGACCGTCTCGTCACCTTCGCCGTCACCCTTACGGCCCCAGCCCGAGAACCAGTTGTTGAGCTCGTCGAGATAGAGATAGACGACCGGAGTGGTGAAAAGCGTCAGCGCCTGGCTGACGATCAGACCGCCGACCATGGCGTAGCCGAGCGGCTGGCGAATTTCGGCGCCCGTGCCGTGGCCGAGCATCAGCGGCACGCCGCCGAGCAGGGCAGCCATCGTCGTCATCATGATCGGACGGAAGCGCAATAGCGCTGCCTGCCGGATCGATTCCGCCGGCGTCTTGTGCTCATCGCGCTCCGCGGCGATGGCGAAGTCCACCATCATGATGCCGTTCTTCTTCACGATGCCGATCAGCAGAATGACTCCGATCAAAGCAATCAGGCTGAACTCGAAGCCGGCCGCCATCAGGATTGCGAGTGCGCCGACGCCGGCCGAGGGCAGGGTCGACAGAATCGTGATCGGATGGATGTAGCTCTCGTAGAGGATGCCGAGGATCAGATAGACCACGACCAGCGCGGCGAGAATGAGGAGCGGCACAGTGCCGAGCGACTGCTGGAACGCCTGTGCCGTGCCCTGGAAACTCGAATTGAGCGTCGGCGGCGCGCCGAGATCGGCCATCGCCTTTTGCACGGCCTCGGTGGCCTGGCCGAGCGCGACGCCCTGGGCGAGGTTGAAGCTGATCGTGATCGCCGGGAACTGGCCCTGGTGGCTGATCGAGAGCGGGCGGACCGGATCGGTGCTCCAGGTCGCGAAGGTCGACAGCGGCACCTGGTCACCGGTCAGCGGAGATTTCAGGTAGAGCTTGTTCAGGCTCTCGAGGCTGCCCTGCATCTCCGGCAGGATCTCGAGGATCACCTTGTAGGTGTTGAGCTGGGTGAAATACTGCGTGACCTGGCGCTGGCCGAAGGCGTCGTACAACGTGTCGTCGATCAGCTGCGGCTGGATTCCGTAACGCGCTGCGGTATCGCGATTGATTTTGAGCTGAACCGTGGTGCCCTGGGTCTGCTGGTCGGTCGCGACGTCGCGCAGTTGCGGCAACGTCTGCATCCTGGCGAGGATCTTCGGCGCCCAGTCGTTGAGCTCGGCGAGATCGGCGTCCTGCAGGGTGAACTCGAACTGCGTGCGCGTTGGCCTGCCGCCGAGCCGGACGTCCTGCGCCGCCTGCATGTAGAGGCGGGCGCCGGACACCTTCTCGAGCTTGGGACGCAGCCGCGCGATGATCTGCTGCGCGGAGGCATTGCGGACGCTGCGCGGCTTCAGCGTGATGAACATGTTGCCGTTGTTGCCGGCGCGGCCGCTGCCGCCGATGTTCATCGCGATCGTTGCGACGTCGGGATCGTCCATCACGATCTTGCCGAGCTCGACCTGGCGGCGCTGCATCTCCGCGAACGAGATGTCCTGGGAGGCTTCGGAGGTCGCGGTGATCAGGCCGACGTCCTGCTGCGGGAAGAACCCTTTCGGGATCAGGACGAACAGATAGATCGACAGGGCAAGGGTCGCGAAGAAGATCGCGAGCGTCGTTCGGCGCCAGGCCAGGGCATGGTCGAGCACCCATTCGTAGCCGCGCAGCATCGCATCAAAACCGCGCTCGCTCCATTGATAGAACTTGCCGTGGGTGACTTCGCCATGCGCGCGCAGGAAGCGCGAGGCCATCATCGGCGTCAGGGTCAGCGACACGAACATCGAGACGAAGATCGTCATCGCCAGCACGACGGCGAATTCGCGGAACAGGCGTCCGATGATGCCGCCCATCAGCAGCAGCGGAATTAGCACTGCGACCAGCGAGATGCTGATCGAGACGATGGTGAAGCCGATTTCCTTGGAGCCCTTGAAGGCGGCCGCCATCGGCGATTCGCCTTCCTCGATGTAGCGCGTGATGTTCTCGAGCATCACGATGGCGTCGTCGACGACGAATCCGACCGCGATGGTGAGAGCCATCAGGGACAGATTGTCGAGCGAATAGCCGACGACCCACATCAAGGCGCAAGCGCCCAGCAGCGCCAGCGGCACCGTGATGGTGGGTATGACGGTCGCCCAGAAACTGCGCAGGAAAATGAAGATGACCATGACCACCAGCGCAATGGTCAGCAGCAGCGTGAACTGGACGTCCTCGACCGCGGCGCGGATCGTCGTGGTGCGGTCGCTGATGAGCTCGATCTTGATCGCGGGCGGGATCGCTGCGACGAGGCGAGGCAGGGTGGCCTTGATCCGGTCGACGGTCTCGATGACGTTGGCGCCCGGCTGCTTGAATATCACCAGGAACACGCCGCGCTTGCCGTTGGCCCAGGCCGCCTGCTTGGCGTCCTCGGCGCCGCTGACCGCTTGGCCGACATCGCGGATTCGCAAGGGACCGCCATTGCGGTAAGCGATGATGACGTCGTTCCAGTCCTTGGCCTGGGTCAGCTGGTCGTTGGCGTAGATCGTGTAGGCGCGTTTCGGGCCGTCGATGTTGCCCTTGGGGCTGTCGACCGTGGTGATCGCGATCTGGCTGCGCACGTCCTCCATCGACAGGCCCTTGGCGACGAGTTTCGCCGGGTCGATCTGGATGCGGATAGACGGTTTCTGCTGGCCGCCGATGAAGACCTGGGCGACGCCGGAGAGCTGGCTGATCTGCTGGGCGAGCTGGGCGTCGACCGCGTCGCTGACGCTGGTCAGCGGCAACGTGTCGGAGGTCGCCGACAACAGCAGGATCGGAGCGTCGGCCGGGTTGACCTTGCGGTAGGTCGGTGGCGAGGGCAGGTTCTTCGGTAGCTGACCGCTCGCGGCGTTGATGGCGCCCTGCACGTCGTTGGCGGCGCCGTCGATGCTGCGGTTGAGGTCGAACTGGATGGTGATCGACGCGGTGCCCAGATAGCTCGTCGAAGTCATCTGGGCGATGCCCGGGATCTGGGCGAATTGCCGTTCGAGCGGCTGGGCCACCGACGAGGCCATGGTCTCCGGGCTGCCGCCCGGCAGATTGGCGGTGATCTGGATGGTCGGGAAGTCCACCTGCGGCAGCGGCGCGACCGGCAGCAGGGGATAGGCGACGAGACCGACGAAGAGAATGCCGGCCATCAGCAGCGATGTGCCGATGGGATAACGGATGAAAGGTGCCGAAATCCCGCCCGCGTTCATTCCTGTCGAACCTTGTTCTGGGCCGGATCCGTACTCGCCACGGCCGTCGAGACGAGGCTTCCCGGCTGAACCTTGAATTGGCCGCCGGTGATCACCTGCTGCCCGGGCGTCAGCCCTTCGTCGACGACCGAACGTCCGTCGATGGCGTAGCTGACCTTGATCTTGTGCAGTTCGGCCTTGTTGTCCTGATTGACCGTATAGGCGTAGAGGCCGTTGGTGGAATGCTGGACCGCGTCATCCGGGACAACGGTCGCATCCTTGAGGGTGCGCACCAGCAGGCGTGTCGACACCGACTGCCCAGGCCACAGCGCGTGGTCCTTGTTGTCGAACACCGCCTTGAGTCGGATCGTGCCGCTGCTGGCGTCGACCTGGTTGTTGATGACCGCGAGCTTGCCCTCGGCCAGCGTCTTCTTGCCGTCGGTGGTGAAGGCGATCACCCTGAGCGCGCCAGCCTTCTGGCCCTCGCTGATATAGGGCAGCTGATCTTCGGGCGCGGTAAAGATCACCGAGATCGGCTCGACCTGCGAGATTGTAACGATGCCGGTCTGCGTCGAGGAATTGACGATGTTGCCGATGTCGACCTGGCGCAGGCCCGCGACGCCAGTGATCGGCGCCTTGACCTGGGTGTAGTCGAGCTGGGTCTGCGCGTTGGAGATCGCGGCATCGTCGGCGGCGATCTGCGCGGTGAGCTGGGCGACCGTCGAGCGCTGGGTATCGACCCGCTGGGCGGTGGCGAATTCGCCGAGCTTCATGGCGCGCTGGAGCTCGAGATTGGCATTGGCCAGATTTGCCTCGTCCTGCGCCTTCTTGGCCTTGGCCTGGTCGAGCGTGGCCCGATAGGGGCGGGGATCGATCGAGGCGAGGAGCTCGCCCTCCTTGACGATCTGGCCTTCGGTGAAGGCGATCTTGTCGATCTGGCCATCCACCCTGGTCCGGACTTGGACGGTGTTGAAGCCCGCAACCGTGCCGAGACCGGTCAGGTAAACCGGAAAGTCCACCTTCTGGACCGGCGAAACGCTCACGGGGACGGCGGGCGGGCGCGGCGGCCCCTTCTGTGCGGTCTGGATTTTTCCGGCCTCGGGCGCGCCGAATTTCTGCCAACCATAGTAACCTGCGGAGGCCACGGCCGCGATGATCAGAATCCAGAGGATCGGCCGGGACTTTTTCATATCGTCTCGTGTCGGCTCTTGTGCCCTAAACTACGAATTATGAGGCAATCATAGGGTTCCAGCGCGCTTGTATAATACACGCCAAGTTCCTGTGTAAACAGCACTATCCGTTGAGAATCCTAAACAATTGGAAAGCTTTGCACCGCTTGAGCAGCTCCGTGTCACTACGGTGTGCAGTGCTGGATTGTCCCGTTAGGAACGATCAGCGTGCAAACTTTGTGCAATGCTCGAAAGCGGTGTGCTCCGCACCGAGCGGCGCCGCGCATGGGCCGCAAGGCGAGGGCTCGCAAGAACGGTTCTAAATCGTGCGGAGGCCGTTTCGGTTGTCAGGAAAACTGGCATCGGTCATATCGGCGCGCCACAACGGGAGCGCAGCATGGACGAACTGAACGGCAAGCTGATCGCGTGTCAGATCCTGATCACGGGATTGATCGCACGCGTCGCCAACGAGCAGCGCGATCCCTTGCGCTTTCTCACCGACTTCCGCGACGAGATCAGAGCCGTCGTCAACGGCGTCAACATCGCCGGCATGGACAACAGCGATCGCGTGCGCGCGGTGGCGCAGAAGACCGTCGATGAATTGTTCTCGCTGATGAAGCCGCCAAGCAGCGATTGACGATGCGCGCGCGACCGCCGAAACTCGCGCTCTCTTTAGAACGACTCCAATCTTGTTTTAGAACGATTTCAAACTGTAGTTTAGAATCGTTTTGATCTGGACTTATTCAAGCGTTCTCGCGGCTTGCTCGCATTGACCCGCTATTTTGCCGCCGATACCAACACACCAATCGTTCATCGAAGTGAATGGGCGAACAGGAATATGGGGCGTGTTTGGTAATGGGGCAGGTGGTCGCACCGAAGTCGTTGCGTTCGGTCGCAGCATTCGATGAAAAGTTCACGAGCGTTTCCGGCAAGAAGGTCTCCGCTGTCGCGGGCCTGATCGCGGCAGCATCGGTGTCGAGCGGCGCGGAAGCGCAGCAGTCGAATCTGCCGCCGGTGACGGTCGATGCTCCGGTCGCGCGTCCGCGCCCGGTGGCTTCGAAGCCGACGGCGGACCAGGTCCGCGCGCGCAATGCGCTTCGCCGCGCCGCGCAGCGGCAGCAGCCCGCGCAGCAGACGGCTCCTACCGTTCCGGCCGGCGAAGCCGACCGTAATCCGTATTCCGATCCGGCAGCGCCCTACAAGGTCGACCACGTCCAGGCCTCCGGCAAGTTTCCCGAAAAGATGCTGAACACGCCGAAGAGCATCACCGTGCTCAGCAAGGAAGTGCTCGAGGACAAGAACGCCACGACGCTGAAGGAGATCGGACGCTCCACCGCCGGCGTGACGCTGGGGTCGGGCGAGGGCGGCAACGCCTTCGGTGACCGCTTCTTCATCCGCGGCTTCGACGCGCGCAACGACGTCTTCATCGACGGTATCCGCGATCCCGCGGTCTCGATCCGCGAGAACTTCTTCACCGAGCAGATCGAGATTCTGCGCGGCCCGGCCTCGTCCTACGCCGGCCGCGGCACCGCTGGCGGCGCCATCAACATCGTCACCAAGCAGGCGGGCGACGTCAATTTCAAGCGGATGGATACCGAGTTCGGCACCGACCGGACCAAGCGGGTTACGCTCGACGTCAACCAGGTTATCGATCCCACCTTCTCGGTGCGCGTTGGCGGCCTGTTCCAGGACGCCAACGTCGCCGGCCGCAACTACATCACCGACGATCGCTGGGGTTCGTTCATCTCGACCAAGTACACCCCGACCAACGACATCAAGATCACGACGAACTACGTCCACACCGACCTCAGCGGCTACCCGGATTTCGGCGTGCCCTTTTACAGGCAGGGCAACGTGCCGGTGACGTCGGCGGGCATTCCGCGCGGAAGCTGGTACGGCTTCCTCAACCGCGACTTCCAGACGGCGCGGCAGGATTTCGGCACCGGCACGATCGAGTACAAGGTCAACGACGCCATTACGCTGACCAGCAAGGTGCGCGGCGAGCACTCGGTGCTGAACTATATCGGCACGCTGCCGCAGAACCCGAACACGACCAGCCCCAATCCGCTACTCTGGACCACGACGGCGAGCGCGCAGAGCCGCTTGCAGAACGTGGACGTGTGGGCCAACCAGAACGAAGCCACGTTCAAGCTCGACACCGGCGGGGTCAAGCACACCACGGTGTTCGGCGTTGAGTATGCGAACGAGAACATCTCGATCGACCGCTATGCGGGCCTCGCGTCGGAGCTGTCCGGTTCCGCCTTCACGAGCAACGGCGCGGTGACGGGGGTCAATCTCTATTCTCCGCAATTCACCAACATCCCCTTCAGCATTCCGGGGATCGTCGGAAATCCGACGCGATATGGCGTCAACACCACCAGCGTGTATGCCATGGACACCGCGAACTGGCAGGACACGATCATCGTCAACGGCGGCGTGCGCTACGACGGCTACAGCCAGAGCTCGTCGACCAACGCGGCCTATCTGAAGCAGAACGCCGATCTTGTGAATTACAACGCCGGCCTGGTTTACAAGCCGATGTCGATCGGCAGCGTCTATGCGGCCTACGCCACCTCGGCCAATCCGTTCGGGTCGGAGCTTGATGCGACCGCGACCGACTACGGTGGTGTTCCGCCCAACACGGCCGTTTTGCTCGGACCCGAGCGTAACAAGGCGATCGAACTCGGCACCAAATGGGAGCTCGCCGACCGTCACCTGCTGGTGACCGGTGCGCTGTTTCAGACGACCAAGGACAATGCGCGCGAGACCGTCAACAGCGTGCTGACTTCGGGGGCCGCCTACAGGATCCAGGGCATCGACATCGAGGCCGAGGGCAAGCTCACCGACCGCTGGAGCATTTTTGGCGGCCTGGTGCTGATGCAGTCGAAGGTCACGCAGAGCGGCGTTGCGTCGAATCTGGGTCTGCAGCTTGCCAACATTGCCCACCAGTCGTTCAGCATGCTGACCAAGTACAAGTTCGACGGAGGCTGGGAACTCGGCGGGCAGGCGGTGTACCGCTCGAAGGTCTATGGCGGCACGTTCGCGGCCAACACCAACGAGCTGCCGAGCTATTGGCGTTTCGACGCGTTCATCGAGAAGAAGATCGACCAGAACTGGACCATGAAGTTCTACGCTCAGAACCTGACGAACAAGCTCTATTACGACTCGTTCTATCGCAGTGCCGTGCCCTTCGTAGCGGTCGCGCCGGGGCGGGCGTTCTACCTCGTGACGACGGCGAAGTTCTGATCATGTTGACGTGCCTGCCTGGCGTTCTGAGCAAGGATGATGTGGCGGATTTCCGCCGCATCATGGACGCCAGCGAATGGGAAGACGGGCGCTCCACCGCCGGCGCGCAGTCGGCCATGGTCAAGCGCAACGAGCAACTGCCGCCGGACAGCGAGGTCGCGCGAAAACTCGGCAACCGCATCATTTTGGCGCTGACGTCGAACCCGCGCTTCATCGCGGCGGCGATCCCGCTCCAGATCTTCCCGCCGCTGTTCAACCGCTATGCAGCCAGCAGCGGCCACCATTTTGGCCTGCATGTCGACAATGCCATCCGCGGCGACCGCCTGACCGGCCTTCGCATCCGCACAGACCTGTCGGTGACGCTGTTCCTGGCCGAGCCGGAGGAGTACGACGGTGGCGAACTTGTGATCGAGGACAGCTACGGTTCGCACGAAGTCAAGTTGCAAGCCGGGGACTGCGTGCTCTATCCCTCGACCAGCCTCCATCTGGTGACCCCGGTGACCAGGGGAACGCGGGTTGCGTCTTTCTTCTGGCTTCAGAGCATGATACGGGACGATCAAGCCCGGAGCATGATCTTTGACCTCGACACCGCGATACAGGCGCTGGTGGAACGGCTCGGGCGTGACGATCCCGAAACGGTCAAATTGACGGGTATCTATCACAACCTCATTCGCTACTGGGCCGAAGTATGAAGATCATGTCCTTCCAAGCAAGCCTCGCCACAGCTCTGGTGCTGGCGGCCGCCTGGCTTGCGTCCCCTGTTTCTGCCCAGACACAAGCCGCGCCCGCGGCTCCGGCTCAGTCGATGGCTCAGCCGTCCGCGGTCAGTCCGGCCCCGGTTGTCGCTCCGCCTGCGGCGCCTCAAGCTGCCGCGCCCGCGGCGGCAAAGTCCGATGCCGGCATCGCGCCCGCCATGAAGGAATTGTCGCCCTGGGTGATGTTCCAGTCGGCGGATATCATCGTGAAAGCGGTGATGATCGGGCTCGCCTTCGCATCGCTGATGACCTGGACGGTGCTGATCGCCAAGTCGATCGAATTGTCGATCGCCGCAACCAAGCTTCGTTCGGCGCTGAAGAAGATCGCGGAGGCACGCTCGCTCGCCGAAGCGCAGATGGCGCTCGGCGCCAAGGAGGGCATCCTGCCGTCCTTCCTGGCGGCGGCGCTGCGGGAGGCGCGGATGTCGGCCGGCCTCTCCAGCGACACCGGCATCAAGGAGCGCGCGGCTTCGAGCTTCTCCGAGATCATGCGCGCGGAGGCGCGGCGCATCCGCGTCGGCATGGGCGTGCTCGCGACCATCGGCTCGACCTCGCCCTTCGTCGGCCTGTTCGGCACGGTGTGGGGCATCATGAACAGCTTCATCGGCATCTCGAAGTCGCAGACCACGAACCTCGCCGTCGTCGCGCCCGGCATCGCCGAGGCGCTGCTCGCCACCGCGATCGGTCTGGTCGCCGCCATTCCCGCCGTCATCATCTACAACTACTTCTCGCGCGTGACGAAGAGCTATCTCGAGCTCGTCAGCCGTGCCTCGGGCGCGGCGGGGCGGTTGCTCTCGCGCGATCTCGACCGCAGCCACGGCAGCGTGCATTCGCGCGCGGCGGAGTGATCCATGGGCGTTTCGCTCGCAGACAATGATGACGACGACGATTTCGGCGAAACGCATGAAATCAACGTCACGCCGTTCATCGATGTCATCCTGGTGCTGCTGATCATCTTCATGGTCGCAGCGCCGCTCTCGACCGTCGACCTGCCGATCGATCTGCCGACGTCGAGCGCGACGCCGCAGAAGAAGCCGGACAAGCCGACCTATCTCAGCATCAAGCCCGATTTGACGCTTGCCATCGGAGAGAACCCGGTCCACCGCGCCGAGTTGATCGGCACCCTCGACGGCCTCTCCGACATGAGCAAGGACAAGTATGTCTTTCTGCGCGCCGATCGCTCGGTGCCGTATGGCGAGTTGATGGGGGTCATGGAGCTGTTGCGCTCAGGCGGCTATTCGCGGGTGAAGCTGGTTGCGCTGGAAGGCGCTCCGGGGGCGCCTGCGGCAGGCGCCGCTCAGCCTTAGAGGCCGCGATGTCGGACGAGTCCAAACCAGCCCGGACGCTTTGGATTTTGGCAGCGGTGGCGGCGCTCGCGCTGCATCTGGGTGGTGCCGCGCTCGCGCTGGCGCACCTGCGCGCCGATGACGGCGATGACGGCCTCGGCGCGGCCGGCGCGGAGTTCGCTGTCGAGATGGCCTCGCCGAAGGCGCCTGACACCGACCTTCCGCCGGGACCGGATAGCGAAGCGATGCAGGAGCAGCAGGCGCTTCCCGAGCAAAAAGCCGAGACCAAGGAAACCGAGCTTCCAAAGGATCAGTCGCAACAGGTCGACGATCCCGATCGGGTCGTCACCGAGAACATCTCGAAGAAGCCGCAGGACGAGGATCCGAAGATCGCGGCGGTCGAGACGCCCGCTGCGGAGGCCTCGCCGAAGTCCGTTGCGACGGCGCGGCAGACGCTTGATGAGGACGCGCGCGAGGCCGAGAAGGCGCTGGCGCCTGTGCTGGGCATCGGCAAGGATATTCTGAAGCTGACGGCGGACTGGAACCGCAAGATCAGCGCGCATCTTACCGCCCACAAGGTCAACCCGGAGGGCAAGGAGCCCAACAATCAGAAGGTCAAGGTCTCCTTCGCGATCAATCGGCGGGGCAACGTGCTTTCAGTCGACGTTGCCGAGTCATCCGGGGATGCAGCTTACGATGCGGCGGCGATCTCGATTGTGCGCAAGTCCGATCCCATCCCGCAGCCGCCTGCCAGCCTGACCGACGACCGGTTCGAGCGCACCGTCGACATCATCTTCACGCCGCCGGACGCAAAGAAAAAGAAGAAGTCGGCTCAGCGCCAGTAGAGCCTGATCCCGACATAGACCACGACCAGGCAGGCGAAGATCAGGGCCACCGGGAGTGGCCGTTTCTGGGTCGCGCCCGCGGTCGCTGCCCCGAAGAAATTGGCCTTCTTCGGCTTCGGTTCGGGGCGGCGGAAAGCGGTAACATTGTCCGCCGCCGGTTCGGCCGCCCTGGGGCGGACGTCAGGCGGGGTTCCCGCGCCGCCCATCTCGGCATAGTAGGCCTTGTAGATGGCGCCGATGGTGGCCTCGGTAGCCTCACCCTCGTTCATCTGTGCCTGCAGGTTCTTGTAGCTCGCGAGGAATTCCTGCGCCCCCGGCGGCAGCGCGGACGACCCGTTGAGCTTGGCCATCATCTTCCAGGTGGCGAAATCGGCGCGGGCGCGGGTATCGGCGCGTCGCGCGATCAGCATATCGGCAGCTTTGACCAAGTCGGCCTCGAGCCCTTCGGCTTGTGTTCGGGTGTGTCGCTGTTCAACTACGCATTGCCGGTCAGAATGAGAACAGCCTGAATCACATAACCGGTCAACGTTCGCAGTATTGCTGAAATAACATCAAGATTTAGACCGAACTGGGAGCCTGCCAGCGGTAGCAGGATCAGCAAGCCGATCAGGATCAGCATCCCGAACGGCTCGAGCCGCGCCAGCGGCAGGGCGAGCGGCCGGGGCAGCAGCCCAACCGCGACGCGCCCGCCGTCGAGCGGCGGGATCGGCATCATGTTGAACACCGCCAGCACCGCGTTGATCAGCAGCGCGTTCTTGAGATTGTCGAAGATCCATTGCGCCGAGTTGGCCGGAGCCCAAGGCAGGGCGTGCAGGGCAAGAGCTGCGGCCAGCGCCAGCAGGATGTTGGTGGCAGGCCCGGCCAGCGCCACCCACACCATGCCGAGCCTGGGGTCGTTGAGCTTGCGGAAATTCACCGGCACTGGCTTTGCGTAGCCGAACAGGAACGGCGAATGCGCGAACAGCAGCATCGCCGGCAGGATCACGGTGCCGAACGGGTCGATGTGGCGGAGCGGATTGAAGCTGACACGGCCGAGCTGCGAGGCCGTATCGTCACCGAGACGATGTGCCACGAAGGCGTGCGCAGCCTCGTGGAAGGTGATGGCGAGCACCAGCGGCAGCACCCACACCGAGAGGTCATACAAAGAAATGTTCACGGCTCGTCCGTCCCGGTTTACCTGCGGTCTTGCAGCCGACCCAGCCAACCGGTGGTGCAGCAACGCTTCACCTCAACATAGGGTGACCGGTTCCGAAATGCCACGCTGCAAATGATCGGCGAGACCGGTGGCCATGACGTCGAGCCTTGGCGCCGGATGAGCTACGTCGGGATCGTCCCCTCATATCGGATCATGCCGTCCTCGATCGTCACCCAGCCCATCTTTTCGCTGACCCAGATATGCTCGGTCGGCACAAAGGCGTTGCGATCGTCGAAAGTCGCCAGCGCGACGCCCGCCAGCGTGCCGTTGCGCCGCCAGGCGAACAGGCGCGTGCCGCAGCGTTTGCAGAACACGCGGTCGATGTTCTCGGACGACGCATAGCGCTCGGTGTCGCCCTCGACCGACAGTGCGCGCTGGTCGAACTGCGCGCGGGCGAAGTAGGGCGAGCCCATTGCCTTCTGACAGATGCGACAATGGCAGATGCGGACGTTGAGCGGCTCGCCCTCCGCCTTGAACCGCACCGCGCCGCACAGACATCCGCCTTCGCGGATCATGCGAGCCGCCACTCGGCGACCTGGCGCGCCATGCTCCAGTTCAGCTTGTCCAGATCGCCATCCATGCTCGAGTTCCCCCGTCTGGTGTTGGTGAAGGCGGCCCAGCAGAAGCCGCCATGAGTTCTGACTGCAATGGTACAGGTCCCCGGCAGGCTGCCATTGTGCCACCAATTGTCTGACTTGTTGACGCAAAAGCCCTTGGCGTAGTTGGGGCTGTCAGCGGGTGCGGTTGTCATGATCTCTATGGTGCGCGGCCGCAGGATGTTCGCGGGTTTCGTATAGCCGTCGACATGCATCAGGAACTGCACGAGATTCGACGGCGTCGCGATCCAGCCGCCATGGGAATCCATCCGCCGGACATTCATGCCGTAGGGACTTTCTCCCTGACCGTAATAGACGACCTCGCCGGCCTGACGCTGGTCGCGCGTGTCGCCCGCGATGGTCATGTCGGTGACGCCACAGCGTGCGAGCACCTCACTGCGGACATGCTCGGCATAGGCTTGGCCAGTGAGCTTCTCGATGACGCGCCCCAGCACGCAATAGCCGAAATTCGAGTAGGCGTAGCGTTGGCCCGGCAAGAGGTCCAGCGGCCGGTTGGCGAGCGTCCAGGTGATCAGCCCGGCATGATCCATCCGGGTATGCGTGAACATGGGATCGCGGTTGTCGTTGCTCCAGCCGCCGGCGGTGTGCGTCAGGAGATGCTCGAGCGTGATCTGGTTGATACCGGCAGAGTAGGGCGGCGGCCCGTATTCGGTGCCGAGCAGCCCGCCGGGCCCGAACACCCGGTCCGTCAGCTTGAGGCGGCCCTCCTCGATCAGGCGGAAGAGCGCGACCGAGGTGATCATCTTGCTGACGCTGGCGATCCGGAACAGATGCCGCGGCGTCACGGCCTCGTTCCGCTCGACATCGGCAACACCGAAGGCTTCCTCGTGAACAACAGTGCCGGCATAGCCGAGCAAAGGATAACGCCGGCACGCCATATCTGTCCATGAAGCTGCGCGCGAGCCGTGCCATGGCGTCGCGCTCGGCCGGCGAGGGCGGACGGATGCCCGGCGGGTTGGGGGCGAGTTGCGCGAGCGTGGGCGATGACAGCAGCGGCAGCGCGCCTGCGCTCGCTGCGAGCTTCACGAAATCCCGACGTCCCAGCATGGTCCGCCCCCGCGGGCGGCCAATGTCTCAGTACGTCGCCCGTCCACCGGAGATATCAAACACCGCGCCGGTGGAGAAGGCACAATCTTCGGATGCGAGCCAGCTCACCATCGCGGCTAGCTCTTCCACCAGCACGAAGCGGCCTTTTGGAATCTTCGACAGCATGAAGTCGATATGCTGCTGCGTCATTTGGTCGAAGATCGCGGTCTTTGCAGCCGCGGGCGTCACCGCATTGACGAGGATGTCATGTGCCGCCAATTCCTTGCCTAGCGACTTGGTCAGCGCGATCAGGCCGGCCTTGGACGCCGAATAATGCGACGCGTTCGGATTGCCTTCCTTACCGGCGATCGAGGCGATGTTGACGATGCGCCCGTATTTCTGCTTGAGCATCGCGGGCACGACCGCCTTGCAGCAGATGAAGGGGCCGTCGAGGTTGATGCGCAGAACTTTCCGCCATTCCTCGAGATCGGTCTCCCAGACCGGCTTGTTGACCCCGGCAATGCCCGCATTGTTGACGAGGATGTCGATCTTGCCGAAGGCGGCAAGCGTCGCGTCGCGAGCCTGCTCGACGGCCGCGGTATCGGTGACGTCGACCTTGAAGACGCGGGCGTTGTCGCCGATCTCCTTCGCCGTCTTCTCGGCCAGCGCGGCGTCGAAATCCCAGATCGCGACCTTGGCGCCGGAGGCGACGAAGCGCTGAACGATGGCGCGGCCGAAGCCCTGCGCGCCGCCGGTGACGATGGCGACACGGTCGTTGAGATCGATCTTGTTCATGCTGGATGCCTTCTGGATGCCTTGGCGTCAGAGCATGTAGCCGCCGTCGACGACGAGGTCGACGCCGGTGGTGAAGGCGCTCTCGTCACTGCCGAGATAGACCGCCATGGACGCGATCTCGTCGGCGGTGCCGAGCCGGCCCATCTTCTGGCGGGAGACGAACATCTCCTTGCCCTGCGGGCCTTGCGCGGCGGCGCGGTCGAGCATCGAAGGCGTCTCGACGGTGCCCGGGCAGATGCTGTTGCAGCGGATGCCCTTGGTGATGAAGTCGAGCGCGACCGCGCGCGTCAGCAGCGACACCGCCGCCTTTGAGGCGCTGTAGACGTAGCGGTTGGCCGGCGGCCGCAGCGCCGCGCAGGAGGAGATGTTGACGATGCTGCCGCCGCCGCCCGCGAGCATGTCCGGCAGGAAGGCCCTGATGGTCCGGTGCATCGACTTGACGTTGAGGTCGAACGAGAAATCAAAATCCTCTTCCGAACACTCAAGGATGGTACCGTGGTGCACGAAGCCGGCGGCGTTGAGCAGGATGTCGACCTTGCCGACGCGCTTGGCGAAGGCGTTGACGTCGGCGGTGCTGCGCACGTCGAGCTTCGCGGTTTCGGCGACGCCTTCCTTGGTCAGGCTCGCGATGCCGCTCTCGTTGATGTCGGTGGCGATGACGGTTGCGCCTTCACGCGCGAATGCGATGGCGCATGCGCGTCCGATGCCTGCCGCTGCAGCCGTGATGACGGCGCGCTTTCCCTTGAGGCGGTCTGCCATTTTCTTCTCCCTTGCCTGAAAGTTCTATCGGATCGTCATTGCGAGCGAAGCGAAGCAATCCAGAGTCCCGCCGCGGAGGCAGCCTGGATTGCTTCGTCGCTTCGCTCGTCGCAATGACGAGTAGTCAGTGATTATCCCGCGCCACACCAAAGGTGCCGGCGACGTTCTGATAGCGCGTGGCGAGCTCCATGCAGGCGCCGGTCGACTGCTGGCCGACGGTGTTGCGATAAAGCTCCTGCCACGGCGTCTGGTTCGGCGGATGCTTGAAGCCGCCACTGGCCTTCAGCTCGGCGTGGCGCTTCTTCACCTCGTCGTCGGAGATGAGAATGTTGGCGCTGCCCTTGTTCAGATCGACGCGCACCTTGTCGCCGTTCCTGAGGACCGCGAGGCCGCCATTGGCAGCGGCTTCCGGCGAAGCATTGAGGATCGAAGGCGAACCCGAGGTGCCCGACTGCCGGCCGTCGCCGATGCAGGGCAGGGACATGATGCCACGTTTGATCAGCGCCGCGGGCGGTTGCATGTTTACGACCTCGGCGCCGCCGGGATAGCCGATCGGACCGGTGCCGCGGATGAACAGCACGCAGCGCTCGTCGATCTCGAGCGAGGCATCGTCGATCCGCTCGTGATAGTCCTCCGGACCCTCGAACACGACGGCGCGGCCCTCGAAGGCATTGAGATCGGTCGGGTTGCTGAGATAGCGATCGCGGAATTCCTTGGAGATCACGCTGGTCTTCATGATCGCGGAATCGAACAGATTGCCGCGCAGCACCAGGAACCCGGCGTCCTTCACCAGCGGCTTGTCGTAAGCCCAGATCACGTCGTTGTCGGGTTTTGGAGCATTGGCGCAGTTCTCGCCGATGCCGCGGCCGTTGACCGTGACCGCATCCTCGTGGATGCGCTTGTGCTTCATCAGTTCGCGCACGACCGCCGGCACGCCGCCGGCGCGGTGGAATTCCTCGCCGAGATAGAAGCCGGCCGGCTGCATGTTGACCAGGAGCGGCACGTCGTGGCCGACCTTCTGCCAATCGTCGATGGAGAGCTCGACGCCGATGTGGCGCGCCAGCGCGTTGATGTGGATCGGCGCGTTGGTCGAGCCGCCGATTGCCGAGTTGATCACGATGCAGTTCTCGAACGCCTCGCGGGTGAGGATGTCCGAGGGCTTTAGATCCTCCCAGACCATCTCGACGGCGCGCTTGCCTGTCTCATAGGCGATCTGGCCGCGCTCGCGATAGGGAGCGGGGATCGCCGCACAGCCCGGCAGCGAGAAGCCGAGCGCTTCAGCAAGCCCGTTCATGGTCGAGGCGGTGCCCATGGTGTTGCAATGGCCGACCGAGGGCGCCGAGGACGCCACGATCTCCATGAATTCTTCATAGTCGATCTCGCCGGCGGCGAGCCGCTCGCGCGATTTCCAGACGATGGTGCCGGAGCCGGTGCGCTCGCCATTGTGCCAGCCGTTCAGCATCGGCCCACCCGACAGCACGATCGCGGGCAGGTTGACGGTTGCCGCCGCCATCATGCAGGCCGGCGTGGTCTTGTCGCAGCCGGTGGTCAGCACCACGCCGTCGAGCGGATAGCCGTAGAGGATCTCGACGAGACCGAGATAAGCGAGGTTGCGGTCAAGCGCCGCTGTCGGCCGCTTGCCGGTCTCCTGGATCGGATGGGTCGGGAATTCCATCGCAATGCCGCCCGCCTCGCGGATGCCTTCGCGGACGCGATGAGCAAGCTCGATATGGTGGCGGTTGCAGGGGGAGAGGTCGTTGCCGGTCTGCGCGATGCCGATGATCGGCTTGCCGGACTGGAGCTCGGCGCGGGTGAGACCGTAGTTCAGATAGCGCTCCATATAGAGCGCGGTCATGCCCGGATTATGCGGATTGTTGAACCATTCCTGCGAGCGGAGGTGGCGGCGAGCGCCGTTGCCGGCGGGCGCATGCCCATTGGTTGGTTTTTTTGTCATTGGTTTCTCCTGCAATGCAAACGCACTGGCGTCCGTTTTAGGGTGTCGGCTTGTGCGATGCCCAACGGCGCGAGCGACGATTTGCCTGCCCGCTGGCGGGTCGTTTCCTCACAAATCCGATACTAGTCATGGCCACTTGGTAACGCTACCATTTTGTTCGCAGCGCCTGCGCCTGAAACGGCTGACCGGTTGTCGGAACGCCGGGCCGACGAGCTTTGCCGCTCGATCACCTTGAAGCCGAGATCGAGCACCGGATGCTCCGGACGCCGTCCGTCGATCGCGTCGATCAGCATGGTGGCTGCCGTGTTCCCCATCTCGTAGCGGTTGGTGCGTACGCTCGTGAGAGTCGGGACGGCGGAGGCCATGAATTCGAGATCGTTGAAGCCGACGATCGCGATCTGTTCGGGGATCGCGATCTCGCGGCGCCTGCATTCGAACAGCACTCCCAGCGCGAGGTCGTCATTGGCGCAGAACACCGCGTCCATGCCGGGCTCCCGCGTCAGGAGATCGGTGAACAGGGCGCCTCCGAGCGTCACCGACGTCGGTGTCGCCGTCGTGACGACGAGGCGTTGCTCGAACAGTCCGGCGTCCTTCATGGCCGAGACGTATCCGTCGAGCCGCCGCTGCACCCGCGGATCCATCCGCGCGCCGACGAAGCCGATCTTGCGGTGACCTTGCGCGAACAGATGCGCAACCGCCGCACGGGCTGCGTCATAGTGCGAAAAGCCGATCATCATGTCGATCGGATCGGGTCCGATCTCCATGATTTGCACGATCGGGCAGTCGGCAGCATCGAGCATCGCGCGGGATTCAGTGGTCTGGTCGATGCCGGTGACGATCAGCCCGGCCGGCTTCTGCGCAAGAAACAGCCGCAGCAGCTTCTCCTCCTGGAGAATACTGTAGCGTGTGTTGGACAACTGGATCGAGTAACGGCTGTTTTCGGAGGCGTCGTAGATGCCGCGCAGCACGTCGGAGAACACGTTATTGGTCAGTGACGGAATCAAGACACCGATCACCTCGGTGCGCTGCGAGGCCAACGCGCGCGCCGCCAGATTCGGCACATAGCCGAGCTCCCTTGCCGCGCTCTCGACCCGGGTCCGTTTGGCGAGCGACAGCGCCTCGGGATTGCGGAAGAAGCGGGACGCCGTGATCGGGCTGACGCCGGCAAGCTCGGCGACTTCCGCCAGCCGGATTTTGCCTGACTTGGTGCGGTTTCGACCCATTTGCTGCTCATAACACACTCACTGTCGCAAACAAAGGAACGTTGACAGCGCTACCAGCACAGACTAACCAAAGACAAATTGCCAAAACCGCACAAACTGCCGACAATGTCGCCCGCTAAGGTTGGGCTTCGTTCGGTGAAGTCTGAAAAAACAAGACGGTCGCGGCGCAAGATGCGTCGTGGACTTTCGAGGAGGGAGCTAGATGTCGTCTGTGCAAATCCGCGACGTGCGGAAATCGTTCGGCAATTTTGAAGTCCTGCACGGCGTTTCGATTCCGATCGAGGACGGCCAGTTCGTCGTCCTGGTTGGCCCCTCCGGCTGCGGCAAGTCGACGCTTCTGCGCATGCTCGCCGGTCTCGAGAACATCACCTCCGGCACGATCTCGATCGGCGACCGCGTCGTCAACAATGTCCAGCCCAAGGAGCGGGACATTGCGATGGTGTTCCAGAACTACGCGCTTTATCCGCACATGACGGTCGGCGAGAACATGGGCTTCTCGATGAAGCTGCGGGGCGAGAGCACCGAAGAGATCAACAAGCGCGTCAAGCGCGCCGCCGAAATCCTGGCGCTGTCGCCGCTGCTCGAACGCTATCCGCGCCAGCTCTCCGGCGGCCAGCGCCAGCGCGTCGCCATGGGCCGCGCCATCGTGCGCGATCCGCAGGTGTTCCTGTTCGACGAGCCCTTGTCGAACCTCGATGCCAAGCTGCGCGTCGCGATGCGCACCGAGATCAAGGAGCTGCACCAGCGGCTGAAGACCACGACCGTCTACGTCACCCACGATCAGATCGAGGCCATGACCATGGCCGACAAGATCGTCGTCATGCATGACGGCATCGTCGAGCAGATGGGGACGCCGCTCGAGCTCTACGACAAGCCCGACAACCAGTTCGTCGCCGGCTTCATCGGCTCTCCATCCATGAACTTCCTGAAGGGTCATGTGCGCGTCAACGGCGTTGCAACCTTCGAGGGCCCGAACGGCGTCAAGCTGCCGCTCCAGAACGCGCCGGCGGCGTCCGACGGCCGTCCTGTCGTTTATGGTGTACGTCCCGAGCATTTCACCATCGCTGACGACGGCGCCGATGCCGAGATCGTCGTGGTCGAGCCGACCGGCTCGGAAACGCAGGTGTTTGCGAAGCTCGGTGGTGAGCAGGTCGTCGCGGTCTTCCGCGAACGTCACCAGTTCAACCCGGGTGACAAGGTCAAGCTGAAGCCTGATCCTTCCGTGATTCATCTGTTCGACGAGGCGACGGGCAAGCGAGTGTAGGGAGGCCGAAGAACGGCCAAAGCAGAACTGCTCAATACAAGACGACCCAATACAAATATAAAATTTAGGGAGAGAACGATGAGCGATTTCGACAGGCGAAGTGTGCTTAAGGTCGGTCTGGGCGGCGCGGCGCTGCTGGCCGGCCCGGGCATTGTCCCGGTGCGCGCGGCGGAGTGGACCAACACGCCCGAGCCGAACGCCTCCATCCGCGTGCTGCGCTGGAAGCAATTCATTCAGGCCGAGTTCGACAAATTCGCCGAACAGACCAAGGCGTTCTCCGAGAAGACCGGCGTCAAGGTCAAGCTCGAGGCCGAGAGCTGGGAAGACATCCGCCCGAAAGCCGCAGTCGCCGCCAATGTCGGCGCCGGTCCCGACCTGATCATCGGCACGCTTGATGATCCCCATAAATTCCCGGAAAAGCTGATCGACATGACTGACGTCGCCGACTATCTCGGCGCGCAGTATGGCGGCTGGTACCCGGTTGCCGAACGCTACGGCAAGAAGGGCAACAGCTGGATCGCCATTCCGCAGGGCGCGACCGGCGGCTGCCTGAACTACCGCGTCAGCCACGTGAAGGCCGCCGGCTTCGATGAATTTCCGAAGGACACCGCCGGCTTCCTCAAGCTCTGCCAGGCGCTGAAGAAGAACAACACGCCGGCCGGTTTCGCGCTCGGCCACGCCACGGGCGACGCCAACGGCTGGTGCCAGTGGGCGCTGTGGGCCTTCGGCGGCAAGGTCGTCAACGACAAGAACGAGGTCGTGATCGACTCGCCGGAGACGATCGCCGCGCTCGAATACGTCAAGCAGCTCTACGAGACCTTCATCCCCGGCGTGCTGTCGTGGAACGACTCGAACAACAACAAGGCGTTCCTCAACGGCGAGCTCAGCCTGACGCTGAACGGCATCTCGATCTGGACCGTCGGCAAGAACTCCACCGATCCGAAGCAGCAGGAAATTGCCAAGGACATGAACCACGCGCCGATGCCGATCGGTCCCGTGGGCGTGTCGACCGAGCAGCAGAACGTGCTCGTCTATTACGGCTACAAGCACTCGAAGTACCCGAAGGCGGTCAAGGAATACATCAAGTTCATGATGGACAAGGCGAACTACGACGCCTGGGAGGTCTCCTCCAACGGCTACGTGTCGCCGCCGCTGCCGGCCTACAACGACAACCCGGTGTGGACGTCGGATCCGAAGATCACGCCGTATCGCGACTGCCTGAAGCGCTGCCGCGACAACGGCTTTGCCGGCGATCTCGGCTATGCCTCTGCTGCGGTGATGGGCGACTTCGTCGTCGTCGACATGTTCGCCGAGGCGGCGTCGGGCTCCGTGACGCCGAAGGCGGCTGCCGCACGCGCAGCCGAGCGCGCCAAGCGCTACTACCAGGTCTGATCAGCGCCAGATTGCCGTCGAACAGGCCGAGCTGAAACACGATCGCCGCCAGCGGAATGAACAGGATCGAGGGCG
>NZ_JBVVPR010000006.1:0-13058 GCF_055811835.1 Bradyrhizobium sp. WSM4874
GGCCGAAACCGCCCCGCGCCTGGGCCGCCTGTGGGGCCGACAGCCCGATTGCCGCGACGGCCAGCGCCGCCATCATCATCCTGCGTAACATCACTCGATCCTCCGCGTGGACACGCTCCACGCTCAAAGCAGGACCAAGCTAGCGTCCGCTGGGCATTCGGGACAGCCACGCTGCCTCACTTCCGCGCGAGCATCAGCAGCCGCGGCAGATGCTCTTGAGCTTCTTGTCGAGGAGCCGGTTCTCGGCGTTGACGGCGGCATCAGTGCTCCCGCCTGCACCGGTCCCGGTGGTGGCGCCGGGTGCATTCGCACCGGACGATTGGGCCGTACCCAGACTGTTGGTGCCAGGCGCGGGAGCCGGAGAGTTGGCCACACCTCCGGCCGATCCCGCAGAGCCGCCGGTGGCTTGCGCGAACGATACGGCCGGCATCGCGGCAAGGGCGAAGACCAGGATCACGGTCTTGATTGAACGGGTTGTGGGCAATGCGGCCATTTAAATTCTCCTTCGCCGGTCAACCGCCGCAGCAATGACCGGTTCCGGAACAAATGCCGTCGCATCAGCTTGAAACCGGGAAGGCTCCGGAAACAGAAAGGCGCAGTCACGATGAACGATCGCGATGCTTTTGCAGAAGGCGAACGCGCGGCGCGTCAAAACATTCCGGCGGAAGCCAATCCGTACCAAGACGGCAGCGACGAGCATGCCCTTTGGTCCGCGGGGCACGAGAAGGTCGCAACCGCAATAGAAGCGCGCGAGTCCGAGGGAAACTGAGCTCACCCGATCCGCTTGAGGCCTTTCGTGAAGCGCGGGCCGTTCGCGACGTAGAACTTCGCCGCGCTGCCCATCTTCTGCACCTGGGCGTCGTCGAGCGTGCGGATCACCCGCGCCGGCGAACCGATGATCAGGGACCGTTCGGGGAACTCCTTGCCCTCGGTGATGACGGAGCCGGCGCCAACGATGCTGTTGCGGCCGATCCTGGCGCCGTTCATCACGATGGAGCCCATGCCGACGAGAGCGCCCTCCTCGATCGTGCAGCCGTGCAGGATGACGTTGTGGCCGACCGTACAGTTCCTGCCGATGTGAAGCGGAAAACCGAGATCGGTGTGGCAGGTCGAGCCGTCCTGCACGTTGGACCCCTCGCAGATCTCGATCCACTCATTGTCGCCGCGCAGCACCGCGCCGAACCAGACGCTCGCGCCTGGCTTCAAGCGCACGCGGCCGATCACGGTGGCGGTCTCCGCGATGAAGTAGTTGCCGTCGGCGGGAAGATCGGGCGCCTGCCCGTCGAGCTCGTAGATCGCCATGAGGGTCTCCTGTCGCGTCAACCCCAGCCATAGCGAAACGGCAGCCTCGACGCAAAGGGCCGCCGCGCAGGCGACCCTACAGCGCTCATCAGACCAGAACGCCGGCCGCGCGGAGCGTCATCAGGAAGAAGGTGCCGCTCATCATGCTCCAGAAGCCGGCGATGACGGTCGCCATCATCACGAATTCGACGCGACGGCTCTCCAGCTGCCTGCCGCGCAGGGTGTTGCGCATGATGATGAAGGGCGCCGCGAACACCAGAAACGGAACCGCCGCGAAGGTCTTCGGCGCCACGCCGTCCTGCAACAGACCGAAGCCGGCGGGCCGCTGTGCGACCGTCTGGTATCCGCTCACGAGCGCCCCCGCGAGCGCGAAACCGATGCCTATCGAGAAGAATGTATTGAGAGCTTCAGGTGTCATCGGAACGGTCCGCCCTTACGCAACGCCAGAGCCTTCCTGTGACAAAGAGTGCCGGTTAACGCTACATTATCCTTAAGGGAAGGTTAACGCCGCCGGCCGTTCCACGCAGGCCTCTCTCCCTTCCCTGCAGCCGGTGAACGCTCCGCGAAATCGCCGCCACGTGGCATATTCGCCGCTGATTCGTCGGCCATCGGCCGACTTCCGGCTCATTCGCGCGGCTCATGACACTGTTTTCGGCAATCTCCCCTCAGTCCCCCCGGACGCGCACCCGGGCCCACGTGGTCCCGATCGTACTCGGCGGCATTGCCGCGGTGTGTGCCGTCGCGCTCGTCGCCTATTTGTTGTGGCCGACTTGGGGCCCGAGCGGCGCGAGCGCCCCGGACAAGCTGCCGGTGAGCGTCGGTGGCACGCTGTTCAACCTGCCGACCAACGCGATCCGCATGAAGATCCAGCGCCACTCCGGGCCGCAGGAGCGGATCGACCTCGACTTCCTGTACCCTTCGCTGGAGCCGCCGGGCGCGCCGAAGCACGTCACCGCCGACAGCGTGGACGCGGCGATGCAGCCGATCGACCGCATCTTCCTGTCGATCGCCGCGCATCGCGATGCGCTCTCGCCCGAGCAGCGCACGGCCACGATCTATCCGCGCTATCTCGACCAGGCCGCGGCAATGCCCCAGGACGGGCTGACGATGCGGATGTTCCGCGCCGACACGCCTTACGCCAGCGAGGATCTCTATTCTGCCGCAAGTCCCGCGCTGACCGCGCGCTGCACCCGCGATGGAGCGACGCCCGGCATGTGCCTCGCCGAACGACGCGTCGGCGGCGCCGACCTCACTTTCCGCTTTCCGCGGAGCTGGCTGTCGCAATGGCGCGATGCGGCGGAAGCGATGGAGAAGCTGACCGCGCAGTTGCGGGGACCAAAGGGGTAAGCGGCCCCGAGCCTCCAAAACAAAAACTGCGAAAACAACCCCATGCACAGTAGCCAAGTGCCTGGCATGACGTCGTATTTTCGAAGCCGGCTTTGGGAAAACTCGCCCCCTCCGACAATTCGTCTCTTTCGAAAAAATTCAATGCCGCAGGCAATTCAAACGCCGATCTCCTTGTGATCGCGCCAGCGATAAGTCGGCAGATCCAGCTTGTCGGCAAGGTCTCGACCGATGGCGAGTCTCGCCGCGCCCGGCAACGAGAACGCCTTCACGACCTGATTGCGAAACCACAATCCCCATGACGTCCGCGGCGCAAATGCCGCGGCGAAGCGCTCCGCTCCGCGCTGCTTGGCGCCGATATAGCTGCGAAGGCGGGTCTCATAGGCGCTGAATGCTTCCTCGTGGCGCCCGTCGGCGCGTGCGAGTTCTCCCGCAAGCACATAGGCAGAGATCATGGCCAGAGCCGAGCCCTGCCCGGCGACGAGCGAGACGCAGAACGCAGCGTCTCCAATCAGCGCGACGCGGCCTCGCGACCAGCCGTCCATCCTGATCTGGCTGACCCGGTCGCAATACAAATCGTCTGCGCGCTCGAGTTCGTTCAGAATGTCTGGGCATTCCCAGCCGGCGTCGCGATAGAGATCACGCAGCTGTGCCTTTGCGGCAGGCCCGCCTGCATCGCCGCGAAACACGAAGAGGAACAAGGTGCGATCATCGCACAGCGCGAAACGGCCAATCATCCGGCCCGGCCGGTTGTGCATCAGATACACATTCTCGTCGCGACGACGATAGCCGCGGGTTTCGAATGCCGCGACGCCATAGCCGAGATTTCTTTCGAACGTCCCGATGGAGCAGAACGCAAGGCTGCGCACCTGCGAATGCAGGCCGTCAGCACCGACGACAAGATCGAAACGTCGGCTCCCGCCGCGCCGCAACTGGACGTCCACCCATTCAGGCTGCTGCTGCAGGCCAACGATCTCCTCATCGAAGATCGTTTCAACACCATCGCGGACCGTACCATATAGCAGGCGCGACAGATCGCTTCGTGCCAGAGTCACGTAACGCCCGCCTGTGAGATCGTCGAGGACGTTCGTACCAAATCCGGCGATACGCCGGCCGCGATCGTCGACGATCCGCATTTCCCTGACGCGATAGCCGGCGCTTTCGATCGCCGGCAACAGCCCCATCCGCTCGGCGATGTCGTAGCCCAGTCCCCAGAAATCGATCACGTAGCCGCCACGACGAAGCGCGGGCGCGCGTTCAACCAGCGTCGGCTCGTAGCCTCCAGCACGCAGCCAGTACGCAAGCGTCGGCCCGGCAATCCCCGCCCCGGAGATCAGGACTGTTCGCATGGATGGAATGTGGGAGGAGCGCCGGCCGATCGCACCGCGGCGTTCAGACACTAAATGGTGAGGGCGGGAAGTTCCGCCTCACCATAGGGTCGCATCACTCCTGATCGACGAGATCGTCCTCGAGGATCGCCATCTGGAACTGGAACGAGCGATCATCGTCCTCGTCGTCGACGAAGAGCACGCCGATGAATTCCTCGCCGATATAGACCTCGGCGGAATCATCCTTCTTCGGCCGCGGCACGACGCGGATCTTGGGATTGCCGAATACGCGCTTCAGGTACGCGTCGAGCTTCCTAACTTCCTTGACGTCCACGGCAAGTCTCCAATCGAAATCTGGGTTGCGCGGGTTTTAGGACGAGACGCGACCAACCGCCAGCATGAATTGCCAAAGAATTTTGGCGACGAAAGGGGTCGAAAACCCGCCCTTCCGACGAGCTCAATGTCCCGTCTTAGAGACCCATCTCAAAGTCCCATGGCGTTGATCATCTGATCCATGGTGCGCGACGGCTCGGCGCAGCCGGCTTCGCCGACGACCTTGGCGGGCACGCCTGCGACCGTCACGTTGTGCGGCACGGGCTTGACCACGACCGACCCCGCCGCGATGCGCGCGCAATGACCGATCTCGATATTGCCGAGGATCTTCGCGCCGGCACCGATCAGGACACCGTGACGGATTTTCGGATGACGGTCCTCGTTCTCCTTGCCGGTGCCGCCGAGCGTGACCCCATGCAGGATCGAGACGTCGTCCTCGATAAGTGCCGTCTCACCGCAGACGAAGCCGGTGGCGTGATCGAGGAAGATGCCGCGGCCGATGCGCGCGGCGGGATTGATGTCGGTCTGGAATACTGCAGACGCCCGGCTCTGCAGATAATACGCAAAATCCTTGCGGCCCTTCAGATAGAGCCAATGCGCTAGGCGGTGGGTCTGGATGGCGTGGAAGCCCTTGAAATAGAGCAACGGGTCGATGAAGCGCGAGGTCGCGGGGTCGCGGTCGTAGACAGCGACGAGATCGGCGCGGAAGGCGTTGCCGAGATCGGGATCGTCGCGCAACGCCTCGTCATAGGTCTGGCGCACGAGATCGCCCGACAGCGCGGAGTGATCGAGCCGATCGGCGACACGATGAATCACCGCATCTTCCAGGCGGCTGTGATGCAGCACCGTCGAATAGATGAAGGTCGCAAGCTCCGGCTCGCGATGGACGATGTCCTCCGCCTCGCCGCGGATCCGATCCCAGATCGGATCAAGCGTTGCGAGCTTTCCTCCCGGATTGACCTGATGCACTGCCATGAGATCTGCTCTTTCGAATTGGCTCGTTTCGTTGGTTCTATAACACAGTCTAGGCGACAAAGTCCTGACGGGCTTGCCTGAGAGTGAACAGTGCGTTGTCCCGCCAGGGCATGCCAACGCGTTGAATCACAACAGTTTCTCCCGACACCCCGGGCCGCGAGGTCGGCTCAAAATGGTCAGGGTTTTGCCAAATTCAAGCCGGGCGGCGTCAAACTATTGGTGAATTCCGCATCAACCGTTATTGCAGGCATGGTCCGAGTGAGGACGGAGCGGATTTGACCATCACCACCGATCATGCGCGCGCGGGCGCCGTGGGCTCACTTTGGCTGCGGCTCGCCGCGGTCGCCCTGCCGCTCCTGATGATCGCGCCGGCGTTCTGGAACGGCTATCCGCTGTTGCAATGGGATACCGGAGGCTATCTGGCGCGCTGGTACGAGGGCTATCTCGTCCCGAGCCGCTCCACCGTGTTCGGCATCTATCTGCACTATGGCGAGAATTCTGGTTTCTGGATCAACCTCGCGGTCCAGTCGCTGGCGACGCTGTGGCTGTTGCAGCTCACCTTGCGCGTGCTCTCGATGATGCAGACATTCCGCTTCGTCGCGATCAGCGTGCTCTTGATCCTGTCGACTGCGCTGCCCTGGCTTGCGAGCATGTTGCTCACCGACATTTTTGCAGGCCTGTCGGTGCTGTCGCTATTCCTGCTGGTCATCGGTGGGCAGCGGACCTCGGTGCTCGAAAAAATCTCGCTGTTCGTCTTCACGGCCTTTGCCGCCGCGACCCACAGCGCCACGCTCGGCGTGCTGCTCGGTCTCTGCGTCGCCGGCTGGATGGCGCGGCCGTTGCTGGGGCGCCGGCTTCCGATCGCCGGATTGGCTCAAGCGAGCCTCACCATCGTCGCCGGCGGCCTGATGCTGGTATCGGCGAACCATGCCTTGTCGGGCAAATGGGCCTGGACGCCCGGCGGCACCGGCGTCGCCTTCGGCCGCATGATGCAGGACGGCATCGTTGCGCACTATCTCAATGACCATTGCCCGCGCGAAAAGCTCAAGCTCTGCCCCTATCGCGACCAATTGCCGGCGACCGCCGACGAATTTCTGTGGGGCAAGAGCATGTTCAACACGCTCGGCCGCTTCGAAGGCATGAACGACGAGATGGGCACCATCGTCGTGGGTTCGCTCGCCGACTATCCGGCCTGGCAGGCCGGCGCGGCGTTGCGAGCGATGGGCCAGCAATTGCTGCATGTCGCGACCGGCGAAGGCACCAATGGCTGGATCCCGCACACCCGCGGCATCATCGAACGCTATATCCCCTCACAGGCAGCGCCGATGCGCGCCGCGCGCCAGCAGCACTGGGCTCTCGATTTCGACACCATCAACTGGCTGCACGTGCCCGTCGCGCTGGCCTCGATGCTGGCGCTGGTCGCGCTGCTCGCCCATGCGCTCGCGAACCGCCGGGTTGACGACCTGACGCTGCTGGCGGCGACGGTGACTCTGGCGCTGCTCGGCAACGCTTTCATCTGCGCCGTCATCTCCGGCCCCCATGATCGCTACGGCGCGCGAATGGTGTGGGTTGCGACCTTCACGGTGCTGATGGCGCTGGCGCGGGCGTTCGGCGACGAGGCGGCGGACGAGACCTCAGCCGCGGCGTGACAGGAAATCGAGCACGCCTGATTTGTAGACCTTGTCGCCGACCGCCCGCATGTGGTCGCGATTCGGAATGTCGAGCACTTCCGAACCCGGGATGATGGCGCCGAGTGCGCTGGCCGAACCCGCGACGTCGTCGCTGCTGCCGACCGCGATCAGCACGGGCACGTCGATGCGCGCGGCTTCGTCCTTCGTCATGAGATCGCGCGTGCCGCGCAGGCAGGCGGCCAGCGCCTTGCGGTCGGAACGGGTTTGGTCTGCAAATGCGCGAAACGTGCGTCCGACGGGATCGGAGACGTCGTCGAGCGAGGGCGCTTCCAGCGCCTTCGCGACGTTCTCGCCGGGGCCGGTGCCCTCGATCAGGCCGCCGATGCCGATGCCGCCGAGGATTGCCGAACGCAGGCGCTGCGGCTCCTTGAGGGAGAGCCAGGCCGTCATCCGTCCGCCCATCGAATAGCCCATGAGATCGGCCTGCGGGATGGCGAGGTGATCCATCAGCGCGAGCACGTCGCCGGCCATGGTCGGGATCGAGTACTGCGCGGGCTCGTAGAGCTTGTCGCTTTCGCCATGGCCGCGATTGTCGAGCGCAATGACGCGGCGGCCGTTCTTGCGCAACTCCGAGACCCAGGTCGGATAGACCCAGTTCACGTTCTTGCTGGAGGCAAAGCCGTGCACCAGGATGATCGGATCGCCCTCGCCTTCGTCGAGATAGGCAATTTCAACGGCGCCGTTGTGAAAGCTCGGCATCATCAGTTCCGCAAATCTTGAGGTGAAGAGGTACCTTAGGCCGAGACGGCAGCGCGTGCCAGAACGGCTTCGGCGGAGATCCGGGCCTGGCGAAGTCGCCGCGCCCGTCTGCGATCGCACCAGGCCTGGGTCAGGCGCTCCGTGGTCGCCTTGATCGAAGACAACAGGCCGAACAGCGTCAGGGCTGCACCGAACAGCCAGAGTGCAAGATTGAACGCACCGCCGATCAGCAGCAACGCGCCGCGGCCGAGCAGCTTCAGGATCGCGCGCGTCTTGCCGCCCTGCACTTCCGCGAGCCGCACCACGCGTGCGACGTCCTTCGGACCTTCGGCGATGCGCAAGCTATCCATCGCGCCGCGCGTGCCGGTCTTCTCGACCACGCGCGTGACATCCTTGCCAAGCCGAACCAGGGCGCCAGCCTTCTCGGCGCGGAACGCGGCCTTGATTGCGCTCAACGTTTGGCCCGGCCGCAGCACGGAGCCGGAGGCAACCGCGTTCTGCAGCATCGGCGTATCGACGACCTCGCGCGCGGACCGGCCGGCCCAGGCCGCCAGTCCCTCGCCCAGCCGGCCCACCTTGCGCGCGTCCTTCACCAGCGTCAGCCCGGCACGAACCGGCGCGGCACCACCGACGGAGACGTAGGTCACGGCCGTGACCGCGAGACCCGCGGCCGCAAGGCCCAGCACCAGGCGATCGGTCTCCTCGCCCATGGCGAGGTGCTTGCCCTCGCGCACGATGTCCCTGATGTCGCCGATGACGAAGAGATCGCCGGCCACGGTTCCCGACAGGCTCGCAACATCGTCCGCGCTGCCGGTGACGAGGCCGGCGGCAAACCGTTTTGCGAAATGTGAGGTGGAGTTTTCGGCTTTGACTGCGTCGCTGACACGGCTCAGGAGGTCGTCAGGCAGCGCGATGTTGCGGTCGCGCGCCAACGCGACAAAACTGTCGGCGAGATCGGCATCGCCCGATCCGAGCGCGGCCTCGATGTTGTCCTGAATCAGGCGGTCGTTGTGCCGCAGCAGCGCGTCGAGCTTAATCTCGGAGAGCGCGGCGGGATCGTCCTGGGCGGCCAGAATCGCGCCGGCCTCGCGGGCATGCGATGCTACCTGCGCGAGCATAAAGCCGCAAGCCACGATACCGGTCAACGCTGTGCTGATTCGCAACCACTTCATGCGGAGAGCCTGGACGGTCCTGAGATCGTTGACGTCTGACGGTTCGTCTTTCGTCGCAATTACGCTCGTCCACAGACATAGTATGCCAAAATTGCGACACAACGTCCCCGACGAAAGAAGGGCTTCTCTCAGGCCGCAAGATTGTGTCGAATTTGCATGAGCAAATGAGCATGGGGCATTGCGGAGCTTTCGGTTCCGCTGGACTAGCAATCATCTGTACCCGCCAGTATGGTCCGCGGCGCCTTAATAATGCCGCGTCAGTCGTGATTGTGTCTGCCGCCATTGCCACTCCAGGATGAGTACGATGTCCGACCATGTCGTCCCGCACTTCCACAACGATGCCGGTGTCCCCGTCATCGAGATCGGCTCGCAAGAGTTCATGTGCGTGGGCGCCAACCCTCCGTTCGATCATCCGCACGTCTTCCTCGACCTCGGCAATGACAACGAGATCATCTGCCCCTACTGCTCGACGCTGTACCGTTTCGCCGCCGACCTGAAGGCGGGCGAAGCCCGTCCGCCGGAATGCGTCCTGAAGGACAAGGTGGCCTGACCGCTTCCATCGGCCAGGGGTGGCGCTCTCCCGAACGATTGTCATCGCCGGTGCCGGCATAGGTGGACTGACGGCTGCGCTTGCGCTCGCGGCCCGCGGCTTCCGCATCGTGGTACTGGAAAAGGCCGAGCGGCTCGAGGAAGTCGGCGCCGGTCTGCAACTCTCTCCCAATGCCAGCCGCGTGCTGGTCGAGCTCGGCCTCACCGAGCGCCTCAAGCTGCGCGCCGTGATCCCGGAGGCGGTCTCGATCATGAGCGCGCGGGCCGGCGGCGAGCTATTGCGCATGCCGCTGGGAGAAGCCGCCGCCGCGCGCGCCGGCGCCCCCTATTGGGTGGTGCACCGCGCCGATTTGCAATCCGCCCTCGCTGGCGCAGTCTCCGACCATCCCGATATCGACCTGAAACTTGGTGCGACCTTCGAAGACGTCGCGCCTCACGCCAAGGGGCTGACGGTCGTCCATCGCAGCGGCACGATCCGGCGCAGCGATCTCGCCAGTGCGCTGATCGGCGCCGACGGCATCTGGTCGACGGTGCGCCAGCATCTGTTTCCCGAGGTGCAGCCGCGCTTTTCCGGGCTGATCGCCTGGCGCGGCACGCTCGATGCGACGCAACTGCCGAAGGACTACACCGCGCGCCGGGTCCAGCTCTGGATGGGCCCGAATGCCCATCTCGTCGCCTACCCGATCGCGGGCGGACGCCAGATCAACGTGGTCGCGGTGCTGCCGGGCACCTGGAACAGACCGGGCTGGAGCACGCCCGGCGATCCCCGCGAGGTGATGGACGCCTTCGCCGCGCCGAGCTGGCCGCCAGCGGCGCGCATGATGCTCGCCACGGTCGATAGCTGGCGGAAATGGGCGCTGTTCGGCGTGCCCGACGACTGCCCCTGGAGCAAGGGCCCGGTCGCCCTGCTCGGCGACGCCGTGCATGCGATGCTGCCGTTTGCAGCCCAGGGCGCCGGCATGGCGATCGAGGATGCCGCGGTGCTCGCGCAGCATTTGAGTCTTGAGATCGCCGAGAGCACGGCGGGCATCACAGCTGCGCTGAAACAATACGGCCGTATGCGTCAGGCGCGCGTGCGGCGGGTGCAGCGGACCGCGCGGCAGCAGGGCCGCATCTATCATTTCACTGGGCCGCTGGCCTACGCACGCGATCTTGCGGTCCGCGCGCTCGGCCCGGAACGCATGCTGGCACGGCAGGACTGGATCTACGGTTGGCGGCCCTGATGCGAGGCGCTGGTTTCAGCGCACTGCTCGTGTCGATTTCGGGCCAGGCTTGATCGGGCCAGGATTGGCGGCCGGCGTCGCCTCGGGCGGCGTTTCCCGGCACTTGTTGCGGCTCCAAGCGTCATCGGCCATCTGCGCCTGCCCGCGTACCGCGATGTATTCGTTGCGATAGGCAAGCTCCGACACGACGGCGCCGCCCGCGCCGGTCTGTGCCTTGTCCATCAGTCTCTGCAAATCACCGGTTCGGTTGGCGAGTGACTTGCGCTCGCCCTCGAGCTGCTTGCAATCGTACAATTCGTACCTGGCGGGATCGGCAAATGCCGGGGCGACGGTCTCGCTCATGCCTGCGCAGCCGGACAGCACGAAGCCGGCCGCGAGCAGCGCGACGGCCACGCAGCACGTGCGCAGGCGATATTGGATCAAGGCGGCCATGTCGGATGAATAGTCCCCGTCGATTGAGAATGCCTAAAGCAACAACAGATGTCCGGATTGAGGCTTTGCCTTGTGCCGCCGGCTCGCCTAAGGAAGAACCGCCCTTCCGGCCTGCAAATGCCAATTCCAGACCGCCGGTAAGGGACTTAAGTGACTGATCTCGTTGGATCAAGCGGGCATGGCGGAATTGGTAGACGCAAGGGACTTAAAATCCCTCAGTGCGCAAGCACTGTGCCGGTTCGATTCCGGCTGCCCGCACCACGAGCGCTGCGCGGATGCCCCCCAAGGCCGCGGCCGCGAGCACTGATACCTCATCATTTCTGTCCGCTCCTGTACCGCCTGCCAGCCATCCCGAAACATCGCTTGTGCAACGCAGCATCGGAGGTAGACAAGGGCCTCAAATCAGAGGTGAGCTTCTTGTCCGACGTCAATGCCGACGATTGGGTGTCCACGGGACACCGACCGATGGGTTTCCCCGAATTCGTTATCGTGATCGCGTCGATCATGGCGCTGAATCCGCTTGCGATGGACATGATGCTCCCGGCGCTGCCCAATATCGGGTCGGCCTTCAATATCCCCGTCGCCAACCATCTTCAGCTTGTGCTGTCGACCTTCCTGATCGGCTTTGGGGCGGGGCAGTTCGTCATGGGTCCGCTGTCGGATCGCTTCGGCCGCCGCCCGGTGCTGCTCGGCGGGATGGCGGTCTATGCCGTGGCGAGCGTGCTGGCGATTGCCGCGCCGTCGTTCGAAACGCTGCTGCTGGCACGCGCACTGCAGGGCTTCGGCACCTCGGCGACGCGCGTGATCGCGACCTCGATCGTGCGCGACTGTTACGTCGGCCGCCGCATGGCGAGCGTGATGTCGCTTGCGATGATGATTTTCATCGCCGTGCCCGTGATCGCCCCCTCGTTCGGACAGGCGGTGCTGCTGGTGACGCAATGGCGCGGCATCTTCGTCGTGCTGATGCTCTACGGTCTGCTCGCGCTTGCATGGTCCGTGCTGCGGCTTCCGGAGACCTTGCCTGAGAGCGAACGCAGGTCACTTGCGCCGGCCGACGTGCTCACGGCCTATTGGCAGACCGTGACCCATCGCCAAACCCTCGGCTACGCGCTCGCCGCCGGTAGCGTCATGGGCGCGCTGTTCGCCTACGTGTTTTCGGCTCAGCAAGTTTTTGTCGGCATCTATCATCTCGGCCATTATTTTCCGCTCGCCTTCGCCGCGATCGCGGCCGGCACCGCCATTGCCGGCTTCCTCAATGCAAGATTCGTCGGGACCCTCGGCATGCGCGTGATCTCGCACGGCGCGCTGACACTCTACACCGCGGTGGCGGGCGTGATGCTGCTGACCGAAAGCCTCGGCGCGTTGCCGCTTCCCCTGTTCATGGTGCTCTCGGCACTCATGATGTTCTCGTTCGGCATGATGGTTGCCAACTTCACCGCACTCGCCATGGAGCCGCAGGGCCACATCGCCGGCACTGCGTCCTCGCTCTACGGCTCGATCACCACGCTGATCGGCATCGCCGTCGGCATGGCGATCGGACAAAGCTTCGATGGCACGTTGCTGCCGTTTTCGATCGGTTTCTTCGTGTCGTCACTCGCCGCGCTCGCGATCGTGCTGGTGGTGGAGAGGGGACGGCTGTTCAAGCCGCATCATCGCGCCATCGGCTGAGGAACTTCGCGGCGCTCTCGATGTTGTACTGCAACATTCGAGAGGAAGGCGAGATGGAACAAGAGAGCAGATTCGATCAGCCCGCGCGCGAGATCGAACGGCCCGCCCCGCGGCAACCAGTTTCTGAGCAGCAGCCGGACAGAAACCTGCCGTTCGCAGGTGAAGGGCTCGAGCAGCTGCGCGACAGCCACTGCTAGAAGAGGTCGAGCCAGTACCGCTTCATGGAAACGGGGGGGGGGGGGGGGGGCGGGGGGCGGGGGGGGGTGTTGGGAGAGGGGGCGGGGGGCGGGGAAGCCACGGGGAGGGAGAGCAAGAAAAAGGGGGGGGGGGCGCGGGGCGCCC
>NZ_JBVVPR010000006.1:13068-250338 GCF_055811835.1 Bradyrhizobium sp. WSM4874
CCCCCCCCCCCCCCCCCCCCCCCCCCCCCCCCCCCCCCCCCCCCCCCCCCCCAAACACCCCCCCCCCGCCCCCCCCCCCCCCCCCCCCCCCCCCGTTTCTCTTTTCAGACCAGGAGCCTTTGCCCTACTCCGACTTGTCGACGTTCCAGAACAACGGGGTCGCGGGACCGTCGAGCACGCCGGTCAGCGATTTGCGCCAGCCGCTCGGCAGGAGATACTGCCCCAGCGGGATGTAGATCACCTGCTCATAGGCTTCCTTCTGGATGTCAGCAGCGATCTTCTTCTGATCGTCGAGCGAGGCGGCGCGAACGAAGTCGTCCTTGAGCTTTTCGATCTTGGCGTTCTCGGCCCAGCCGAACCAGCCCTTCTTGCCCTGGCCGCCGATCGAGAGATTGGCGATCGGGTTGGAGACGTCGGCTGCGACCCAGTTCGTGAAGAACATGTTCCAGCCGCCCTCCTTCGGAGGCTTCTGGCTGGCGCGGCGGCTCACCACCGTCTGCCAATCGGTCGCTTGCAGGTCGACTTTGAAGCCTGCCTCACGCAGCAACTGAGCCGCGACTATCGGCTGCGCCTTCAGCGTGGTGACATCGCCGGGGGCCATGATCACGATCGGGGTGCCGTCATAGCCGGACTCGGCGAGCGCCTTCTTGGCTTCGGCCATGCCGTTGCCCTTCACCAGCGTCTCGCCGCCGACTTCGGTCGCGAACGGCGTATCGCACACGAAGAAGGCACCACAAATCTTCTGATATTTGGCGTTGCCGACGAGCGCGTCGAGAACGTCCTTCTGGTTTATCGCCAGAAAGGCAGCACGGCGCACTTTGACATTGTCGAACGGCGGATGAAGGAAGTTCATTCGGCCGAGCGTCTGGAAACCGAACTTGTTGGAGACCTCGATGGTGATTTCCTTGTTCGCCTCAAGCAACGGCAGCATGTCGTAGGGCAGATTTTCCATGAAGTCGATGTCGCCCGACTGCAACGCGTTCACCGCGGTCTGCGAGTCCGGCATGGTGATCCACTCGACGCGGTCGACCTTCACCACCTTGCCGCCGGAGGTCCAGCTCGACGGCTCCTTGCGCGGCATGTAGTCGGTGTTCTTGACGTAGACCGCCTTCACGCCCGGCTGGAATTCCGACTGCACGAACTTGAAAGGACCCGAGCCGATCTGCTCGGGGATCTGCTTGTCCGGCGGCGTCTCGGCCAGGCGCTTCGGCATCATGAAGGCAACGCGGGAGGACGGCTTGCCGATCGAGTCGAGCACGAGGCCGTAGGGCTCCTTCAGCTTCAGCGTGATGGTCTTGGCATCGGTCGCTTCGATGCTCGCAGTGAAGTCGAGCAGTTTCTGACCCATGCCGTCGACTGCGGCCCAGCGCTTGAGCGAGGCAACGCAGTCCTCCGCCGTCACCGGCGCACCGTCATGCCACTTCAGGCCGTCGCGCAGCGTGAACGTGTAGGTGAGCTTGTCGTCGGAGATCTTCCAGTCCGCCATCTGCGGCTGGATCTTGAAATTCGAATCGGGCGCCACGAGCGTGTCGTAGATCATGTAGCCATGGTCGCGCGTGATGTAGGCCGTGGTGAAGATCGGATCGATGATGCGCAGATCCGAATGCATCACCGCCGTGATGGTCTTGCCGGCCGCAAGCACCGGCGAGGCCAGTGCGGTCGAAAGCGCGACGACCGACAGCGCAAGTTTGGAGGCGAACGCGCGAGGCCCCCGGCGCATCAACTTAAACATAAAAAGTTCTCCTGACGTGAAACTGTTCAAAGGCAGGTTATCGATTGAGCATCCGGTTCGTTCTTTAGGCGAACTAACCTCATGCAATGCCTTTATCTTTTCGAGACTTGCAGACAGTGCCGAGCGCGTCAATCCGGTTTCGCTGCAAGCCCAAGCGGCGCGCGCACGGGCTCCACAAGGATCGGTTTGGCTCTACAACGCTCTCCGCCTGTCCTGCTCCACGGCAATGCAATCCGCGTTCCATGTTCCGAAGCCCGAGAGACATTGAGATGAATCCAGCCAATCTTCCTTTCGATTCCGAAGCGATGCTCCAGGGCCTGCGCGGCTGGGTGGAATGCGAAAGCCCGACCTGGGACGCGAGCGCCGTGAACCGCATGCTCGATATCGCGGCGCGGGAGATGGCGATCATGGGTGCGACGATCGAGCGCATCGCCGGTCGCCAGGGTTTTGGCGGCGTGATCCGGGCACGCTTTCCGCATCCGAAGCAAGGCGAGCCCGGCATCCTGATTGCCGGACATATGGATACCGTCCACCCCACGGGCACCATCGAGAAGCTGAAATGGCGGCGCGAGGGCAGCAAGTGCTACGGACCCGGCATCTACGATATGAAGGGCGGCAATTATCTTTCGCTGGAAGCGATCCGCCAACTGGCCCGCGCCTCGTTCACGACGCCGCTGCCGATCACCGTGCTGTTCACGCCCGACGAGGAAGTCGGCACCCCCTCGACGCGCGACATCATCGAGGCGGAAGCCGCGCGCAACAAATATGTGCTGGTGCCCGAGCCCGGCCGCGCTGACAACGGCGTCACCACCGGACGTTACGCCATCGCGCGGTTCAATCTCGAGGCGACCGGCAGGCCCAGCCACGCCGGCGCGACCTTGTCGGCGGGCCGCTCGGCGATTCGCGAGATGGCGCGGCAAATCCTCGCCATCGACGCGATGACGGGCGAGGACTGCACGTTTTCGGTCGGCGTCGTGCACGGGGGGCAATGGGTCAATTGCGTTGCCACGACCGCCACCGGCGAAGCGCTTTCGATGGCAAAGCGCCAAGCCGACCTCGATCGTGGCGTCGAGAGGATGCTGGCGCTCTCCGGGACAACCAATGACGTCACCTTCAAGGTGACGCGCGGCGTGACACGTCCGGTCTGGGAGCCCGATGCCGGCACCATGGCGCTTTATGAAAAGGCGCGCGGAATCGCCAGGTCGCTCGGCGCAGAACTGCCGCATGCGAGCGCCGGCGGCGGCTCCGACGGCAATTTCACCGGCGCAATGGGCATCCCGACTCTCGACGGCTTGGGCGTGCGTGGCGGCAACGGCCACACGCTCGAAGAGTATATCGAGGTCGAAAGTCTCGCCGAACGCGGCCGGCTGATGGCGGGGCTGCTCGCGACCCTCGAGTAATGGCGCAAGCCACGTCACCAAAACCGGGCCAGGTCACCAAAACCAGGTGACCGCACTGCAAAAACCGTGGCCCGGATGGCATGGGAATTGCTGAAATGTTAGGCTGGTGGCAGAACCCAAGGCTCCAGCCGCTGTCTCTGATTTGACTCTAATCTGACGGGATCCAACTTGCTCGGATATCTCCTTCGCCGAATTCTCGCCGCCGTGCCTGTGATGGGCGTGGTGGCGCTGTTCGTCTTCCTCCTGCTCCGCCTCACCCCGGGCGATCCCGCCGCCATTCTTGCCGGCGACAACGCCACGCCGGAGCGGCTCGAGCGGATCCGCACCTCGCTCGGTCTCAACGAGCCGCTGATCGTGCAGTTCATCACGTGGCTGAACAAGCTGCTGCATGGCGATCTCGGAACGTCACTCATCTCCAACCTTCCGGTGATGAAGATGATCGGCCAGCGGGTCGAGCCGTCGATCTCGATCGCGCTGTCGACCATCATCCTCGCCGTCATCGTCGCTGTTCCCCTGGGCGTGATCGCGGCGTGGAAGCACGGCACCTGGATCGATCGCTTCGTGATGGGCCTGTCGGTGCTCGGCTTCTCGGTGCCGGTGTTCGTGGTCGGCTATGTCCTGATCGAGGTCTTCGCGATCGACCTGCGCTGGGTGCCGGTGCAGGGCTTCCGCAGCATCTCGAACGGTTTTGGGCCGTTCTTCGAGCGCATCATCCTGCCCACCTGCGCGCTGTCCTTCATCTACATCGCATTGATCGCGCGCATGACGCGCGCGGCCATGCTCGACGTGCTCGGCGAGGACTACGTCCGCACCGCGCGTGCCAAAGGCATCAACGAAGTCGCCGTGATGATGCGTCATGCGCTGCGCAACGCCGCGGTGCCCGTGATCACGGTGATCGGTACCGGCTTTGCGCTTTTGATCTCCGGCGTGGTCGTCACCGAGAGCGTGTTCAACATCCCCGGCATCGGGCGCCTTACGGTGGATGCGGTGCTGGCACGCGACTATCCGGTGATCCAGGCGATGATCCTGCTGACGTCGTTGATCTATGTCGTCGTCAATCTCCTGATCGACGTCGCCTACACGCTGCTCGATCCCCGGATCCGGTACTAGGGCTAAGGATAACAACAAAAATGTCGGTCGATACCCTTCCCCAGTCCTCCATCCCGATCACGTCGCCGCTGCGGCCGCGCCTCGGATTCCTGACCTCGACGCCGATCATCGCGGCAGCGACCATCTGCCTGGCGTTGGTCGTGCTGATCTCGATCCTGGCGCCGTTGATCGCGCCGTATGATCCGATCCAGCTTGCGCCCTCGCAGCGACTGAAGCCCTCTTCGGCGCAATTCCTGCTCGGCACCGACGCCTATGGCCGCGACCTGCTGTCGCGCGTCATGTATGGCGGACGCATCTCGCTTCTGATCGGCATCGGCTCGGCGATCATGTCGATCGTCATTGGGTTGGCGATCGGCCTGGTTTCCGGCTTCTTCAAGCTGGTCGATTCCGTCATGATGCGAATCATGGACGGCCTAATGGCGATGCCGAGCATCCTGCTGGCAATCGCCGTGGTGTCGCTGTCCGGCGCCAGCCTGTGGACCGTGCTGATCGCGATTACGATCCCCGAAGTTCCGCGCGTGGCACGCCTGGTGCGTTCGGTCGTGCTATCGGCGCGCGAAGAGCCCTATGTTGAAGCGGCGATCTCGGTCGGCTCATCCCTGCCGAAGATCATGTGGCGGCATTTGATGCCGAACACGATCGCACCGCTGATCGTCCAGGGCAGTTACGTCTGCGCGTCCGCGATCCTCACCGAGGCCATCCTCTCCTTCCTCGGCGCCGGCATCTCGCCGGAAACGCCGACCTGGGGCAACATCATGGCCGAGGGCCGTCAGTACTTCCAGCTCAAGCCGACGCTGATCTTCTGGCCGGGCCTGCTGCTCTCGATCGCCATCCTCAGCATCAATTTGATCGGCGACGCCGCCCGCGACGCACTCGATCCGCGCATGAAGCAGCGGGAAGGCAAATGATGACCGATCAAGTGATGACCAGCCCGATCCTCGACATCAACAACCTCGTCGTCTCCGTCGGCAAGAAGCCGAATGCCGCAAACATCATCGACGGCATCTCGATCCAGGTGCACGAGCGCGAGACGCTGTGCCTCGTCGGCGAAAGCGGCTCGGGCAAGTCGGTGACCTCGCTGACCACGATGGGTCTGCTGCCGAAGGGCACGCTGATTCCGACCGGCGGCAGCGTCAAGCTGGTCGGCGAGGAGATTCTCACCGCGACCGACCGCCGCCTGCGGCAGCTCCGCGCGACGCGGATGGCGATGATCTTCCAGGAGCCGATGACCGCGCTCAATCCGGTGGTGCCGGTCGGCCGCCAGATCGACGAAGTCCTGCGCGCGCACACCAAACTCGATGCGAAGGCGCGCAAGAAGCGTATCCTCGAGATGATGGAGCAGGTGCGCCTGCCTCAGGTCGAGCGTATCTTTGCCTCCTACCCTCACCGACTCTCCGGCGGTCAGCGCCAGCGCATCATGATTGCGATGGCACTCGTGCTCGAACCGAAGCTGCTCATTGCGGACGAACCAACCACCGCGCTCGACGTCACAACGCAGAAGCAGATTTTGACCCTGATCCGCGACCTCCAGCGCGATCACGGCACCGCCGTGCTGTTCATCACCCATGACATGGGCGTCGTCGCCGAAATCGCCGACCGCGTCGCGGTGATGCGGCAGGGCCGACTGGTCGAGACCGGAACGCTGGATTCCATCCTGCGCAATCCGACCATGGAGTACACCCGCAACCTGCTCTCCGCAGTGCCGAGCCTGGTGCCGCGCGCGGCGCGGCCTGAGACCAAGGAACCGGTGGTGCTGGAGGCCAACGAACTCGGCAAGGTCTACCGCGAGCGCGCGTTCTTCGGCAAAGGCCGCGAAGTCGTCGCCGCCGACAAGGTCACGCTGACGCTGCGCAAGGGCCGTACGCTCGGCATCGTCGGCGAGAGCGGCTCGGGCAAATCGACCGTGGCGCGCTGCATCGTCCGCCTGATCGACCCGACCTCCGGCGGCGTGCGCCTTTCCGGCCGCGAGATCTCGGACATTTCGCGGCGGCTGTTGCAGCCGCATCGGAAGAAGATCCAGATCGTGTTCCAGGACCCCTACCGCTCGCTCAACCCGCGCGTCACTGTCGGCGAAAGCATCGCGGAAGGCCCTATCAATTACGGCGTGTCGCATGCCGACGCAATGAAGCGTGCCCGTGAATTGCTCGAGCTGGTCGGCCTGCCCGCCGATGCGGTCGGGCGCTATCCCCACCAGTTCTCCGGCGGCCAGCGTCAGCGCATTGCGATCGCCCGCGCGCTCGCGCTCGATCCCGACGTGCTGGTCGCGGACGAGGCGGTCTCCGCCCTCGACGTCTCCGTGCAAGCGCAGGTGCTGGAACTGTTCGATGAGATCCAGAAGCGGCTCGGCATCGCCATCCTGTTCATCACTCACGATCTGCGCGTCGCCGCGCAGATCTGCGACGAGGTCGTGGTGATGCAGCACGGCCGCGTCGTCGAGCAGGGCCCGGCCGCCGAAGTGCTGACGCATCCGAAGGAGGCGTACACCAGAGCCCTGCTCGAGGCAGCGCCGGGCCGCGGCTGGGATTTTGCGAATTTCCGGCCGGTGTCGGAGGGCGTGGCGGCCACGGCATAGCAGCATGCTCCGGCGTCGTCCCGGCGAAGGCCGGGACCCATACCGCGTGATCTATCCATCGCGTGTGGCGCTTATCCCAAACATCCGATCTTCGCCAAACTGCTCCCTGGGGTTATGGGTCCCGGCCTTCGCCGGGACGACCCCGAGAACTTGGTGGCGTCTTTGGCTCCAACTAACACCCCATCCGCAGCATTCCCAAAACGGCTTGACGCCATGCATGGCGCGATTGCTTCCCGGCTTGCTCTCGCCGCAAGCACGGGGCTAACGTCGCGCACTTTCAATTGCTGGGCTTGAGTTGATGACACGTATCGCCGTCGGGGGCTTCCTGCACGAGACCAACACCTTCGCTCCGACGAAGGCGACCTTCGCGGACTTCCAGCACGGCGGCGGCTGGCCGGCGATGACGCAAGGTCTCGACGTGCTGAAGGTGATGCGCCGCATCAATGTCGGCCTCGCCGGTTTCGTCGACAGCGCCGAGGCCCACGGCTGGGAACTCGTTCCGACGATTGCCTGCGGCGCGAGCCCCTCGGCGCATGTCACCAAGGACGCCTTCGAGCGCATCGTGAAGGTCATGGTTGATGGCATTGCAGCCGCCGGCCCGATCGACGCCGTCTATCTCGATCTGCACGGCGCGATGGTCACGGAACATCTCGACGACGGCGAAGGCGAGATTCTCGCGCGCGTGCGCCGCGTCATCGGCAAGGACATTCCGCTTGTCGCGAGCCTCGACCTGCACGCCAACGTCACCCCCGAGATGATGGAGCATGCGGACGCGCTGATCGCCTACCGCACCTATCCCCATGTCGACATGGCCGAGACCGGCCGCGCCTGCGCGCAACATCTCACATTGCTTCTGAAGACAAAGCAACGTTTCGCAAAGGCCTTCCGGCAATTGCCGTTCTTGATCCCGATCAGCTGGCAATGCACCAACGACCAGCCGACCAAGGGCATCTACGAAAGGCTTGCCGCGCTGGAGAGCGACGCGGTTCCGACGCTGTCCTTCGCGCCCGGCTTCCCCGCCGCCGATTTCCGTGATTGCGGGCCGAGCGTGTTCGCCTATGGCAAGACGCAAGCCGATGCCGACCGCGCGGCGGATGCGATCGTGAAGCTGATCGAGAGCCACGAGGACGATTTCGACGGCAAGATCTGGTCACCCGATGACGGCGTGCGTCACGCGATGGAACTCTCGAAGGGCGCGAGCAAGCCGATCATCATCGCCGATACTCAGGACAATCCCGGCGCCGGCGGCGATTCCGACACCACCGGCATGCTACGCGCGCTGGTCCGCAACAAGGCCAGTGCCGCGACCGGTGCGATCTATGATCCGGAATCAGCCATGGCCGCGCATGCAGCCGGCGCCGGCGCCACCGTGACGCTGTCGCTCGGCGGCAAGTCAGGCGTTCCCGGCGACGAGCCCTATCGTGAGACCTTCGTCGTCGAAAAACTTTCCGACGGCCGCTTCATCGCGTCCGGTCCCTACTATGGCGGCCGCGAGATGGAGATGGGCCCGTCCGCCTGCCTTCGCATCGGCGACGTCCGAATTGTCGTGAGCTCGCACAAGGCGCAGCTCGCCGATCAGGCGATGTATCGCTATGTCGGCATCGAGCCGACCGAAGAGAAGATTTTGGTCAACAAGAGTTCGGTGCACTTCCGCGCCGATTTCGAGCCGATCGCGGAAAAGCTGATGATCTGCGCTGCCCCCGGCGCGATGCCCGCGGACACGGCTACGCTGCCGTGGACGCGCCTGCGGCCGGGCATCCGCATCAAGCCGAACGGCCCGGTTTTCACTCCTTCCTCACGCTAACTGGACAGAACACATGCCCACAATCGAGCGCATCGACGGCTATGCCGACGAACTCACTGCTATCAGGCGCGACCTTCACGCCCATCCGGAAATCGGCTTCGAGGAAGTGCGCACCTCCGGCATCGTCGCGGACAAGCTGAAGAGCTGGGGCATCGAGGTGCATCGCGGTCTCGGCGGCACCGGCGTGATCGGCGTCATCAAGGGCAAGGGTTCGAGCGGCAAGCGTATCGGGCTTCGTGCCGACATGGACGCGCTGCCGATGGAAGAGAACACCAATCTGAAATGGAGCTCTAAAATCCCCGGGCGATTCCACGGCTGTGGCCATGACGGCCACACCACCATGCTGCTCGGCACCGCGCGCTACCTCGCCGAAACCAAGAATTTCGACGGCACAGTGCACCTGATCTTCCAGCCGGCCGAGGAAGGCCTCGGCGGCGCCCGTGCGATGATCAAGGACGGGCTGTTCGAGAAATTTCCCTGCGACGAGCTCTACGGCCTGCACAACGCTCCCGACCTCAACCACGGCGAGATCGCGATCCTGCCCGGCCCCGCGATGGCCAGCGCCGACTTCTTCGATCTCCGCATCACCGGCTACGGCGCGCATGGCGCGATGCCGGAGCGCTCCAAGGACGCCGTGATCATCGCGACCACGCTGGCGCAGGCGATCCAGACTATCGTCAGCCGCAACGTCGAGCCGCTGCAGGCCGCTGTCGTCTCGATCACGCAGATTCATGCCGGTTCGGCGTACAACGTCATCCCTGGCGACGCGCATCTTTGCGGCACCATCCGCACTTTCTCGAAAGAAGTCCGCACCCTGATCAGCGAACGCATTCGCACAATCTGCGCCGGCATCGCGAGCGCCTATCAGTGCGTGATCGACGTTGACATCCGCGACACCTTCGATGTGCTGGTCAACCAGGTCGAGCAGTCCAGGGTGGTCGAGGAGGTCGCGCGCACCGTCGTCGATCCTTCCAAGGTGATTACCCGTGCCCAGCCGAAGATGGGCAGCGAGGATTTTGCCGACATGCTGCAAACCATTCCCGGCGCCTATTTCTGGGTCGGCCACGACGGCTCGGTCCCCGTGCACAATCCCGGCTTCGTGCTCGATGACAAGATCCTGCCGATCGGCGCCAGCATGTTCGCCCGGATCATCGAGACCCGGATGCCGGTGGGTGCCCATGCATAAAAAGGGTGTCGAAGAGGAAGTCACCTCGCTGCACGATCTCTCCGCGGTCGATCTGATCGCGGGCTATCGCGCCAAGCAGTTCTCGCCGAGCGAGGTGCTGGAAGACGTGCTCGCGCACGTCGCCGCGTGGGAGCCGCACCTCAAGGCGCTCTATGCATTCGATCCCGATGCCGCGCGCGAGGCCGCGAAGGCCTCGACCGCGCGCTGGTCCGGGGGCGAGCCGTCCGGCGCGCTCGACGGCGTGCCGGTGACGGTGAAGGACAACATCGCGACCAAAGGCGTGCCGGTGCCGCTGGGCGCGGCCAGCGTCAAGCTCGTGCCGGCCGAGAAGGACGCACCGCCCGCCGCGCGCCTGCGCGAAGCCGGTGCGATCATCTTCGCCAAGACCACCATGCCCGATTACGGCATGCTGTCCTCGGGGCTGTCCTCTTTCCATGCGCTCGCGCGCAATCCCTGGAACCTGTCCAAGAATCCCGGCGGGTCCAGTGCCGGCGCGGGCGCCGCTGCGGCGGCTGGCTATGGTCCGCTGCATCTCGGGACCGATATCGGCGGCTCGGTCCGCCTGCCTGCGGGCTGGTGCGGCCTCGTCGGATTGAAGCCGAGCTTTGGCCGCGTGCCGATCGATCCCGCCTATGTCGGCCGCGTCGCCGGTCCCATGACCCGCACCGTCGACGATTGCGCGCTGATGATGAGCGTGATCGCAAAACCCGACCGGCGCGACGGCATGAGCTTGCCCGCCGAGCCCCTCAACTGGAAGGGGCCGGAGAAGTCCCCGCGCAAACTCCGCATCGGATTGATGCTCGATCCGGGCGTAGGCCTGGCGCTGGAGAAACCGGTGCGCGAGGTCGCGGTAAAGGGGGCGAAAGCGTTCGAATCTGTAGGCGCCGTTGTCACCGAAGTCGACGGCATCCTCACGCGCGAGATGCTCGACGGCCTCGACAATTTCTGGCGCGCACGGATGTGGGATGATCTGTCGAAGCTGACGCCCGCCGACCAAGCAAAGGTTCTGCCCTACATTTTCAAGTGGGGCGAGTCTGGCGCGAAGCTCTCGGGTGTCGACGTCATCAGGGGCTTCAACCAGACCATGGCCATCCGCGCTGCGGCATCAAAACTGTTCTGCGAGCTCGACTATGTGATCTCGCCGACCGCGCCAAACGTGAACTATCCGGCGGAGTGGGCCTCGCCGACCAACGATCCCATGAAGCCGTTCGAGCACATCGCCTATACCCTGCCGTGGAATATGTCTGAGAATCCGGCGATGTCCATCAACGGCGGCTTCGACGCCAAGGGTTTTCCCATCGGCGTGCAGATCGTCGGCCGCCGCTTCGACGATATCGGCGTGCTTGGCATGGCCAAGGCCTTTGAGAGCCTGCGCGGGCCGCAGAAGCCCTGGCCCGGCCCGCCGGCGAAGTAGAGCTTGGCCACCACATGCCCAGTCCGCGCAAGACGGACGTTGGCGTCCGTGCATGACGTCTTTTTGAGACGGAATTCAGGAGAGGGAAGGAAAGCACCATGGCGTATGAGACGATCAAATACGAGATCGCCGAGCAGATCCTGACCATCACGCTGAACCGCCCCGACAAGCTCAACGCCTTCAACGCGCAAATGCAGGGAGAGCTGATCGACGCGTTCGACGCCGCCGACAAGGACGACGACGTCCGCGCCATCATCGTTACAGGCGCCGGCCGAGGTTTTTGCGCGGGCGCGGATCTTTCGTCTGGCGCCGACACCTTTGATCGCGACGCACGGCGCGGGCCCGTAAAACGCTTCGCCGATGGCAAGGTCGACTACAGCGATTCCCAGGTGCGCGACGGTGGCGGCCAGGTGACGCTGCGCATCTTCAAATGCCTGAAGCCGGTGATTGCCGCGGTGAACGGTCCCGCGGTCGGCATTGGCGTCACGATGCAGCTCGCGATGGACATCCGCATCGCGTCCGACGCCGCGCGCTTCGGCTTCGTGTTCTCCCAGCGCGGCATCGTGCCCGAGGCCGCCTCGAGCTGGTTCCTGCCGCGCATCGTCGGCATCTCGCAGGCGCTGGAATGGTGCTATTCGGGCCGCGTCTTCCCGGCGCAGGAAGCCCTCGCCGGTCGTCTCGTCAGCAAGGTCGTAGCGCCTGATGATCTGCTGCCGACCGCCCGTGCGCTCGCCAAGGAATTTGCGGCGAAGACGGCGCCGGTGTCGGTGGCGCTGATCCGCCAGATGATGTGGCGCATGATGGGCGCCGACGATCCGATGGAAGCCCACAAGGTCGACAGCCGTGGCATCTACGCCCGCGGCCGCTCGGACGATGTGAAGGAAGGCGTTGTGTCGTTCCTGGAGAAGCGCCCGGCTCAGTTCAAGAACAAGGTGTCGAGCGATATGCCGGACTATTTCCCGTGGTGGACGGAACGGGAATACAAGTAGCTTCGTAGGGTGGGTTAGCGAAGCGTAACCCACCACTTTCTGATCCGCGGTCACAGAGGTGGTGGATTACGCCTTCGGCTAATTCACCCTACGGCACGGTCACTCCATCACCAACGCCACGCGCCCGATCGCCTTGCGATCGATCAGCAGCCGCATGGCCTTCGCATAGTCCTCCAGCGGCAGGCGGTGCGAGACGTTGGGGCGCAGCTTGCCCTCCTCCGCCCATTGGAGCAGCGCCTTCAACCGCACCTCACCGAGCGCGGGATTTTTCCGTACCGCCTCACCGGCGCGCACGCCGAGCACACTTGCGCCTTTGATCAGCAAGAGATTGGTTTTCGCCGAGCCGATGCCGCCGGTGAAGCCGATCACCAGCAACCGCGCGCCCCAGGCGATGCAACGCATCGAGCTCTCGAACACTTCGCCGCCAACGGGATCGAACACGACGTCGGCACCGCGACCGTCGGTGATCCGTTTGACAGCATCACGAAACGGCTCGCGGTCGTAGCGCACGAGATGATCGGCGCCGCGCGCCTTGGCGATTGCGAGCTTTTCGTCGCTGGACGCGGTCGCGATCACGGTCACCCCCAGCATCTTGCCGATCTCGACGGCAGCAAGGCCCACGCCGCCGCCGGCGCCATGCACAAGCAGCACCTCGCCCGGCGCAACCCGGCCGCGATCGATCAGCGCGTGATAGGCGGTGCCGTGCCCGGCGAGATAGGTCGCAGCTTCCGCATAGTCGAACGTCGATGGCATCGGCGTGAGCTGCGATGGCATCACCACCGCTTCATCCGTGAAGGCGCCGTGCCGCATCTTGACGATGACCTTGTCGCCGACGGCGACACCGCCCGCCTCTGCGCCGACCTCGGTCACGTCGCCGGCCGCCTCCATCCCCGGCGTGAACGGCAACTCGGGCTTGAGCTGGTATTCGCCGGCCGCCATCAGCACGTCGGGGAAATTCAGGCCCGCGGCACGGACCGCGACGCGCACTTCGCCCGGCTTCAGGTCGCGCGACGGAAACTCTTCGAGCTGCAACGCTTCGGGCGCGCCGAGCGTGCGGCAGACGACAGCCCGCACCATCAGGCCGCGCTCGCCTTGCCGCGCAGCAGCGCCTCGCGGATCAACGGCAGGCGGTCATTGCCGAAATACATGTCGGTCTTGCCGACGAAGATCGTCGGCGAGCCAAAGCCGCCGCGCGCGACGACCTCTTCGGTGTTGGCCTTGAGCTGATCCTTGATCCCCTGCCCGGAAATGCCCGCGAAGAATTTCTGCTCGTCGACGCCGACCTTCCTGCAGATCTCGGCTAGCACTGCGTCCTGCGAGATGTCCTTGTCCTCGCCCCAATAGGTCTCGAACACCGCCGTGGCGAAAGGCACCGTTTCCTGCCCGAGCCAGATGCAGCCGCGCATCGCTTTGACGCTGTTCACCGGAAACACCGTCGGCGGCATCTTGATCGCGAGACCGGCCGAGCGGGACCAGTCGGCAAGATCCTTTTTCATGTAGCGCGCCTTCAGCGGCACCGGTGTCTCACGCTGCGCATAGACACTTGGGTTGACCGTATTGAAGATGCCGCCAACCAGGATCGGCCGCCAGACGATCTCCGCGCCAACCTCCCTGGCCAGCGGCTGGATGTTGTGGAAGGCAAGATAGGTCCAGGGGCTGGAACAGTCGAAGAAGAATTCGATCATGGCGTTTCCGGTCCGGCGCCGCCGGTTTCAGGCGACTTTTGTTGTTCTGTACCTCGACGTTAAGACATGGCAGGAAGGGGCGCAATCATAACTCGCCGAGAGGGCCGCCATGCTGTTTCCAACCACGATCGCCGGCTCCTTGCCGAAGCCGGAATGGCTCGCCGAACCCAATATGCTCTGGGCGCCCTGGAAGTCGCAAGGCGACGAGCTCGTCCGTGCCAAGCGCGATGCGACGATGCTTGCCGTCAAGGTCCAGGAGGACGCCGGCATCGATATCGTCACCGAGGGCGAGCAGGCCCGGCAGCATTTCGTCCACGGTTTCCTGGAGAAGATCGAGGGCATCGACTTCGCCCACAAGGTCGAGATGGGCATCCGCAAGGATCGCTACAAGGCGATGGTGCCGCAGGTCGTCGCCCCGCTCCGGCTGAAGAGCCGCGTCCATGCCGAAGAGGCGCGGGTCGCGCGGACACATACAAAGAAGAAGCTCAAGTTTACACTGCCCGGCCCGATGACCATCATCGACACCATTGCCGATCGCTACTATGGCGATCGCGTCAAGATGGCCTTTGCGTTCGCCGAACTCCTGAACGAGGAAGCCAAGGCGCTCCAGGCTGACGGCGTCGATCTCGTGCAGTTCGACGAGCCCGCCTTCAACGTCTACATGGACGAGGTCAACGACTGGGGCATCAAGGCGCTCGAGCGCGCCGCGCAGGGCCTGACCTGCGCCACCGCCGTGCACATCTGCTACGGCTACGGCATCAAGGCCAACACCGACTGGAAGGAAACGCTCGGCGCGCAATGGAGGCAATACGAGCAGATCTTTCCCGCGATCGACGCCAGCCCGATCCAGCAGGTCGCGATCGAGTGCCGCAACTCGAAGGTGCCGCTCGACCTGCTTGCTCTGCTCAAGAGCAAGATCGTGCAGGCCGGTGTGATCGACGTCGCCAGCGACACGGTCGAGACCGCCGAGGACGTCGTGCAGGTGATCGACGCGGTGTCAAAATTCGTACCCAAGAGCAACATCATCGCCACCACCAATTGCGGCATGGCGCCGATGCGGCGCGAGATCGCCGAAGCCAAGCTGATGGCGCTCGGCGCCGGTGCCGCGCTGGCCCGCGAGAAGCTGGGTTAAGGCGGTGATCCGTCTGGCGTTCACCATTGCAGCGCTTGCAGCGTTCGCGCAGCCCGCGCGTGCAGAGGATCGTTCCGTGCTTCTCAATTGCAAAGCAATCGTGGAGCGCACGGCGAAGGATGCGAATGCCGCGAGCGAAGCCGAGCTGACACGCTGCCGTCAAGTGATCCGCGAATGGGCGCTGCGCGATGCGCGGACGACAGTGGATGAAAACGGTAAGCCGCTGCGCTAGGTGCGCGCGGTCGGATGCAGCACAGGCTGATATCCAGCGATGATCGCGCGCAGCGTGGAAGGCGGCGTCAACAGCATCGGGTGATCAAGGGCGCTCGTATGCGGGACGTAGCCCGCGGGTAGCCACAGCAGCGCCTTGCGCTGCGCGACCAGGAAGCAGTCATCGCCCTGTTGCACCATTGCGCCGTCTGGCAATTCCGCGAGCGGCATCGGCAGCGGGTGCAAGCGCTTGCGACCATGATCGAGGCGTTCCAGGTGCAGTCGCGCATCGATCTCCTTCGCACGCACGTTGCTCACGCCATTGCCCGTCTCCCACGCAACGCGAAAGCGCTTGGCATCGTCGCGGCGACAGAAGAAGCAGGGACGGTGGCCTGCGGCAAAGGCCGTGGCTTCGTCGAGGAAGAACAGCTCGGTCCAGCTTCGCCGCGCCATCACCAGCCGCCGCCATCCCCGAAATTCGCACAGGCAGGTGATCCAGGCCGGCGACGACCAGCGCTTCTTCAGCAGCGTCTTCGCCGCGGGGTCATGGATGATGCCGCGGTTGCCGGTGAACATCCCGCGATGTGGTGTCGCGATGATCTCGCCGGTCGGCGTAACGCGGTTTTGCAGGGGCATGGTCGCCTCCGCCCGTCATTGCGAGGAGCGAAGCGACAAAGCAATCCAGACTGTTTCCGCGGACACATTTCTGGATTTCTTCGCTGCGCTCGCAATGACGGCGATAATCACGCCGCCCCGTCGCGAAGCGGCGGGTGATAGGACAGCGCGGTGTCCCAGGGGAAGAAGATCCAGGTGTCCTGCGAGACTTCGGTGATGAAGGTGTCGACCAGCGGACGTCCCTTCGGCTTGGCGTAGACGGTGGCGAAATGCGCGTCGGGCAGCATCGCGCGCACCAGCTTGCCGGTCTTGCCGGTGTCGACGAGATCGTCGACGATCAGGAGCCCCTTGCCGGTGCCGCCGCCGAGCTTCATCACGTCTTCGGAGATGCCCTTCAGCACTTTGAGGTCGCCCTGCTTGTCGTGGTCGTAGCTGGCGATGCAGACCGTATCGATCACGCGCACACCCAACTCGCGCGCCACGATCGCGGCCGGCACCAGGCCGCCGCGGGTGATCGCGATGACCGCATGAAACGGACCAACCTCGTTGAGCCGCCAGGTCAATGCCCGGCAATCCCGGTGGAACTGGTCCCACGACACCGGAAAGGGGCGGCCCGCCCGTTCTTCCGCACTTAGTTCCGGTGCTTCACCAGCCATTGTCGTCTCCTGCTTCGCCTGCCGGCAGCTAGGTTGCTAGCGGGTGATGTTCAATCCCGCCAGCATTTCCTTCACGGCCGCCATTGCGGCTGCGAGCTTGTCCGCATCGCGCGAGCGCACCACCAGATTGGTGTTCGGCTTCTGCTCTTCATCCATGAAGGGATAGCTGCCGATGATGGTGTCGGGATGTTCGGCGGCAATCGCCCGCAGCGGGCCGCCGATGTCGCCCTCCCGCGCATTGGCGCGGACCGATTCGGAGAGCATGCGGACGCCCGATTTCAGCTTGGGCGAGACGATGTCCATCATCGCCTGCATGATCGAGGGCACGCCCGCCATCACGATGACATTGCCGATCTTGAAGCCGGGAGCGAGGATGGTCGCGCTCTGGATCAATTCGGCACCGTCAGGGATGCGGGCCATGCGCAGGCGGGCCTCGTTGAGGTCCTGCTCGCTCCAGCGCTCTCGGAAACGGGCGACCACCTCCGGATGATGGTCGATGCCGACGCCGAACGCCTTGGCAACGCTATCAGCGGTGATGTCGTCATGGGTCGGCCCGATGCCGCCTGTGGTGAAGACATAGGTGTAGCGATGCCGCAGTGCATCCAACGCGGCAATGATGTCGGGCTCGTCGTCGGAGACGACCCGGACCTCCTTCAGGTCGATGCCGATATTGGTCAGGTATTCGGCGATGAAGCCGATGTTCTTGTCCTTGGTCCGGCCGGACAGGATTTCGTCCCCAATGACCAGAATACCCGCCGTGACGATCTCGCTCATACCTCAAGTCCCTCACCTATCGGCCCGACTTTGCCGAGGTAACGCGTTGAAGTCACGCGGTTTTGCTGCCGAAATAAGCAGTCCTCAGCCATTTTTTCAGGCAAGCCGCCGACCACCCCCGGCAAATGTCCTCTCCCCATGCTTATCGCGCTGGCCCGGCCCTTGCTACCGCATGAAAGTCATGCACTCTTGCCGCATGGCCAGGGCGTTGCGGTCTTCACCAAGGCTTGGCGACCTGTCGAATGGCGCAACGCCTTGCGGAGACAAGTCGGGATCTATGGCAGTCGCGTTTGATGAAATGAACATTCCCGGTGGGGACCTTCGCCCCGCCTATCAGGAGCTGGCGCGCTGGCTCAAGGAGACGCCTCCCGAGGCGCTCGAATATCGCCGCCAGGAGGCCGAGCTCCTCTTCCGCCGCATCGGCATTACTTTCGCGGTCTATGGGGACTCCGAGTCCACGGAGCGCCTGATTCCCTTCGACGTGATCCCGCGGATCATGTCCGGGAAGGAATGGTCGCTGCTGGAGAAGGGCCTGAAGCAGCGCGTGCGCGCGCTCAACATGTTCCTGCGCGACATCTATCACGGCCGCGACATTCTCCGCGCCGAGATCGTGCCCGACGACCTCATCTTTCAGAACCCGGTCTTCCGTCCCGAGATGAACGGACAGCAGGTGCCGCACGACGTCTACGTGCACATCGCCGGCATCGACATCGTCCGGGTCGATTCCGAGGACTTCATCGTGCTGGAGGACAATGCACGTACGCCCTCGGGCGTGTCCTACATGCTGGAAAACCGCGAGATCATGATGCGGCTGTTTCCGGACCTGTTCGCCCGTCACAGGGTGGCGCCGGTCGAACGCTATCCGGACGAGCTGCTCTCCGCCTTGCGCTCGGTCGCGCCGCAAAGTGCCTCCGGCGAGCCGACCGTCGCGTTGCTCACGCCGGGCGTCTACAACTCGGCCTATTACGAACACTCCTTCCTCGCCGACAAGCTCGGTATCGAGCTGGTCGAGGGCCGCGACCTCATCGTCAAGAACAACGAAGTGTTCATGCGGACGACAGAGGGCGTGAAACGGGTCGACGTGATCTACCGCCGGGTCGACGACGACTACCTCGATCCCCTCACCTTCCGCCCCGACTCCGCGCTCGGCGTGCCCGGCCTGATGTCGGCTTATGCGGCCGGCAACATCACGCTCGCCAACGCCGTCGGCACCGGCATCGCCGACGACAAGGCGATCTACTCCTACATGCCGGACATCGTAAAATTCTATCTCGGCGAGGAGCCGATTCTGAAGAACGTGCAGACCTGGCGCTGCCGCGAGCCGAAGGATCTCGCCTATGTGCTCGATAATTTGAGCGAACTCGTCGTGAAGGAGGTGCACGGCTCCGGCGGCTACGGCATGCTGATCGGACCTGCGGCGACCAAGGCGACGATCGAAGCCTTCCGCGAAAAGCTCAAGCGCGAGCCCGAGGGCTTCATTGCGCAGCCGACGCTGGCGCTCTCGACCTGCCCGACCTGCACGGCATCCGGCCTTGCGCCGCGCCACGTGGACCTGCGGCCGTTCGTGCTCACCGGCAGCAAGAGCACCACGATCGTGCCCGGCGGGTTGACACGCGTTGCGCTGAAGGAAGGCTCCCTGGTGGTGAATTCGAGCCAGGGCGGCGGTACCAAAGATACCTGGATCCTGGACGAGTAGAGAGATGCTGTCGCGTACCGCCGAAAACCTCTATTGGCTCGCCCGCTACGTCGAACGGGCCGAGTATCTCGCGCGCACCATCGATGCGACGCTGCGCGTCACCGCGCTTCCCGCCGCCTATATCGGCAAGACCAATGAATGGGACTCGGCGCTTTTGACCGCCGGCGTCGCCGCGAGCTTCTATCAGCAGTATGAAGAAGCAAACGAGCGCAACGTCGTCGATTATCTCTCGTTCTCGGCGGACAACCCGTCCTCGATCAGGAATTGCATCGAGGCGGCGCGGCTGAATTCGCGCTCGGTGCGCACAGCGCTGACGAGCGAGATGTGGGATACCATCAACTCGGCCTGGATCGAGTTGCAGGAGGTCTGGAGCAGAGGGACCTCGACGCGCGAGGATCTCGCGAAGTTCCTGCGCTTCGTGCAGGAGACCTCGCTGCGTTTCGACGGCTCGGCGTACCGGACCATGCTGCGCAACGACGCCTACTGGTTCTCGCGGATGGGCTTGCATCTCGAACGCGCCGACAACACCGCGCGCATTCTCGACGTGAAATACCATGTGCTGCTGCCCGAGGAGGAGCATGTCGGCGGCCCGCTCGATTTCTACCAGTGGACCTCGATCCTGCGCTCGGTTTCGGCGCTGACGGCCTATCACTGGGTCTATCGCGAGACACTGAAACCCTGGCTGATCGCGGATTTGCTCATCCTCAACGATTCGCTGCCGCGTTCGCTCGCAAGCTGCTACGGCAATCTCGTGCGCAATCTGGATCAGATCGGGGTCGCCTATGGCCGCCAGGGCCCGGCCCAGCGCCATGCCCGCGGCATCCGCAACCGGCTGGAACACAGCAATATGAACGACATTTTCCAGCATGGCGTGCATGAATTCATTCAGGAATTCATCTCGGACAATTCCAGGCTGGGCGAAATCATCACGAAGCAGTATTTGATCTGATGTCCCCCGGCTGATGAAAAACGGGATATCGTCATGGCCGGGCTTGTCCCGGCCATCCACGTTCTTGCTTTCGCGTGCGAAGAAGATCGTGGATGCCCGGGACAAGCCCGGGCATGACGAGCTTCTTCGCAGTAGGCAGTCGAATCTAACCACTAACTTCACGGTCCACCATGCGCCTGCGAATCCTGCACACCACGACCTATCGCTACGAGCCGCAGGCCACGAGCGTGATCCAGATCCTGCGCATGACGCCCGGCAGCCATGATGGGCAATATGTGGCGGAGTGGCAGATCGACCTGTCGACCGACACCAAGCTCGACACCCACGAGGACGCGTTCGGCAATGTCACCCATGTGCTGTCCTGCGGACCCGTCGGCGACATCAAGATCACCGCCGAGGGCCTGATCGAGACCCACGACACCGGCGGGGTTCTGCGCGGCGCCGATGAGCGCTTTCCGGCCGGCATGTTCTTGCGCGCCACCGACCTCACCACGGTCAATCCGGCGATGCATGCGGTCGCGCGCCAGCTGCGCAGCGAGGCCGAGAGCGACACGCTCGGCTTCCTGCATACGCTGATGACGCAAATCGGCGATCACATGACCTTCGACGAGGACCCCACCAACAGCGGCACGTCGGCGGCGGAAGCGTTCACGCTCAAGCGCGGTGTCTGCCAGGACTACGCGCACATCTTCATCGCCTGCGCCCGCAGCGGCGGCGTGCCGGCGCGCTTCGTCTCCGGTCACTTCTTGCGCTCAGACGGCACGGTGCATCAGGACGCGGGCCATGCCTGGGCGGAGGCTTATGTTGACGGTCTCGGCTGGGTCGGCTTCGATCCCGCCAACAGCATCTGCGCCACCGACGCCCATGTCCGCGTCGCGATCGGGCTCGATTATCTCGGCGCAGCCCCCGTGCGCGGCACCCGCTATGGCGGCGGCGCCGAGACGCTGGCGGTGGCGGTCAAGGTCGAGCAGGCCGGCCGCAGCGGCCAGTCGCAATCGCAGTCCCAGCGGCAGAGCTGAGCCGCGCCGCGCGCGGCCCTCACCCACGGTCGGTTTCCACCCTGCCGCCCCGCGGCAATCGGGGGTTGGAGCGGCCCTTGAAATTGGCTAGTAGTTCGGCGCAAACGCGTTCGGGGACTGGAAATGACCTATTGTTGCGGAATTCTGGTTCGGGACGGTCTGGTGATGATCGCCGACACCCGCACCAATGCCGGCCTCGACAACGTTTCGACCTTCCGCAAGCTCCACATCTTCTCCAAGCCCGGCGACCGCATCATGGCGATCGCCAGCGCCGGCAACCTCGCCGTCAGCCAGTCGGTGCTCTCGACGCTGACCGAGGGCCTCGAAGACCCCAACACGGGTGAGATCGAGACGCTGATGAACGCGCCGACCATGTTCCAGGCCGCCCAGCGCATTGGCCGGGCGATCCGGGCCGTGCACGCGACCGAGGGGCCAGCGCTCAAATCCGAGGACGTGTCGTTCGACGTCTCCTTCCTGTTCGGCGGCCAGATCAGCGGCGCGCGCATGCGCCTGTTCATGGTCTACACCGCCGGCAATTTCATCGAATGCACCACCGACACTCCCTATTTGCAGATCGGCGAGCACAAATACGGCAAACCGGTGCTCGACCGCGCCATGCATTACGACGTCGAGCTCTACGAGGCGCTGAAGACCGGGCTGATCTCGATGGACTCGACCATGCGCTCGAATCTCGGCGTCGGCCTGCCGATCGATGTGCTGGTGGTGCGCGCCGACGCCTGCGAGGCCGATCTCAACCACCGCATCGAGGCGGGCGAGCCCTATTTCCACGATTTGCGCTCGCGTTGGTCGGCGGCCTTGCGCGCCGCGCATCAGAACATTCCGCGGCCGCCCTACAAGAACGAAAAAGAATCCAAAACCTGACAGCTTAAGAGAAAAGGCAGGAAACGATGAGTGAAGCGAAAAAGATCGCAGTGGTGACGGGCGCCGGCACCGGAGTCGGGCGCGCGGCGTCACTGGCGCTGATGAACACAGGCTTCACCGTGGTGCTGGTCGGGCGCCGCATGGAGATGCTCGAGGAGACCGCGAAGCTCGGCCCTGCCGGCAAGAGCCTGTGCGTCACCGCCGACATGACCAAGCCGGACCAGATCGCCGCGCTGTTCGACAAGGTGAAGGCGACCTATGGCCGCCTCGACGTGCTCTTCAACAATGCCGGCATGGGCGCGCCGCCAGTGAATTTCGAGGATCTCAGCCTCGAGCAGTGGCAAGCGGTGGTGAACACCAACCTCACCGGCCCGTTCCTGTGCACCCAGCACGCCTTCCGCATCATGAAGGACCAGAGCCCGCGCGGCGGCCGCATCATCAACAACGGCTCGATCTCGGCGCATGCGCCGCGGCCGTTCTCGGCGGCCTATACCTCGACCAAGCACGCCATCACGGGCCTGACCAAGGCGTCCAACCTCGACGGTCGCATGTACGACATCGCGGTCGGCCAGCTCGACATCGGCAACGCCGCGACGCCCATGACCGACCGCATGGTCAACGGCCCGGGCGTGCTGCAGCCCGACGGCACGTCGAAGCAGGAGCCGCGCATGGATGCGAAGGCGGTCGGCGATGCCGTCGCCTACATGGCCGGCCTGCCGCTCGATGCCAACGTGCTGACCATGACTGTGATGGCAACCAAGATGCCGTTCGTGGGACGGGGCTGATCGCCGCTCTCGTGCCCCGGACGCAGCGCGGCATGCAATGACGCGCTGCTGAGCCGGGGCCCACGCCTCCGCAACCTCGTTCTTGGCATTCTGGGTCCCGGCTCTGCGGCGCGTCACTTCGTGCCGCACCGCGTCCGGGACATGCGACCTTCCGCTACTCCAGCGTTTCCACCTGTCGCAGGCTCGGGAACAGCTTCATCCACAACAGCGCCACCGCGACCGTGCAGACGCCGCCAAGCACGGCTGCCGGCATGGCGCCGAACAGTGCGGCTGCCACTCCGCTCTCGAACTGGCCGAGCTGGTTGGAGGCGTTGATGAAGAGGAAGTTCACCGCACCGACCCGGCCGCGCATCTCGTCGGGGGTCGCGAGCTGCACCAGTGAGAAGCGGATCACGACACTGATCGTATCGGCCGCGCCGAGAACGGCGAGCGCGAGCACCGACAGCCACATCCAGGGCGACAGCGCGAACACGATCGTTGCAACGCCGAACACGATCACGGCCTGAAACATGCGAAGGCCCACATGCCGCGAAACGGCGTGACGGGCCAGCACCATGGTCATCAGCAGCGCGCCGACCGCAGGCGCGGCGCGCAGGATGCCGAGCCCGACCGGACCGGTCTGGAGGATGTCGCGGGCATAGATCGGCAGAAGCGCGGTGACGCCGCCGAACAGCACCGCGAACAAATCGAGCGAGATGGTGCCGAGGATCGCTGGATTGCGCCGGATGAAACGGACGCCAGCGAAAATATTGTCGGCGCCTCCCATGTCCATGGCGACCGCCTGCGGACGCGGCCGGATGAATCCGGTCAAAATCATCCCAAAGATCCAGAACAGCACCATCACCGCGTAGGCGAGATGCGGCGCGACCGCGTAGGCAAAACCGCCGAGCGCCGGCCCTGTAATGGTCGCGACCTGCGCCGCACCGCTGGAGACGGCGGTGGCGCGCTGGAGCGAGCCCTGCGGCGCAATCGCAGGCAGCAGCGCCGCGGTGGTCGGACTTTCGAAGGCTCCGGCAATGCCGAGCACGAAGGTTGCCACGAAAATTTGAACTTCGCTGACCAAGCCGAGGTAGGTGATGATTCCGAGATAGAGCGCGGTCGCGGCTTCCACGAGCTGGCAGAGCTGGACCACGCGCTTGCGCTCGTAGCGGTCGGCGGCATGGCCGGCGACGAACACCAGCAGGGCCGTGGGCAGGAATTGCACGAGGCCGACCATACCGAGGTCGAAGGCCGAGCCGGTGAGATCGTAGATCTGCCAGCCGATCGCGACCGCCGCGATCTGGCTGGAGAAACGCGACAGGCTGCGCGAGAGCAGAAAGAACAGAAAGGCGCGATGGGAGAGGAGCGCGCGGGCACTGACCGGCGGGTTTCCCGATATTGGCTGATCTGGCATCGCCTCTTCGGTCACGCTCGGACTATCCGGCTCCTGATGTCATGTGCTCCGGGTGGCTGACGCGGACCTGCTTGTCAACAGCGGGACGCTCCGACAATCTCCCGGCATTGCGTTTGCAACGCAGAGGTGGCCATAATCATCGGGGTTTGGGGACATCATGCTGCAGCTGCAATCGGCACTCGGCATTTTCGCATTGCTGTTGATCGCCTTGGGACTGAGCGAGAATCGCCGCGCGGCCTCGCTGCGCCACGCGGCAATCGGCCTCCTCGCCACCTTCGTCACCGCGATCGTTCTCCTGAAGGTGCCCGTCGTCGCGCGCGCCTTCGGTGCCGTCAACGACGCGGTGGGCGCGATTTCGGCGGCCTCGCGCGCCGGCTCCTCCTTCGTGTTCGGCTATGTCGGCGGCGGTCCCCTGCCCTTCGACCTGAAAGCACCGGGTGCCGATTTCGTCCTGGCGTTCCAGGCGCTGCCGATCGTGCTGGTCATGAGCGTTCTGACGACGCTCTTGTTCTATTGGCGCGTGCTGCCGCCGGTGGTGCGCGGCATGGCCTGGCTGCTGGAGCGGACGCTCGGCGTCGGCGGCGCGGTCGGGCTCTCGACCGCCGCCAACATCTTTCTCGGCATGGTCGAGGCGCCGCTGTTCGTGCGGCCTTATCTCGCGCAGATGACCCGCAGCGAGATGTTCCTGGTGATGACCGGCGGCATGGCCGGCATCGCCGGCACGGTGCTGGTGCTGTATGCGACGCTCCTTGCTCCCCTCATTCCTGACGCAGCCGCGCATTTCGTCATCGCCTCGGTGCTGGGTGCGCCGGCCGCGATCCTGGTCAGCTTGATCATGGTGCCCGAGACATCCGACAAGCGCACCGGCGGGGCACTGGAAGATCCCGAGATGGAAGTCTCAGGCACGATGGACGCGATCGTGAAAGGGACCGGCGCGGGGATCGAGCTGCTGATCAACATCGTCGCCATGTTGCTGGTGCTGGTGGCGCTGGTCTACCTCGTCAATGCGGTCCTCGGCCTGCTGCCTGATATCGGCGGCGCCGCGATCTCGTTGCAGCGCCTGCTCGGCCTCGTGATGGCGCCGGTGTGCTGGCTGATGGGATTGCCGTGGGACCAGGCGATCACCGCCGGCAGCCTGATGGGAACGAAAACCGTGCTCAACGAGCTGATCGCCTATGTCGACTTCTCGAAGCTGCCGCCCGGCACCCTCGATCCGCGTTCGCGCCTGATCATGCTCTATGCGATGTGCGGCTTCGCCAATTTCGCCAGCCTAGGCATCATGATCGGCGGTCTCGGCGTGATGGCGCCGGAACGGCGCGAGGAAATCAACGCGCTCGGGCTGAAGTCGATCGTGTCGGGAACGCTGACGACGTGTCTGATGGGAGCGGTGGTGGGCGTGCTGACGTAGTAACGATCTCGTAGCCCGGATGGAGCGCAGCGCAATCCGGGAAAGTCTATCCTCGCAAGCAGCGGCCCTGGATTTCGCTGCGCTCCATCCGGGCTACAGGAGACGCGATTCACATCGTCGGATGCGCTAAGCCAAAACTCCAGCCACGGTGCGAAATGCCATGACCGCGCGATCAATATCCGCATCATCGATATGGCGATGGGTCACACAACGCAAGCGATGCTTGCCCCAAGGCCTCGCCCTCAGGCCCGCCTCTTCGAGAGCCCCCGACCACACGGCGCTGTCGCGCCCGGAGAGAGAGACATCAACCTGCACGATATTCGTCTGCGGGATTGTCGCGCTGATCTTTGGATGCATCCCGTTCAACGCATCACTCAGGGCTCGCGCACGCCGGTGATCCTCCGCCAGATGCGTCCCCATGACCTGAACCGCCTCCAGGCCGGCCGCAGCCAGGATGCCGATCTGGCGCTGCGTGCCTCCCAGCATGCGGCGAAACCTGCGGCTGCTGTCGATCACCGCGCGCGGCCCGGCGAGCACGGCACCGGCGGGTGCGCTCAGGCCCTTCGACAGACACAGAGAAACCGTGTCGCAATGTCTCGCAACCTCGGCCGGCGCCGTTTCAAGCGCGACGGCGGCGTTGAACAGGCGGGCGCCATCGAGATGCACCGGGACACCGCGGGCCGAGGCCATGGCGTGCACGGCGTGCATATGATCCAGCGGCAATACGGCGCCGCTCGCGTTGTTGTGCGAGGTTTCCATCGCGACAAGAGCGGTCCCGAGCTTGAGCCCTTCGCCTTGCAAGGCGTCCTCCAGTAAATTCAGGTCCATTGCGCCGGCGGTGCCGGCAATTGCGAGGTAGAACTGCCCGGTAAACGTCGCCGCCCCGCGTTCCGAGGTGTACATGTGGGCATTCGATTCCAGCACGATCTGTTCGCTGCGCTGCGACTGCGCCAGCGTCGCCAGCAGATTGGCCATCGTGCAGCTCGGCACAAACAGACCGGCGTCCTTGCCCAACGCCGCAGCTGCGACGGCCTCCAGTTCCTGCACCGTGGGATCACCGTCCAGCCCGTCATCGCCGAGCGGTGCAGAGGCCATGCGGGCATACATCGCCTCGGTCGGCTTGGTGACAGTATCGCTGCGCAGGTCGATGGGTGGCAACCCGGCGCCCGCCGGATTCGTGTCGTGTTGATGTGCCATTGCGAGACCTCTAGAGCGCTTGTCGCGTCATTCGTAGACTGCCGGGTCGCCGGAATCGGTCGGGTTGGCCAGCGCCCGCTTGAGGGCGGCGCTCATCGGAAATTTCAGGTTGAGGCCATGCGGCGGGATTGGTGAATTGAAATATTTGTCGTAGAGCGCCGCAATCTGCCCGCTCTTCATCAGGTCGATCACGGCGTCGTCGACCATCTTCTTGAAAGCAGGATCATCCTTCGGTTCGACGATACCATAGGGCGCCGTCTCGAGACTCTTGCTACCGATCAGGAATTCATCCGGCGTTCTGGACGAGGCCACCGTGGCAAAGGCGAGACCGTCATCGTTGGCGGTGCCGGCCACCCGGCCCGTCGACACCAACAAGAAGGTCTCGGCGGTGTCCTTTGCCGGCACCACTGTGATGCCGAGATTGTCCTTGGCATTGATCAGCGTAATCACCTTGAAGGTCTGGCCGCCGGCTTGGGCGGCGATGGCCTTGCCACGAAACGAAGCCGGGTCGTTGACATCGACCCCGCCATCCTTGCGCGCGACGAGGACAACCTGCGCAACGAAGGTGGTGGGAGCAAAGGCAACGAGTTTATGCCGCTCGACATTATTGGTCGTGTTGCCGCATTCGAGGTCGATCGTACCGTTGGCGAGCAGCTGAATACGTGTCGCCGAGGTTATGGGGTTATAGCGAATCTCGAGCTTGGGAAGCTTGAGGGCCGTCTTGATCGCCTGCACCACCTGTTCACAGATTTCCACGGTGTAACCGATCGGCTTCTGGTTACCGTCGAGATAGGCGAAGGGCACCGAGGTCTCGGGGTACCCCAACGTGATCGAGCCGCTCTCACTGATCTTGTCCAGCCGGCTCGCACCCTGCGCCATGGCCTCGCTGGAAAGAAGAACACCAGCGACAGTCGCCGCGGCCAGTGCCTTGATCATTGTCGCTTTCATATGTCCCCTCTTGTCGCGAATGTCCGTAACACCGTCCACGGTGGGTGAGCACCCACAGGACAGCTCCGTGCGAACGGCTTCATGCTCTGGACTATCGTCCAAAAGCTCGATCTGATGAAATTCCAGTTTCATACTCTCCTATACGGATTTGATATGGCTACCAGACGCATGGGCCTGAAGCATGTGGAGGCTTTTCGGGCAGTCTTCGTGACGGGATCGATGACGCAGGCGGCTCAGCGCATGCATACCTCGCAGCCCCAGATCAGCCGGCTGATCGGACAGCTGGAAGCGATCACACAATTCCCGCTGTTCGACCGCAGTGGCGGCCGCCTCCGCCCGACGGTGGACGGATCGCGCTTTTTCCAGGAGGTCGAGAAGACTTTCATCGGCTTGGCGGGACTGGAGGCCAGCGCAACCAGCATCCGCTCGTTCGGCATGGGTCGGTTAAGCGTTGCGGCGATGCCGCGCCTGGCCGGCGGCCTGCTGACACGCATCGCGGCACGCTTCAAGGTGGACTATCCGCATGTGATGATCTCGATCCGATCCGGCACGGCGAGCGCCGTGCACGACTGGGTCAGTTCCGGGCTTTGCGACACCGGATTGGCGATGCTCTACGGCGAGGTTGCGGGGGTGCATGTCGAGGCGGTGCTCAAGACCCGTTGCGTCGCGATCATGCCGAAGGCGCATCGTCTTGCGCAGAAGAAGACGCTGCGCCCTGCCGATTTCGCCGACGAGCCCTTCATCTCCTTCGCCACGGGGAGTTCACTCTACGATCGCATCGATACGATCTTCGCGCAGGCAGGCGTCACGCGCCGCATTGTTGCGGAGACCGATCTGGGCGCATCGGTCTGTGCCTTGGTCGCGGCGGGCCTTGGCATCAGCATCATCAACCCGATTGCCGCACATGACGAAAGCACTGGCGCGGCTCTGATCACGCGCCCCTTCAACCCGACTGTCCCCGTTACGATCGCACTGCTCTATCCACCTTATGCCGCGCGCGCCCGGTTGATCGATGCCTTCAGCGAATATGCTCGCAAGGTCATGAGCGCGGAACTGGGCTATCTCGAGCGGTAGTGGGCCGATCCGCCGCGAGGAAATCAACGCGCTCGGGCTTCTTGAAGCTTGTGTGAGGCTGGCGCCCTCGCAGCTCCGATGGAGCGCAGCGCAATCGTGACAATCCTTCCATGTTAATCTCGTCGGGAGATTCGGGTGGAATTGATTCATGAGCAACAGCGCAGGCCATCGGGCATTTCAAAATGCCCGGCTTCAGAAACGGCAAAAAGCCGAGATAGGGCCATTGCTCGCGCGCGCCCTCCAGCTGCACAAGGCGGGACTTCTCCCTGAGGCCAAGACGGCCTATCGCGAACTCCTGGAGCTCGCGCCCAACCAATTCATCGCGCTGCATCTGCTCGGCGCTTTGGAGTCCGAAGCCAAAAACTATCAGCAAGCTCAAGTTCTGCTGAGCCGAGCGGTTGCCGTGGATCCGCGATCTGCCGAAGCTCATATGAGTTTGGGCGTCGCGCTCAACGGGCTAAAACGTCACAACGATGCCCGCGAGAGCTATCGGAAGGCCCTGGCCTTGCGACCCAATTACGCCTTAGCGCTATCCAATCTCGGGAACGCGAGCGCGGCCCTCGAACTTTACCAGGAAGCGCTCGAGAGCTACGACAAGGCGCTCTCAATCGACGGAAGACTTTCCGAAGCCCATAACGGCCGGGGTTGGGCGCTCTGCCGTTTGCGCGCCTATGACGAGGCGATCGCAAGCTTAAACCGCGCGCTATCGATCAAGCCTGACTATGCCTCGGCGTTGTCGACCCGCGCCGTTGCTTTGCGAGAACTTCAGCGATTTGACGAAGCCATGGCGGATTGCAATCGAGCAATCGCGCTTGCACCCGGTGACGCGAATGGATGGCTGTGGCGGGCCAGTATCTTGCTCCTGACCCGGCAAGTTGCCGAAGCACTGTCCGATTGCGAGAAGGCTCTCGCGACCGATCCCGGCTTCGCTCAGGCCCACAGCCTGCTCGGCCAATGTCTCGCGGCACTTGGCCGGGTCGACGAAGCCCTCGCCAGTTTCGACAGAGCTACCGACATCGAGCCTGATCAGAGCACGATCTCGAGCAAGATATTCACCCTCGATTTTGTGGCCGACGCCAGCGTTGCGCAGCATCAGCAAGCGCGACACGTATGGTGGGAGCAGATCGGTGCGAAGATCGCCTCAGAAGCGGCGGCACCGCATGAGAACGGCCGCGATCCAAATCGCCGTCTGGTGCTGGGTTATGTCTCGTCGGATTTTCACGCACATTCGGCGGCGTTCATTTTCAAGCCGGTCCTGCAGCACCATGATCGGGCACAGTTCGAGATCGTGTGCTATGCTTGTTCAGCGAAAACGGATGCGACGACTCGCGAATTTCAGGGGATCGCCGATCGCTGGCGCGACGCCTCACAATGGTCCGACGATCGCCTTGCCGCTCAGATCCGCGCCGACGGCATCGATATCCTGATCGATCTGTCCGGCCACACCAGCGGAAACCGCCTCGGTGTGTTTGCGCGCAAGCCGGCACCTGTCCAGGCGCATGGCTGGGGCCACGGTACCGGCACCGGGTTGCCAACGATCGATTATCTATTCTCGGACCCGGTCGCAATACCTGTCGCGGTTCGGCACCTGTTTGCGGAGACCATCGTAGACCTGCCGTGCTTCGTGACGCTGGCGCCGCTGCCGGCCGGGATTGCTCGGGCGCCGACGCCGGCGATTGCGAACGGCTTAATCACATTCGGTGTTTTCAACCGCATTAGCAAGATTTCGAACGAGGCGGTGGAAGTCTGGTCCAGGATTCTCGAGCGGGTGCCGGGTTCGCGACTGCTGATCAAGGATACTGCGCTGGACGCTCAGCTGGTCCGCGACAATCTGCTGGCGCGGTTTGCCGCTTGCCGGCTGCCGGCCGAACGCGTCGATCTGCTCGGAGCCACGTCACGAGACGAACATCTGGCAGCGTTCAATCGCGTCGATATTGGCCTCGATCCATTCCCGCAGAATGGCGGCGTCAGCACGTGGGAAGCCTTGCAGATGGGCGTGCCGGTGGTGGCGAAGCTCGGTCACAGCCTGCCGAGCCGTGCTGCCGGTTCCATCCTCACCGCGCTGGGCCTGCCGGAGTGGGTCGCGGAGAGCGATGAGGCCTATGTCGAAATCGCAGCGAGCCGTGGGTTGCAGATCGGCGAGCTCGATAAGTTGCGCGGCGAACTGCCCGGGCAGATCAGGGCTGCCGCCGCCGGCAACCCCGTCTCATACGCGCAAGCGGTGGACGATGCCTATCGCGCGATGTGGAAACGCTATTGCAACGACGGCGGCTGATCTCCGCCTCGTCTACGCCTTCAACTCCACCGTCCTGAACTCCGCCGGCAGGATCACCTCCAGCAGCTCGACGTCGTCCGAATAGTCCAGGATCATGTGCTTGATTTTCGGCGGCTGGGTCCAGGCGCTGCCTTCCTTCATCAGCGTCTCGCCCTCTCCATCCATATAGGTCTTCACCCAGCCCTTGAGCACGTAGACCATCTGGAATTCGACGTCGTGGAAGTGCAGCTTCGACACCTCGTCCGGATTGCAAGGGCCTTGCAGCCGGATCACGTGCGCCTGCGCGAGGCCGTGGCTCGCCGCGGCGATGCCGAGATCGCGATACTTCGCGTAGGTGCGCAGACCGTCGGCCTTGAAGTCTTCCTCGCGGTGATGGCTGATGGCGATGCGCTGCTTGGGACGCGCCGGTTTTTTCGGAGTCGCAACGCGCGCTTTCGCCTTCACCGCCTTGCGCGCTACTGATCTGGTCGCGGCCTTGGCTCCGCTCCGCTTCTTCACCGCGACTTGCGATGCGCTGCGCGATTTTGCCTTCTTGGCCATGGGCGGCCTCCCCTGTTGTGATGGGGAGAGGCTAGCACAGAATGCGAAATCGTAGGGTAGGTTAGCGCTAGCGTAACCCACCGCTTCTTTCGCGACTGTTGAAGCAGTGTGGGTTACGCTGACGCTAAACCACCCTACAGCTCTGCCTTCAATGCAACCTGAATACGCCGTCCACCGCGCGCAGCTCGGCCGGTTTGATCAGCTTGGAATGCGCGACCGTGACCGAGAATAGCGGACCGTCGAGCTTCTTCTGCCAGAACGCCAGGAAATCCGTCAGCGCTGGAAATTTCGGAAACATGTCGTAGTTCTGCCAGACATAGGTCTGGAGCAGCGAGCGATGATCCGGCATCCGGTAGAGAATTTCGGCCGTCGTCAGCCCGTAACCCAGCACCTGTTTCCGGAAGTCGTCGGAAACAACCCCAACTCGCGAGACCATGCCAACCTCCTTTGCAGGAGCGCATATTCAAGGGGTGGCTTTCCGGTACGCGCCCTACGAGCCACCCGGTGGAGATGCGCTCACATGAGTGAAATGTGACGCAAACTGACAATCCATCTCAAGCCCAAAAGTTTAACAAGCTGTTGAAATTCAATGCGTTAGCAGCAGATGCGGCTCCGTGCTAATACGGGCGCCGAGCGCGATTAACGATGGAAAGAGATTTTGGCAGGCAGCGCTTCCGAGTGCTATTTTTCTGCTACAAGCCCTTGCTCCCGCCAAAATCCTGCCTTATCTCAGCTGTGCCTGTGCTAGCACTCGCCGGCACAGACTGCTAACAATCCAAAATGCCCAACTCGTGCAAAAGCTTAGGAGAACTGCATGAATTTCCGTCCGCTTCACGACCGCGTCGTGGTCAAGCGCATCGACGCAGAAGAGAAGACCGCTGGCGGCATCATCATTCCCGACACGGCGAAGGAAAAGCCCTCGCAGGGCGAGATCGTCGCCGTCGGCCCGGGTGGCCGCGACGAAGCTGGCAAGCTGATCCCGATCGACCTGAAGGTCGGCGACCGCGTGCTGTTCGGCAAGTGGTCCGGCACCGAGGTCAAGATCGACAACGTCGACCTGCTGATCATGAAGGAAAGCGACATCATGGGCGTCCTCGACGTCCCCGCTTCCAAGAAGAAGGCGGCCTAAGAGCCCCTCTCTTATCCAGTTAAACACCTAAGGAAAAAATCCAGATGGCAGCTAAAGAAGTCAAATTCTCCGTCGATGCACGCGACAAGATGCTTCGCGGCGTCGACATTCTCGCCAACGCGGTGAAGGTCACGCTCGGTCCGAAGGGCCGCAACGTCGTGCTCGACAAGTCGTTCGGCGCTCCCCGCATCACCAAGGACGGCGTCACCGTCGCCAAGGAGATCGAGCTCGAAGACAAGTTCGAGAACATGGGCGCGCAGATGGTGCGCGAAGTCGCTTCGAAGTCCGCTGACGCGGCCGGCGACGGCACCACCACCGCCACCGTGCTGGCCCAGGCGATCGTGCGCGAAGGCGCCAAGTCGGTTGCCGCCGGCATGAACCCGATGGACCTGAAGCGCGGTATCGACCTCGCGGTCGAAGCCGTCGTTGCGGACCTCGTCAAGAACTCCAAGAAGGTCACCTCGAACGACGAGATCGCCCAGGTCGGCACCATCTCGGCCAACGGTGACGCGGAGATCGGCAAGTTCCTCGCCGACGCCATGAAGAAGGTCGGCAACGAGGGTGTCATCACCGTCGAGGAAGCCAAGTCGCTCGAGACCGAGCTCGACGTCGTCGAGGGCATGCAGTTCGACCGCGGCTACATCTCGCCCTACTTCGTCACCAACGCCGACAAGATGCGCGTTGAGATGGACGACGCCTACATCCTCATCAACGAGAAGAAGCTCTCCTCGCTGAACGAGCTGCTGCCGCTGCTCGAGGCCGTGGTGCAGACCGGCAAGCCGCTGGTCATCGTCGCCGAGGACGTCGAAGGCGAAGCACTTGCGACCCTGGTCGTGAACCGTCTCCGTGGCGGCCTGAAGGTCGCGGCCGTCAAGGCTCCGGGCTTCGGCGATCGCCGCAAGGCCATGCTGCAGGACATCGCGATCCTGACCGGTGGCCAGGCGATCTCGGAAGATCTCGGCATCAAGCTCGAGAACGTCACGCTCAACATGCTCGGTCGCGCCAAGAAGGTGATGATCGACAAGGAGAACACCACGATCGTCAACGGCGCCGGCAAGAAGGCCGACATCGAAGCGCGCGTGGCGCAGATCAAGGCGCAGATCGAGGAGACCACCTCGGACTACGACCGTGAGAAGCTCCAGGAGCGTCTTGCCAAGCTCGCGGGCGGCGTCGCGGTGATCCGCGTCGGCGGCGCGACCGAGGTCGAGGTGAAGGAGCGCAAGGATCGCGTTGATGACGCGATGCATGCGACCCGCGCTGCGGTCGAGGAAGGTATCGTTCCTGGCGGCGGCGTGGCCCTGCTCCGTGCCTCCGAGCAGCTCAAGGGCCTGCGCACCAAGAACGACGACCAGAAGACCGGCGTCGAGATCGTGCGCAAGGCGCTCTCCGCGCCCGCTCGCCAGATCGCGATCAACGCCGGTGAAGACGGTTCCGTGATCGTCGGCAAGGTCCTCGAGAACAAGTCGTACGCCTATGGCTTCGACTCCCAGACCGGCGAATATGTCGATCTCGTCAAGAAGGGCATCATCGACCCGACGAAGGTGGTCCGTACCGCGATCCAGAACGCAGCCTCGGTTGCGGCTCTCTTGATCACCACGGAAGCCATGGTCGCCGAGCTGCCCAAGAAGGGCGGCGCCGGTCCGGCGATGCCCCCGGGCGGCGGCATGGGCGGCATGGACTTCTAAGTCCAGCCATTCCGACAAACGACAAAATGCGAAACCCCGGCAGCGATGCCGGGGTTTTTGTTTTTGCAGGATCGCTTCGCGCGCCCCATGATCACAGCCCTTAGCCCGGATGGAGCGCCGCGCAATCCGGGGCACCGTGTCCGGCGCGGGCAGTTCTCCTGGATTACGCTGCGCTCCATCCAGGCTACGAACTCATGTCATGCAGGCGCCGCGCACTGCCCCCGGAATGGCGGGGCGGGCCTCACCACACCTTCCCCAGCCGCTCCAGATGCGGCTCGCCATGTTGGTCTAGCGACCAGAATATCCGCGTCACCCTGCCGACCAGATTGTCCATCGGCACGAATCCGATCGACGACATCACGCGGCTGTCGCTCGAGTTGTCGCGATTGTCCCCGAGCACGAAGAAATGTCCCGGCGGCACCGTGTAGACGTCGGTGTTGTCGTAGTAGCCGTTGTCGACGCAGTCCTGCGTGACGTAGGACGCGCCGTTCGGCAGCGTCTCGCGCCAGCGCTTGGCCTTCGCACCGTCATCCACGCCGCAGGTGGAGCCGGCAACCACCGCCTTCAGGGAAACGCGTGTCACCGGGCGGTCGTTGAGGATGAGCTGGCCCTGCCGCATCTGGATGCGATCACCGGGCAGCCCGACCACGCGCTTGACATAGTCAACCGAGGTATCCTTTGGCGTCCGGAACACGACGATGTCGCCATACGCGGGCTCGGTGGCCCGGAAACGCCCAGAGATCCATGACGGCGCGAAAGGAAACGAATAGCGGCCATAGCCATAGGCATATTTTGCGGCAAAGACGTAGTCGCCGACCACCAGCGTCGGCGTCATCGAGCCGGACGGGATGTTGAACGGCTGGAACAGGAAGAAGCGAAACAGGAACGGCGGCGACCACAGCACCGGTATCAGGAGGATCAGGATGACGATCGCCTTCCATTCCCGCACCTGGGGCTGCGGGTGGATGGTTTCCTGGAGAGTGGTCATGCGCCTGCCCTGATCAAGCCCGTAGCCGTTGCGAGATTACGCACCCTCACGCGCGCAACCCCATAGCTTGGTCGCGCCGCGCGCGGATCGCGTTCACGGGTCGCAATCAGCCGCGCGCGAGATCGCTGAAGCAGCGGCGGATCCATTCGATGGTGAGCCGCGTCGCCGGATCGCGCTTGAGATGGTTCTGCACCAGCAGCCAGACGTCGCGGTGCCCAGGCAGCAGTGTGGCGCGCAGGCGGCGATCGCCGAGCAAGTCCGCGCAGACGTGCTCCGGCAACACGCCGGCGGTCTGATGCGCACGGATCAGGTTACGGATGACGCGAACGTTGTCCGTAACGCAGCGCGCGCGGGCTTTCTTCGTGCCCAGGAATTGCATCTCGGGAATGGCACCGAGCTCGTCGGGATAGGCGCACAGCATCGGCTCGCCCTCGGTCGTAACAGGCTCGAAATAATAGAGCTTGACGTCACCGAGTCTGGAGATCGCGAAGTCGCCCTTGTCGGGCTTGCGCAGCCGGATAGCGAGATCGGCTTCCCAGCGCGAGAACTTGACGTTCTCGCTCGAGGTGAGGAATTGCAGCGTCAGGCCCGGATTGGCGCGCAGGAAGTCGCTCGCGCGCGGCGACAGGACCTCCTCGGCGACCGTGTTGGTGGAGGCGATACGCAGGCGTCCCACCGGCCCTGACAGACTCTCGCCGACGCGACCGATCTCGGCGGCATGTGCGGCCATCGCCTCGACATGCGCCAGCACGGCCTCGCAAGCCCGCGTCGGCCGGCGCTGGCCGTCCACCGCATCGAATAGCGGCACGCCGAGATCACGCTGGATGCGTGCGAGCCTGCGGCCGACGGTGGTCTCGTCGATGCGCAGCCGCGCGCTGGCGCCGGCATAGGTGCCCTCGTCCCTGACGGCGGCGATGATGCGTAGATCGTCCCAGTTCATGGCGCTAACCCTAGCAGGCACGACCGGCTCCTGCAAATTTGCAGCCATATGCTGCAATAGTCCTGCACATTGGCAGGCTGCCGCCGCGCTAGTGTCGCGCATCAGATATCGCCAGGAAGGCCCGACCCGCATGACCGCCCCAAAAACCCTGCTCGAATTGTCCGGCGCCGATCTCACTCCGCCGAGGCTCGCCGATTCCTGCCTCGTCCTGATCGACATCCAGAACGAATATTGCGCCGGCCCGCTCGCCTTACCGGATGCGGAGCCCGCGATCGCCGCCGCCGCGCGCCTGCTCGCGCGGGCGAGGGCGAGCGGCGCTGCAATCTTCCATATCGCGCACAAGGGACGTGCCGGCAGCCTGTTCGACCGCGAGGCCGCGCGCGGCGCGATCGTCAGGAACGTGGCGCCGCTCGCCGGCGAAGCCGTGATCGAAAAGGCGCTGCCGAACGCTTTTGCCGGCACCGACCTGCAGGTCCGGCTGGCCGCAACCGGACGCACCAACATCGTGCTGGCCGGTTTCATGACTCATATGTGCATCAGTTCGACCGCCCGCGCCGCGCTCGACCTCAGCCTGCGCACGACGATCGCAGCCGATGCCTGCGCCACACGAGATCTTCCCGATGGCCGCGGCGGAGCGCTCTCCGCAAGGATCATCCACGAGGTCGCCTTGGCCGAATTGTCGGACCGGTTTGCGATCATCGCGCAAACCGAGGCGCTGACCTGAAGGAGCGTGGGCGATGCTGCAACTCTATTTCTCTCCGATGGCTTGCTCGCTTGCTAGCCGCATCGCGCTGATGGAAGCGGGCATCGAGGCCCGCTATCATCCGGTCCGTCTCCAGACCAAGCAGGTCGTCGACGACGGCAGCGATTTCCTCGGCGTTTCGCCGAAGGGCGCCGTGCCGGTCCTGGTGCTGGAGAATGGCGAACGGCTGACCGAAAGCGCGGCGGTGCTGCAATACATCGCCGATCTGAAGCCGCAGGCGGGCCTTGCACCCGCGTTCGGAGATCCCGACCGCTACCGTCTCCAGGAATGGCTGAGCTTCATCGCGGCCGAGATCCACAAGGCATTCCTGTTTCCAACCTTCTGGTACAAGGACGACGCCTCGCTCGCCAAGCCGCGTGCAAGGATAGCGCAGACATTATCGATGCCTGCGACGCATCTGGCGGACCGCGAATTCCTCGTCGGCAACAGCTTCACCGTCGCGGATGCCCACCTCACCTGGGCTTTGCTGCTGCTCCGGCCGGCGGGCGTCGACATCGCGCAATGGCCATCGTTGTCGGCGTACCTCGCGCGCATGCAGGCGCGACCGGCCGTGCGGGACGCGATTGCGACCGAAATGGCTGTGCGCAAGACGATGGTGGCGAGCCCGGCGTGACAGGATGTCACGGCCGCGAAATCCGAGCGTTTTCTCTGGCAGGGCATTGATGTCGGCGCGGCATGCGCTAATCTGGAAGGATATTTTTCGACATTTCCTTGGAAGGCGTTCATGCGTGCTCTTTCCAGATTTTGCCCGGCCGGACTTTGCCTCACCCTCCTGGCCTGCTGGCTTTTCCTTGCACCTGCATCGGCGGAAACCCGCGTCGCGCTGGTGATCGGCAATGGCGCCTATGCCAGTACGGCGAAGCTTCCCAATCCGTCGCACGATGCCGAAGACGTCGCCGCCTCGCTTAAGCGCAGCGGCTTCGAGGTGCTCCAGGGCATCGACCTGCGCCAGGCCGACATGCAGGACCTCACCATTCGTTTCGCGCGCGCCGCGAGCAAGGCCGACGTCGCCATGTTCTACTACAGCGGCCATGCGATGCAGTACAACGGCGTGAACTATCTGATGCCTGTCGACGCCGTGCTGAGCGATGAAGCCGACCTGAAGCGTTTCGTGCGGGTCGACGACATCGTGAACGATCTGCAGCAGGCGAAGAACCTGCGCATCCTCATCCTCGATTCCTGCCGCGACAATCCGCTGGCCGAAACCTTGAAACGCTCCGCCGGCATGACGCGCGCCGCCTCGATCGGGCGGGGCTTGTCGAAAGTCGAAGCACCGCGCGGCACGATCGTGTCGTTCTCAACCCAGTCCGGGCAGACCGCGGCCGATGGCAGCGGTCGCAACAGCCCCTATACGACGGCGTTCCTGAAGCACATCGAGGAGCCGCAGGAGATCGGCGAGGTCTTTCGCGATATCAGCAGCGACGTCTACGATTCCAGCGGCAAGACCCAACTCCCGGAGCTGTCGCTGTCGATCATCGGCAAGTTCTACCTGAACGGACCCGTGTCGGTCACGGTGGCGCCAGCGGCTCCACAAGCCGCACCCCGGGCTGACCCTTGCGCGGCAGCAGAGGCGCACTGGAAGGCCGCGGACGGCATCGGCACGCTTGGGGCCTACGAGGACCATCTCACGAGATTTCCGAATTGCATCTTCGCCACGCTTGCCAAGGCGCGAATTGAAGGCCTGAAGCAGAAGGTGGCGCTCGCGCCGGCAACCGGCAATCCCCGTAGCACCAGGGACTTCGACGGCAATTGGGACGTGACGTTGAACTGCCCGCCTACCGGCAAGGCGCAGGGCTTCACCCGAGCCCTGTCTGCCACGGTCGCGAACGGCGTGTTTCACGCTGACGCTCAGAGCCAGGGCGCCGTCAACCGCCTGGAGATCGATGGTCAGATCCCCGCGGACGGCAAGACGACTTTGAGCGCGCGCGGTACGACGGGGGCGAGCACCTACACCCTCAACAACCTCGCGCCCGGCTCGCCCTACGCCTTTACGGTCGATGCGCAGTTCGATCGCACCCGCGGCACCGGCAAGCGTAACGAGGCGCGCGCCTGCGGCCTCGTTTTCGTCAAGCGCTAGCCGCGCATCGTCCGGCGTTCACACGCCGCTCTGGCTAATGAACTTGGTATTGAAATAGCCCTCCATTGCCTCGGTGCCGCCTTCCGAGCCGTAGCCGGAATCCTTGATGCCGCCGAACGGCACTTCGGGTAGCGCGAGACCAAAACTGTTGATCGACATCATGCCGGCTTCGACCGCCGAACCGATCGCGGCCGCCGTCTTCGCCGAGCTGGTGAAGGCATAGGACGCCAGCCCGAACGGCAGCCGGTTGGCCTCCTCGACCACCTCGTCGAACGACGAGAAGCGCGAGATCAGCGCGAGCGGGCCGAACGGCTCCTCGTTCATGGCACGCGCATCCTTCGGCACGTCGCTCACCACGGTCGGCTCGAAGAAATGGCCCTTGTTGCCGACGCGTTTGCCGCCGGTCTCGAGTTTTGCGCCTTTGCCGACGGCATCCTGCACCATGCCCTCGATGGCGGTGACGCGGCGTGGATTGGCGAGCGAGCCCATTTTGGATTCGGGATCGAGGCCGTTGCCGACCTTGAACGCCTTGGCGCTGTCGACAAACGTGTCGACGAATTCACGAAACACATCATCCTGCACGAGCATCCGCGTCGGCGAGATGCAAACCTGCCCGGCGTTGCGATATTTGGCTGCCGCCAGAATCTTCGCGGCCGATGCGACGTCGGCGTCCTTGAAAACGATCGCCGGCGCATGACCGCCGAGCTCCATGGTGGCGCGCTTCATGTGCAGGCCAGCGAGCGCATTGAGCTGCTTGCCGACATGGGTCGAGCCCGTGAACGAGATCTTGCGGATCACCGCATGCGGAATGAGATATTCGGAGATCTCCGAGGGCACACCGTAGACCAGGTTTATGACGCCATCGGGCACGCCAGCGTCCGCAAACGCACGGATCAGCTGTGCGGGCGAGGCCGGCGTCTCCTCCGGGGCCTTGACGATGATCGAGCAGCCGGCGCCGAGAGCGGCGGAGAGCTTGCGCACGACCTGATTGATCGGAAAATTCCAGGGCGTGAACGCCGCGACGGGGCCGACCGGCTCCTTCATCGCGAGCTGGTAGATGCCCGGCCCCCGCGCGGGGATCAGCCGGCCATAAGCGCGTTTGGATTCCTCTGCGAACCACTCGATCACATCGGCGGCAGCCATTGCCTCCATCCTGGCCTCGCCAAGAGTCTTGCCCTGCTCCATCGTGAGCAGCGGCGCAATCTCGTCATTGCGCTCGCGCATGATCGCGGCCGCCTTGCGCATGATGCGGCAGCGCTCGAAGGGGGCAACGTTTCGCCAGATCTTGAAGCCAGCACTGGCTGCGGCCAGCGCCTGGTCGAGGTCGGACCGCCCGGCATGGGCGACGGTTCCGATCACCTCTTCGGTCGCGGGATTGCGCACCTCGATCACCTTGCCCGAATGGGCCGGTCGCCATTTGCCGCCAATGAAAAGCTGGGTGTTCGAATAGGCCAACGGATTCTCCCTTTAGGTCGAGCTGTGAACGGCGCCGTGACAAATCGCATCCGCCGCCTTTGTCATTTCCGGCCCGAGATAAGAGCGACAGCGCGGATCTGCGACGAGAGCGCCGAAATTCGCCACGGGTGTCACCCCACCGCCGGCCACGAACAGGAATCGCCCGGCGATCTCGGCGAGGATGTCGAGGTGCCAGGCCGCCGTCGGATGCATGCAGAGAATGACCAGCCGGCCCTCGTCGCGCAGCTTGCGGAAGAAATCGAGCATGAAGCCGATATAGCCATCCTGCAGATTGAACTGCGGTTCATCGAACAGGTGAACCAGCGGCGTCCGGGTCGGCGACGGCGCCAGGAAGGCGGACGGAATGCGCTTGCGAAAGCGCCGGACCTGATACGACTGGTGATAGTGGATCGCGAGCCGGTCGCGCTCGCGATATTTGACGCCATGGATATCGGTGCCCGCAACCAGCACGCGCCCCGAGGTCGGTGCGTTCGAGCCCGTCATCATTTCGAACAAGGTGGTCTTGCCGGCCCCATTCGGGCCGACGACACCGACGATTTCAGGCTCCTCCAGCGACAGGCTTGCCTGTAGCGAGAATGTCGGTCGGCGGATCACGCGGCCCCGCGTATAGACCTTCCGAACGTCGTCAAGAACGAGCAGCGGTGCGGCCATTTATTGTACTCCCAGCAAGCGCTGACGAAGCCCGCGATCATCGCGCAAGGCCGCGGCCTCCCCGGTCCAGACGATCCGGCCGCGATCGATCACCGCGGCATGGTCTGCGACCGATAGCGCGATCTCGGCGTTCTGCTCCACGACCAGCGAGGCAATGCCCCCTTCCTTCATGCGCAAGATCGTCGCGAGCACGTCGCCGACGATTTTCGGCGCCAGTCCCTGGCTCGGCTCATCGAATAGCACCAGTCCCGGCGAGCCGACCAGCGCGCGGGCGATCGCCACCATCTGCATTTCACCACCCGACAGATTTTCGCAGTCGCGCTCCATGAGATATTCGAGCGGTGAAAAGATCGCGGCGGCCTCCTTGACGCTCCAGTGGCGAAAGCGCGTGCGCTTTTGCGCGATCGACAGGTTGCGCGCGACCGTCAATGTCGGGCACAGCCGGCGGTCGTCGGGCACCCAGCCGATGCCGGCGCGGGCAATCTCGTGGGTCGGATCGCGCGTGACGTCGTGGCCGTCGAAACAAACGGAGCCGCGGCGCGGCCGCGTCAGCCCGAGAATCGAGCGGAGCATGGTCGTCTTGCCGGCGCCGTTGGGGCCGAGCAGCGCAAACACCTTGGCGTGCTCGATGGCGAGCGATGCGCCGAACAGCGCCTGGGTCTCGCCGTAGAAGGTATCGACCGCGTCCACTTCGAGGATCATGCGAACTTCCCGAGATTGGAGCGCCGAACCCATTCGTTCTGCTGCAGTTCGTGTGGCGTTCCGCGTGCCACCACCTGGCCCCAATGGATGACCGAGATGCGATCAGCCAACGAGAACAGGAACTCCATATCGTGCTCGATGGCGACGATGGTCAGCCGCCCCTTCAGACGAGCGATCAGGGTTGCGAGCCGCTGCACCCCATCGGAGCCGAGGCCGGAGGTCGGCTCGTCCAGGCACAGCACACGGGGCGCCTGCGCCAGGGCGACCGCGATCTCCAGTGCGCGCCGGTCGCCATAGGACAGGTCCTTGGCGCGGATGTCGCCCTTGTCGGCAAGCCCGACCGCCGCCAGCGCTTCGGAGGACTTCGCCGCAAACCGACTATCGCCCGTCGCGGCACGTGCGACATCGTGGCCGCGGGTTCGAAACTCCGGCAGGCCCATCATGACGTTGTCACGCGCGGAAAATTCGTCGAACAGTGTCATGATCTGAAACGAGCGGGCGATGCCCTTGGCGGCGATGCGGTGCGGGCTGAGGCCCGTGACATCCTCACCGGCGAGCAGGACTCGGCCACGGTTCGGTTTCACCCGGCCGGTGAGCACATTGAAGAATGTGGTCTTGCCGGCGCCGTTCGGACCCATCACACCGTGAAACTCGCCGTCCGCGACCGCGAGATCGACGCTTTCCAGCACGACGCGATCGCCGAAGCGGACATGAACGGCTGCGGCTTCGATCATGTTCATCGCCCGCTCCCGAACAGCAGCCGCACCGCCGAGGTACCGCGCTGCCGTAAGGCGCCGATTGAATGCTGCTGCACGGCAGCCGATATCGCGCCGGCAATACCTTCGGGGCGAAACAGCACGATCGCAATGAACAGCAGACCAAAATAGAGCATCCAGGCATTGGTCAGCGCGCCGATCACGTCACGGGCGGTGAGGAAGAGAAACACCCCGATCACTGGGCCCCAGAAGCTGACAAGCCCGCCCCCGACGAGAGTCATCATCACCACGTAGCCGGATTGATGCAGGCTCATAACGTCGGGGAATGCGGCGAGCTGCGCCATGGCGAACAATCCGCCGGCAAGGCCCGAGACGGCAGCCGACAGCGCAAAGACCGCGACCTTGTAGAGCCATACGTTATACCCGAGATGGCTTGCGCGAACTTCGCTCTGCCTGATCGCAGCGACCACGCGGCCATAGGGCGAATTCACCAGCCGCCACAATGCGGCGGTGCCGATCGCAAAGACGGCGAGCACGAAATAGTAGAACGCGACATTGTCAGTGAGATCGAAAGACACGAGCCCGAAATCGGCCGGCAACCGCTTGATCTTGAGTAGGCCGTCTTCGCCGCCGGTGATCCGGTGCGATTTGATCGCCAGCGTCCAGAAGATCTGACCGAACGCAATCGTCATGAAGGCATAATAGATGCCGCGTCTGTGCGAGATGAACAACGCCACCAGCACGCCGGCGAGGCCCGCGACCGCGGCCGCGGCAATCAGACATATCCAGAGATTGGCAACGAATTCGAACTGGCAGAGACCGAACGCATAGGCGCCGATGCCGAAATAGGCACCATGACCGAACGACGGAAGTCCGGCGGTGCCCAGCACCAGGTTGAACGCGAGCGCATAGAGCGACCAGATCAGGATCTCGATCCCGAGATAGGGATAGAGCCCGATCCGCGTGATCCAGAGCGGCACCGTTGCAAGCACGAACCAGAGCACCAGCATCGTTGGCGTCACGAGGCGCGCGGCGTCCGGTGAAGATTTTGATCCCACAATCATTCCCTTTAGGCCTCGAGCACGCTCTTCTTGCCCCAGAGGCCGCGCGCGCGGAACGTCACGACGGCAACGAGCAAGATGTACATCGACAACAGCGACCATTCGGACGCGTAGGCGCCGGCAAGGCCGACGCACAATCCGACCAAAAGACCCGCGACGACCGCGCCCCAAAAGCTGCCGACGCCGCCGAGCACGATCACCAGGAACGCAGGAATGACGGCATCGACGCCCATATGCGGGCGAATGCCCCAGATTGGCGCGACGATGATGCCCGCGATCGCGGCCAGCATCGTGCCGAACACAAACACCAGCAGCCGCAATCGTGACAGGTTGATGCCGAGTGCACGGACGATCTCGCTGTCATGAGCGCCGGCCTTGACCGTCGCGCCGAACGAGGTCTTTTCGATCAATAGCCAGACCAGGCCGATGATCCCGGCCGCGATGCCCGCCGCGTAGAAGCGATAGGTCGACCAGATCAGGTCGCCGAAGAGGAAGCCGCCATTGATGGCGGACGGCACCTGCAGCACGTAGTCGCGCGTGCCCCAGACCAGGCGGATCATCTCCTCGATCACCATCGCGGCGCCGAAGGTCAGGAGCAGCCCGTACAGCGGATCCTTGCCATAAGTGCGCCGCATGCAGAGCTCGATCAGCATGCCGACCAGACTCACGATCACAGGCGCGATGATCAAGGTGGCGGCATAGCGCCAGCCGAGCGGCAACGCGAGCCACGCTTTCGCAAGCTCCATCGGCAATGGCGGGCGCGGCCCCGTGAGCTGCATGGCGACATAAGCCCCGAGCGCGAACAGAGAGCCGTGCGCGAGGTTGATCTGCTCCATCAGCCCGACGATGAGCATGAAGCCGAGTGCGATCAGCGCGAACAACAGGCCGAGCGTCAGGCCGTTGAGGAGATGCGGAAGAAGGTCGAACAAGGTTTTTGGCTCTCGCAACTGGCGTGTGTCACCCGGAACGCCGATGGTCCGGGCGCGCGGCGCGCGAGATGCGCGCCGCTCGGTACGCGATGTGACGCACCGTCTCTAGGAGTCGACGGTCGGCACCTGCTCGTAGGGCGTGAGCTTGCACTTGCCGGGGGCCGCATCGTCGGCGGCGGATTTCGGCTCCGTCCAGCTGATGATCTCGAACAGATCGGTGTTGTCGGCCGGCTTGGCGTTGCGCCGGGCCAGATAGATCGTCTGCTGCATCTGGTGCGTCATCGGATCCATGTAGGCGTCGAAATGTTGCATGCGATCGGTCGCCGAGACCTTCAGGTTCTCGAGCTCCTTGATGATCTTGACGTTGTTGGTCGACCCTGCCCGCTCGATCGCACGGAGCAGTTCGCGCGTGGACATGTAGCCGTTGTAGGAGACGTTGCCCGGCACCGGGATCGGGCCGTCCTTGTTGGCGGCCTGCCACTTCTTGACGAATTCGGCGACGCCGGGCAGCGGCAGCTTGTGATACCAGGTGGTGCCGAACACGCCGAACAGGCTGTCGGGCGCGCCCCACACATCGGGCCAGTCCTGCTGGTTGTTGATCCAGGCCGGCTTGCCGTCGAGCTTGAGCTGCGCCACCTGCTCGCGCAATGCCTTGATATCGTCGCCGCCGACCGCGGTCGCCACCACATCGGGTTTTGCTTGTTGGATCTTAAGGAGATAGGCGGTGAAGTCGCGGGTGTTCTGCGGCACCAGCAGATTGTCGAGGATCTTGCCACCAGCGCTCTCGACCTGCGTCCTGGTCGCGGCAGACGTCGTGTGACCCCAGACATAGTCGTTGGTCAGCAGCATCCAGTTCTTGCCGATGGAGTCCACCGCGTTCTTGACCGACGCCTTGGAAAAATTGGTGCCGTTGCCGTCCCAGACGAATTTCACGCGTGAGCAATTCTCCCCGGCTTCGCTCGGCGCGGAGGAATTGGTGTTCATGTAGATCACACCATATTTGCTGGCGACCTGCGTGATGGCGTTGGCGACGCCCGAATGCAGCGCGCCAATCAGGATGGTGCAGTCCTCGCGGGTGATGAAGCGTTCGGCGACGCGGCTGCCCGTCGCTGGTGTCGTTTCGGTGTCCGCGGTGATGAACGTGACCTGGCGCCCGAGCACGCCACCTTTGGCGTTGATCTCGTCGATCGCCATCTTGATGCCGCGGAAATCATCCTGGCCACTGTTGCCGTATTGACCGCTGGCATCGCAGGTCAGGCCAAGCTTGATCGGTTTCGCGCCTTGCGCCCAGGCATGATTCTGCCGCCACGGCCCAAAGAAGCTGCCGGTGCCGCCGATGACACTCGCCATCAAGCTGCCCTTCAGAACGCTTCGCCGTGAGATCTGACGCCCTCTCATCGTGTCCTCCCGTTTTCGAAGTCTTTTGCTTTTTTGTGAGATTAGAATATTCATTCCATCTGTTATGTAAAGTAGAATATTTGATCCAAACTGTGAAATGCCGTTAAAGAGGCGACCGATCCGGAGATCCGACTCGATGAACAAGACGGCTGGCGCCATGAGTTATGACGAGCTACGCGGCGCGATTGCGCAGCGGCATCGGGCGTTGTCCGGCCGGCTGCAGCAGATCGCGGAGTTCGTGCTCGATCATCCGACTGATGTCGCACTCGGCACCGTGGCGGAGGTGGCGCAGCGCTCAGGGGTGCCGCCGTCGGCGATCGTTCGCTTTGCGCATGCGCTCGGGTTCGGCGGCTTCACCGAGATGCAGCAGGTGTTCCGCTCACGCCTCGTTGCCGGCGTCGCGCCAAGCTACAAGGCGCGCCTCGCCCGCATGAAGAGCCAGGAGAAATCAGTGCTCGGCCGCCAGCCGGCCGCGGTATTGTCGCGCTTCGTCTCGGAAGCCCAATCGGCGCTGGTCACGCTGAGCCAGTCCGTGCATGCGCGCGAACTCGACGTCGCAACTGCGATTCTTGCCAAGGCGCGCGACATCTATCTGCTCGGCCTCGGCGGCTCGTTTCCGGTTGCGATTCATCTGGCCTACGTGCTGCGCAAACTGGGACGGCGTGTCGTCCTGCTAGACGGCACCGGCGGCAGCATCCACGAGCAGTCGCATGCCGCGACTACGGAGGACGCGCTGGTCGCGATCAGCTTCCGAAACTACTATCCGGATACGGCGCGGCTGTTTCCTGAACTCGTCGCGCGGGGCGTACCCACGATTTCCATCACCGACAGCCTTTTGAGCCCGATCGTCGAGGGCGCGAGCGTCGTGTTCGAGATCCAGGATATGCCTGAGCCTGCGCTGCGTACGCTTGTCGCACCGATGTGCCTCGTGCAGGCGTTGGCGATCGGCCTCGATCTCGCAGCAGACTGATAGTCTCAACAGGAGCAAGATCATGACCTCGCATGACACCACCAAGATTCTGGCAGGCAAAGTTGCGCTGGTGACCGGCGCGGGGCGCGGGCTCGGCCGCGCGTTTGCAGAGAAGCTTGCCGCGCTCGGCGCTGACGTCGCCATCCACGGCATGCGCGAGAACGGGCCGGCCGAGTATGGCGAGGGCACCACCCTCACCGCGGTCGCGGCTGAGATCGGCCGGGAATTCAGCGTTCGCAGCCAGCGCGTGCTCGGCGATCTCACCAAGGGCGAGGACATCGCGCGCGTCATCGCGGAGAGCGAGGCGGCACTCGGGCCGATCGACATTCTCGTGCATAATGCCGGCGGCGATATCGCGGCCGGCGGCGGCAAGCCCGATCCGAACGATGCAGTGAACATCAAGGAGGCCGATGTGCGCGCGGTGCTGGAGCGCAACCTGCTCTCCACCATCCTGACATGCCAGGCGGTCGCGCGCGGCATGATGGAGCGCCGACGCGGCCGCATCGTCACGCTTGGCTCGGTCGCGGCTTTCAAGGGGCGTACCCAGGGCTCGATCTATGCGGTGTCGAAGGCCGGCGTGACCCATTACACGCGATGCCTGGCCGACCAGCTCCGTCCCTACGACATCGCCGTCAACTGCATCGCGCCCGGAGATACCCGAACCGGCCGCTTCCTCGGGACACGCGCGGTGGACCCCGACCGAATGGTCGAGACCGGCACGCTCGACCGCATCGCAACCGTCGACGAGGTCGCGCGCGTTGTCGAGTTCTTCGCCGGTCCCATGGGCGCCTTCGTCTCGGGCCAGGTACTGAGGATCGACGGCGGCGGACAGTGCTGGCCGGGCTGAAACGCACCCGCACAGCGGAACAGAAAAGGGCCGCTGCAAGCGGCCCTTTTGCGTGAACTCGAATTGACTGGGCCTAGTCCACCCGCGCCAGCACCGCGAGCTTGCGGATGCCCTTGTTACGGTAGGCGTCGAGGAACGCGTAATAATCCTTGAACGATACGCAGCCGTTGGAATCGCCATTCGGCCCGAGCATGAAGGTGTGCGCGAGCAGGCCGTCGCGGCCGTAGATCGCGCTCTCGCCGCCAATCGGGGTCAGGCGCAGCGCGGGCACGCCGTGAAACAGCGCCTCGCGCGGCTTCAGCGTGTAGATGTGCGGCGGCGTCACGCCGCGCATGCGGACGCGCGAGGAGCGGGGGTCGTCGAGATTGGAGCCGAGGCCGGAATGCGCCTCGAGCTTGGTACCGTCGGGCAAGTAAACCGTCTTGGCGGAGATGTCGTAGACCGCGGTATCGCGTTCATAGGGTGCCGAATCGCCGAGCATGGGGTTCTGCTCCCTCGGCGCGATGGACGCGGTCACACTGACGTCGGCCGAGGCATAGGCGAGCAGCCCGCCGGACGGCTCGCGCTTGCCCCAGAGCTTGTCCACCATCGACTGCCGCGGTCCGGTGATCGACATCACCGCAGCCTTGGCGCGATCGGCAATCGATTTTGGCTTCGCCTCAGGCGCCGGCACGATCTCGGCCGGATCTGCCGAGGCAAGCTGCACCGACGCGTCAGCGCCGCGCTTGGACTTCGCGGCGTCAGCGACCTTGGCGGGGCCCGGCTTCAGGACTTCCGCGACCCTTGCGATCACGCTCGGCTTCGGCGCGTCCTTGGCTTCGGCGACCCTGGTTGCGGGTGCGGCGCTCGCCGCGTTCGATGTCACGCCTTGGGTCGCAGCCGCGGCAAAGCGATCGTTGAACATCTCGCGGGAGATCGGCGCTACCACCTGCAAGCGGTCGGGCAAGAGCGCAAAGGCTTCCTTGACGGCCTCACCGGCTTCGCGCAGCGCGACCCTGGGCGCGCGCTTGATCACGGGCTCGTCGTAGCCGCGGCTGCCGACGGTCGGATAGACACTGGCGGCAAAGATGTTGCTGTAGATGGTCCAGCCGGCGCCAAGTACGACGCAGCCGATCACGGCGGCGCCAAGCACGTTTTGGATGGTCATTTTCCGGGAAGGCTTCCGATAAGAAGTGCTCGAGAATCCTTTGGACCTTCGTGCCGCGATGCCTTGCGCAGCGATACTCGTACTCATTCGCCTTGCGTCCAGAACGGTGTCACTCAGTCCCCCTTCGAAGCGCCGCTGATCACGATCCGGGAACAGCATCTCGCAGAGGGTCGGAGCGTCATTAAGGCCACTTTTAGTTAAATGCGGATTAAGTTCGGGCAGATGTGGGGCAACCCGTTCGGGTTGTCCTATTTTGAGAAAAAAGCCCGCAGAACTACGGACTTAAGGTCGTCTGTTAACTATAATTCTCGGCGGGATCGGTGCGGTCGGCGAACGTCTTTGGCCGCCTCTCTAAACGCACCAACCAAGTCGTTTTCGTGGTCTTCAATACCCGGACGTTAACGGGGAATCATTGCGCGAGGCTGGTGTGCAGTAGCCCGCTTCCATCTCTCGTGGCACGCCACTCAAGCATCGCACGCGGCCCTCGCACGGCACGTCGCCCTGACCGAAAGTTGATCACGCCAGCCTGGAAAAGCCCGTGCCGAGAAAATAGCTGCGATCTCGGCACTTTTCAGCAGCCTCTGCGTGTGATACGGTACCGTATCAACATCGCCTTGAACTGTGCCTGGCACGCAAACGGAGGCTGGCATGAGAGGGATCGCACACGCGGGGTTTTTCGTCCTGCTGTGGTCGTCTTTGGCGATGGGATACGCGGCCGCGCAGCCTGCCAATGCGGGCTGCACAGCATCGCCATCCGCTGCCGGTACGCAGACCTGGCGCTGCGACAACGGCATCACGATCGTTGCCGAAAGCGGTGCCAGATTTGAACTTAAGGACGCCAACCGCGACGGACATATAGACTCCGTGGAGTTGAGCAGCAAAGCGCTGTTGGTCGAGGTGCGCAAAAAGCCCGGCGGCAATCCCTTCAAGGTGCTGACGCCGCAAGCGATCGCCGCGGTGCGCGGCACGAAATGGGCGGTCGACGTCGCAGAGGCCAAGACCTCGGTCTTCGTCGCCGACGGCCGTGTCGGCGTGAGCCGCAGGAGCCGTGCGCGCGGCGTCGTTTTAGGCCCCGGCCAAGGGGTCGATGTGGAAGCGACAGGCCCGTTGACGGTCAAGACATGGGGCCAGCCGCGCGTCGACGCGCTGATGGCAAGACTCGGTCAATAAGACTCGGTCAATAAGACTAGGCCAATAAGACTAGGTCAATAAGACCAGGCCAATGAGTTCGGGTCACCTGGGCTCGGAGAACAGCATTTGGACGATAGAAAAAATTGCAACACGACCACATGAGTAGCCGACGCGTTCAGATCCTGGTGGCACTCGTCCTCACCGGGCTGTGGGGCGCGAGCATCTATGCCAGCCATGCCAACGGTCATCTGCGCTTTCTCGATCGCCTCGAGGCGACGCTGACGGATTGGCGGACACAGGTCCGCGGCGTGCAGGTTCCGCCCGATCTCGTCACCATCGTCGCGATCGACGACACCGTCGTGAAGCGCGGCGGCAGCTATCCGCTGCCGCGCGCCGATCTCGCCCGCGTCGTCGACACCATCGTGCAGTTCAAGCCGAAGGTCGTCGCTATCGACCTGCTCCTGGTCGACCGCAGCGCTGCGATCGGCGACGCCACACTGGCAAATACACTGGCTACGGGTCCCATGGTGCTTGCCGCCGCGGCGATCTTCCCGTCCGCCAGCGAGACCGTGGAGACTAGCGGCCAAGGCCCCCTCGCCGCCCTGCCGCAGGCCGAGCGCTTCCTGCTGCCCTTGCCGGCGTTCGCCGATCATGCCGAGGTCGGCGTCGTCAACGTTGCGACCGGACAATCGGGCTCACCGCTCTCGGTGCCGATGCTGTTCCGGACCAGCGACAAGGTCGAGCTGTCATTCCCGTTGCGGGTTGCGGCGCGGGCGCTCGACAAGTCGCTGACGATCGCGCCGGACCATCTGATGCTCGGCGACCGCGCGGTGCCCACCGATAGCGACTTCGCGCTGCCGATTACCTATTACGGCCCGCGCCGGACCATCCGCACCGTCAGCGCGCAGAGCGTCTTCGACGGCACGCTCAAACGCTCCGCGATCGAGAACCGCATCGTCGTGATCGGCGCCTCGGTCGCCGGCGGCGGTGATTTCTACCCGACGCCATTCGATTCCCTGATGCCCGGCGTCGAAGTGGTCTCCACCGCGATCACCCACCTCGTCGCCGGCGACAGCATCGTCCGCGACCGCAAGGTCCACATCGCCGACGCGCTCATCGCGATCCTGTTGCCGATGCTACTGGTCGGCCTGCTCGCCTGGCGACGCAGCGCGCTCGGCATCGTCGCGGCGGCCGCGGTGATGATCGCCTGGGCCGGCTTCAATCTGTTCGCGTTCACCCACGGCGTCTGGCTGAACGCCGCGACCACGCTCGCCGCAGCGGTACCGCCGGTTGCGGTCTTTGCCGGCGTGCAATTGTGGGCGGGAGGCCGCCGCACGCAGTATTTCGCGGCCAAGAGCCGGTCGCTCGCGCAATTCCAGGCGCCGGCCGTGCAGGAGTGGCTTGCGCGCGATCCGAATTTCCTGTCGAAACCCGTCCGGCAGGACGCAGCCGTGGTCTTCATCGATCTCTCCGGCTTCACGGCGCTGAGCGAGCGGATCGATCCGGGCGAACTACAGGACATTCTGAAGGCGTTTCACGCGCTGATCGAGAAGACCGCGGTCGATTGCGGCGGCATGATCAGCGGCTTTCTCGGCGACGGCGCCATGATCCTGTTCGGTCTGCCCGGCGCAATGCCCGACGACGCCGCACGCGCGCTAAAATGCGCGATCGACCTGCACCGCGGCGTCGAACGCTGGATCGCGTCGTTGCCGCCTGCGATCAGGGATCAGCTCGGCTTCAAGATCGGCGCGCATTTCGGCCCGATCGTCGCCTCCCGCCTCGGCGAAAGCCACCAGCACATCACGGCGACGGGCGACACCGTCAACGTCGCGAGTCGGTTGATGGAGGTTGCCGTCCAGAACGGCGCGCAGCTCGCGCTCAGCGATACGCTGCTGGATGCGGCCGACTTCCAGGGCGCTCCAGACGGTGTTTTGTCGGGCCCTCTGCTCACGCAGGTCCGCGGCCGCTCCGGCGTCGTGACCGTCTGGTTCTGGCGCGATCAGGACAGGCCGAACCAGACCACGACCAAGGCCGAGATGATCGACTGAACCTTCGCCGTCGTCCCGACGAAGAGCTACCGCGCTTCCGGCGGTGGCGAGCGGTCCAGCACATCGCCCTTGGCGCCTTCGAGCAGATCGATGCCGTAGGTCTCGATCACGAGCGGGCCGCGCTTGCGCTGCAATTCCCCGACCTGCGTCACCTTCGCAAAGAGGTCGTGGACGGCGGGATGGCCGCCAGAGCGCAGCTCGTCGACATAGATCAGCTTGCCCGCAAGCAGTTTTGGATCGGGCTCGGGCATGTTGGCCCAGCGGATGCGCTGGTTCTGCTGCACCACGCAGCTGCCGCGCGGCAGATAGAAGGCGAGCCAGCCGGTCGTGCCGTAGTCCGGCGCAAGCACGCAGGTGGCACCATTGCGGGCGCGCACCGCTTCGATTTCGGCAGCGAGCTCGCGCCAGCCGACGCCGACGCTTCGCACCGTCGCATCGCGGCGATAGCCGGACAGCCAGCCGGTATTGGCCTGCACAATCAGCGCGACAAACATCACGATGCCGGCGGGTGCGGCCCAGCGCAGGCAAAAATCCACCAGGCGACGCTGGCGCGGCTTCCACCGCACGAGATTGGCGGCGGCGGCCGCGGCGACGACGAAAGGCGGATAGACCGGCGCGAACCAGTTGGCCTCGACGCGGGCATGCAGCGAATGCCAGACGAAATAGACGACGATGGTCCAGAACATCGTCTCGATCAACACGCGGGAGGCCAGCGCGCCGGCCCGGCGCCAGGTCAGCGCGTGCAGCCCCATCGCGCCGAGGATAAACACCAGCGGGGTTGCGAACGCGATCTGGGTCGGGATCAGCTCGGCAATGAAGACCGGACGAAAATCCTCGATCCTGGCGCGCCCGAGCTGCTTTGCGAACGAGACCCATTGATGATCGGCATTCCAGAGAATCACCGGCGAGAACAGCGCGAGCGCAACGAGGCCGCCGAGATACGGCCACGGCGAGAGAAACCAGTGCCGCAGTTTCGGCACGGTCACGAGCCAGATCAGGATCGCCAGCCCGAAGAACATCGCGGTGTATTTCGACAGTAGCGCCGCGCCGACGGCTGCGCCGACCGCGAGCCACCAGACGCCGCGGCCGCTCTCCAGCACCTTGGCGAGAAAGAACAGCACGAAGCTGGAGGCAACCAGAAGCGGCGCATCGGGCGTGACGATCAGCGTGCCGACCGAGGCCAGCAGCGTCACGTTGAGCAGGATGGCGCTGGTCGCCGCCACCCGCGCGCCGCCGATCAGGATCGCGGCGGAGCGATAGACCGCGTAGCTCATCGGGAGCGCGAGCAGGATCGAGACCAGGCGCACGCCGAGTTCGGTATTACCCGCGATCATGGTGCCGGCGCGGATGACGTAGGCAACCATCGGCGGGTGGTCGTAATATCCCCCGGCGAGGTTCTGCGACCACATCCAGTAATAGGCTTCGTCGAAGGTGATCGGCGTGAAGGCGGCTGCGACGAGCCGCAAGCCGACCAGCGCAAGAATCACCAGCACCGTATTGCGGACGATCCGCGCGTCAGCCCCGCCCATCGAGAGTTACTTCTTGCGCCAGACGAACAATCCGGACATCGCGTAGTTCCACACCACGCCCATCAGCGCCCCGGCCGCCCCCGCAAGCCACCAGATCGGCTCCTGGTCGTAGACCGAGAAGGCGACGCCGACATTGGCGAGCAGGCCGACGCTGCACACGATGTAGAACGCGATCAGGCCGCGCAGCAGCGCAAAGCCCTTCAGCCGCTGGTCGCGATAGGTGAGGAAGTTGTTGAGGACGAAATTGCTGGTCATCGCGACGATGGCGCCGGAGGCCTGCGCTTCCGCGAACGGCTCCTTGAACAGCTCGAGCGATATAAACAGGGTGGTGAGATGCACCACGAGGCCGATTCCGCCGACCATCGCGAACAGCAGGAAGCGTAACGAGACAGCATCATTGGTGAACTTCGCCAGCACCAGGCCGAGAAAATCCAGCGCGACCATGGAATCGAGCTTGCTTTCGCCGTGCTGGCGCTCACCGAACGTGTAGGGAATTTCGATGGCGCGCAAGCTGCCGTTCGCGCTCGCGACGAGGTCGAGCAGGATCTTGAAGCCATGCACGGAAAGTTTCGGCGCGAGCAGCTCGAAACGGTCGCGGCGAACCATGAAAAAGCCGCTCATAGGATCGGCGATCTCGACCCGCAGCATCTTCCTTGCAACCTCGGTCGCCAGTGCACTGGCGCCGGCGCGCTGCTTGTTGAAGCCTTCGCTCTTGTAGCCCTCGATGTAGCGGCTGCCGACCACGAGTTCGGCCTGCCCACTCGCGAGCAGCGACAGCATCTTCGGCAGTTGCGTCTCGTCGTGCTGGAGGTCGGCGTCGATCACGGCCGCATAGGGCGCGCTGGAGGCCAGGATGCCCTCGATGCAGGCCCCCGACAGGCCCCGGCGGCCGATGCGGCGGACACAGCGCACGCGGTTGTCGCGCTGTGCCAGCGCGCGCACGACATCCCACGTGCCGTCAGGCGAATTATCGTCGACGAACACGACTTCCCAGGCGACGCCGGCCAAGGCTGCCTCCAGCCGCCGGTACAGCACCGTGACATTGTCGCGTTCGTTGAAGGTCGGGACGACGACCGACAATTCCGGCGCCGGTGAGGCCGCCTGTGGGATGTCGGAGCCCGGTCTGATCGCTTCATTCATGACGGCAGCGTATATCCGCCGCGTCCTGTGCTGCCAAGAACTTGCGCTAGCAAGCCGGGGGTTCTCTGGGGGAGCGGCCCAAAAGGGGCCCAAAAATGCCAACGACCCCGGAACGGCGGGCCGCGCGTACATCCGGCGCAGCCTGTGCTATTCCAAGGTCGTTCCAGCGCCGGAGTTTTTCGCTCAACGTCGCCGTTAGAAGCTAAATGGGAACGGCAACGCCGCTTTACAAGGGGCGAAAGAGGCCTTTTTCACACCCTTACTGGTTCGGGACTTCCTTGATCACCGGCCCTCGCGGCACGGGCGCGGCAGGGGCCGCCGGCGCCGCAGCCCCGGCCGGCTCGGCCTTCGCAGGTTTGGGCGGCTTGCCGTACTGGCCGATCGGCCCAAAGACGACGGCGACCGCAAGCACGATCGCCGCGACGATCACGCCCAAAATGCCCCCCACCGACTCAGACGACATGGAAACCCATCCCTGTTCCAGATGCGCCCAGTGATACCATGGATAAGCGCGCTGCCGGAAGGGCTTGCCGCACGCAACGCTCAAGGGGCTATTTCTGCGGCGGCTTGTGCTTGACGAAGGCCGTCACGATGTCCTTCTGCGCCGCCTCCACCGCCCTGTTCGCGGTCGCGAGATGGGCGCCGCCATCGATATCCGGATATTGCGTGGTGAGATAATCGAGCAGTGCCACCCGATAGTATTGTCGCTCCGACGGACAGGCCGCGGCGACGGAGCGACCAAAGTCGTGTTCCGACAGGCCCTGATTGCCGTCGCGCGAATATTCCCGCGCCAGGCAATGCCAATAATCGTCGCGGCCCTGCTTGGCGAGCTTTTGCGCACCCTTGGCATCGTCATCGTCGGCTGTGACTGAAGATATCATGGCAGCAGATGTCATCATGACGAGCGCCGCTCCCACCATCAGCATCCGCATCTTGTTCTCCTTTTTTCGCAGATCCCGTCGCGAGCTTAGACGGGACGTCGCAACTGGCCAATCACAACTGGTTTGATTAGGATGGAGGCCCTCCTCCCGTCATCCGAGATCCTCCCGTGGCCAAAGCAAAAACCGCGTCCAAAAAATCCGGCAACATCTACATCGGCATCGGCGGCTGGACGTTCGAGCCTTGGCGCGGCGTGTTCTATCCGGAGAAGCTCACGCAAGCCAAGGAGCTGTCCTACGCTGCCTCGAAGCTGAGCTCGATCGAGATCAACGGCACCTATTACGGCTCGCAAAAACCGGAGAGCTTTCGGAAATGGGCGAGCGAGGTGCCTGATGGTTTCGTCTTCTCGGTCAAGGGGCCGCGCTTTGCCACCAACCGGCGCGTGCTGGCCGAGGCTGGCGATTCCATCAAACGTTTCTATGATTCCGGCGTGCTGGAACTGGGCGATCATCTTGGGCCGGTGCTGTGGCAGTTCGCGCCGACCAAAAAATTCGACGGTGCCGATTTCGGTAAGTTCCTCGAGCTGTTGCCGCGCAAGCTCGACGGACGCGCGCTGCGCCATGTCGTCGAGGTCCGTCACGACAGTTTCTGCACGCCGGACTTCGTCACGCTGATCCGCGAATTCGAGACGCCCGTCGTGTTCGCCGAGCACGGCAAATATCCTGCGATCGCCGACGTCGCCGGCGATTTCGTCTATGCCCGGCTTCAAAAGGGCAATGACGAGATCAAGACGTGCTATCCGCCGAAACAGCTCGATGCTTGGGCCAAGCGCTTTCAGGACTGGGCCGAGGGAAGTGAACCCGACGACCTGCCGAAGGTCGACAAGGCCAAGCCAAAGAAGGAGCCGCGCGACGTTTTCGCCTATGTCATCCACGAGGGCAAGGTGCGCGCGCCGGCCGGCGCGATGGAACTGATCGCACGAGTGAGTTGAGGTGTTTCGCTAAAGGTGTCTCATGGCAAAGGCCAAAAAGCTCTTCACCATCGGCTATGAGCAGACGCCGCCCAAGGCGGTGCTGGACGAGTTGGAGCAATCCGGCGTCAAGCTCGTCGTCGACGTGCGCGCGGTAACGTCATCGCGCCGACCCGGCTTTTCCAAGAAGCAGTTGTCCGCGGGCCTCGATGAACGCGGCATCGCCTATGTCCACCTCGCGGCGCTCGGAACGCCCAAGGAAGGCCGCCTCGCCGCCCGCAGTGGGCAATACGATGTGCTGGAGAAGATCTACGCAAAGCACCTGAAGACGCCGCAGGCCAGGAAAGAGATGGACGAACTCTCGGCACTGGTGAAGAAAGCCGGCCCCGTCTGCTTGCTCTGCTACGAGCGCGACCACACCCATTGCCACCGCCAGATGATTGCGGAGATCATCGAGGAGCGCGACGGCGTGGCGGTGAAGAATTTGGCGGGGCGGCAGGTGTAGCGGTCGTTCGTGTACCGTCTGCTTGAGCAGAAGAAGGACGACGGCGTGCCGCGGAGGTCGCAGGTCGGCCGTTCATCCTTCGAGGCTCGCAAGAGCTCGCGCCTCAGGATGACGGTTCTGACTTCGGTGCGTAGTGCACAACTAAAACGGCGAATGGCGAAAGCCTACCCCTCTCCCGCCAGCTTAAACGTCCCTTCCATCATCTGCACGCATTGCCCGCCGACATGGGCCGAGACGATCTTGCCGTCCTGCTTGCTCACGCGCGTCTGCAGGATGCTCGGCCGGCCCATGTCAAAACCCTGCCCAACCGTGAGCTTCAACTCGCCGTCGCGCGTGGCATCGAGCTCGGCGAACAGCGCGGCTGCGGCAACCGTGGCGCTTCCGGTGGCGGGATCTTCGGCGAGGCCGCCAGCGCCCCGCATGAACATCCGCGCCTGCCGCTCGCAAGGCGCCTCCGCCGCGGGCACATCGCGCGTATAGAACCACGCCGAGAATGCGCCGTCGCACGGAAATACCTTGCCGAAGGCCGTCGCGTCGGGCCTTGCTCGCCTGAGCGCATCGCGCGAGTGCACCTCAATCACCAGAAACGGCGTTCCAACACTGACGACCTGCGGCGCGTGACGGTCGACCTTGATGTCGTCTGCACTGAGCGAGATGCAGCTTGCGGCATCGGCGGCAGACAATTGCGACAGGCGCGCCAAAGGCTGTGGTGCGGTGAGCTCGGCGCTGATCACGCGGCCCTGCTCTCGCGAGACATCGACCGGCACCAGCCCCGCCTTCTCCTCGAACCGCAGGCGCGGCTTCGGCTCCTTCGCGATCGTCGCCAGCACGAAGGCGGTACCGACATTGGGATGGCCAGCGAAAGGAAGCTCCCTGACAGGCGTGAAGATGCGCACCTCGGCATCATTCGCATTGTCGCGCGGCGGCAGCACGAAGGTCGTCTCGGAATAGTTGAACTCGGTCGCGATCGACTGCATTTGCGTGGTCGACAACCCGCCGGCATCGAGCACCACGGCGAGCTGGTTGCCGCCGAAGGCGCGGTCGGTGAACACGTCGACGGTGATGTAGCGGCGCTGCATCTATCGCTTCCTCATGCAAGGCGCGGCCGCAACCGGCCGCATCGCGCGCCAGTCTACAAGCCGACGACATCGCTCGTCATGCCCCAATATTCGGTGCAATCGGAGCAATCGCGGTGACGCGTCGGAGGCCGAGAAGCGGCTTCTGCAATGCAAGACCCAGGCTTGCGGAGATAGTTCATCACGCGCCTCACCGAAGCGCGCCCCACTTCAACGAAGCGCGACTCGCATTTGAAGGCGCGTTAGCCCAATTGAAACACCGCCACCTTCTGCTCATAGCCGCGCACCTCGACCTCGCCGAGCGCGACGGCATCGCTGCCGTCCTCGCCCAGCGCCTCGCGGACGGCCGCGGAGATCAGGAGCTGCGAGCCGAACTCCTTGTTCAGCGCCTCCAGCCTGGAGGCGAAGTTCACGGTGTCTCCGATGACGGTGTATTCCTTGCGCCGGGGCGAGCCGATATTGCCGGCGACGACCTCGCCGAAATGGATGCCGATTCCGATTCTGAGCGGCCAGCTCGTCTGCGCGTTGATGCGCTCCATCGCGGTCAGCATCTCGCGGCCCGCGGCGACCGCGCGGTGCGCGGCGTCGGAGGTCTCGAGCGGGGCGCCGAACAGGGCAAGAAAGCCGTCGCCCAGAAACTTGTTCACGATGCCACCCTCGCGGTCGAGAATGTCGACCAGCACGGCAAAGGCACCGTCGAGCCTATCGACCACCTCCTGCGGGGTGCGCGACTGCGCGCCCGTGGTGAAGCCGCGGAAATCGACGAACATCACGGCAACGCGGCGGAGGTCGCCGGCGGCGCTCGTCCCCGCCGCCATCAGCCGCTCCACCACCTGAGGGGAAACGTGCTGGCCGAACAGGTTGGTCACCCGGTCGCGCGCGGTCGCTGCCGCAATGCTCGCGGAGAACTGGCGCCGGAGCTGCGCACCGACCGCGCCTGCAAGCACGCCGCAGATCAGGATGATGGTGCTTCGCACCGCGTGGAAATAGATCTGCGGCTCGCCGCTCCCGCTGACGGGGTCGAAGATCAGCGCCACGGTGAGCAGCTCACCCGCAGCAACGAAGCCGGTGAAGGTGGACAGCCAGAAGTCGAGCCGCAGGGTCGAGAGGATGACGAAAATGAAATAGATCAGCGGCACGACGAAGCCGAGCGCCTGGCTCGCACCCATGCTGCGGATCTGCAGGATCAGGATGACGGTCGGCAGCGAGGTCTCGATCAGCGCACCGATATAGCGCCGGATCACCGGCAGATCGCGGTCGAGCTTGAGGTTTCGCCTTATCTGGCTATGGACCCAAACCTCGAACAGGATGAAGCCGGTCAGGAGACCATAAACCTCGGCAAGCCCCTCCGTGCCCCGCCAGACCCGCTGCACCACGGAGGAATCGACGAGATAGATCGCGGTGAGGAACACGACGATGACGCAGCCCGTCGTGAGCAGCGCCCTCACCCGTACGAGCTCGGTACGCAGCACTTCGCGCGTCAGCTCGCGCTCGAAGTCCTCGGACATCACGGCATGCTGCCGGGCCTTCCTGCTCGCAAAACTGACCATCCTGCCCCCTTGATTCCAGGGGCATCTTGCCTCAATCCAGCGTGCGGCGGAAGCGCGTCACGGCGATGGTCATGGCGAGCAGCATCAGGACTGCCAGCGCCAGCGCGTCGAAATGCAAATTTTGCATGCTCGCGCCCTTCAGCATGATGGCGCGGACGATGCGCAAATAATGCGTCAATGGCAGGCACTCGCCGACATATTGCGCCCAGGCCGGCATCCCGGCAAACGGGAACATGAAGCCGGACAGCAAGATGCTCGGCAGGAAGAACATCATCGACATCTGCATCGCCTGGAGCTGGTTCTGCACCAGGGTCGAGATCGTGTACCCGACCGCCAGGTTGGTCGTGATGAACAGCGTCGAGAGCAGCGCCAGCAGGAACAGATTGCCGAGCACCGGCACGCCGAACAGGCCGACCCCGATGCCGATAATGAGAAACGCCTGCACGAATCCGACCAGCACGTAGGGAATGATCTTGCCGAACATCACCTCGACCGGCTTGATCGGCATCGACAGCAAGGCCTCCATGGTACCGCGCTCGACTTCCCGTGTGACCGATAGCGCGGTGAAGATCAGCATGGTCATGGTGAGAATGGTGCCGACGAGGCCCGGCACGATGTTGAGGCTCGACGCGGCGGCGGGGTTGTAGCGGGCATGCGCGCGGATCTCGAACGGCATCTCCGGGGGATCTCCGATGTAGAGATCGTGCTTGAGCGCGGTCTGCACGACCATGCCGAGCGAGCCGATCGCCGCACTCGCTGCGACCGGATCGGTGGCGTCGGCCGCAACCAGCAGCGTAGGTCTGTCGCCGCGCCGTACCGCCCGCTCGAAGCCGCGCGGGATCTCGACGCCGAACAGCACCTTGCCGGACTTCAGCAAATTGTCGAAATCGTCGACGTCGTGCACCTCGTAGATGAAGCGGAAATAGGCCGTATTCTCCAGCGCCTTCAGGATCGAGCGGGCGAGATCGGAATCCTCCTGGAGCAGCACCGCGCTCGGCAGATTATGCGGCGTGGTGTTGATGGCATAGCCGAACAAGAGCAGCTGCATCACCGGCAGCATCACGATCATCGCAAACGACACGCGGTCGCGCCCGAGCTGGATGAACTCCTTGATCAGCATCGCATAGGAGCGCCTCCAGAAACCGAAGCGCTCCCGGATCGCGTGCCGTGGTTCGGGACCGTCGACGGCGGTCATTGGAAATTGTCCTTGGAACGGCCCATCAATTCGATGAACACGTCTTCCAGTGACGGCGATGATTGATGCCAGTGCAGCCCGCTTTTCTCGCGCCACGGCGCGATGCTGGCTTCGAGCGCGGCGACGTCGCGGCCGGAGACGTGCAGCGACGTACCAAACGGCGCCACCATGTCGATTCCCGGCTTGCCGGTGAGCGCAGCCGTGAGCTCGTTCAGGTCCTCGCCTGTCACGGTGTAGGTCGTCAGCGCGGATTTCGCGATCACCTCCTCCACGGTGCCGTGCACGAGCAGATGGCCATAGGCGATATAAGCGATCTCGTGACAGCGCTCGGCCTCGTCCATGTAGTGTGTCGAGACCAGCACGGTGAGACCGTCGGCCGCCAGTGCATGAATCTCGTTCCAGAAATCGCGCCGCGCTTTGGGATCGACGCCGGCGGTCGGCTCGTCGAGCAGCAGCAGCTTCGGACTGGGCAATGTGCAGGCACCCAGCGCCAGCCGCTGCTTCCAGCCGCCGGAGAGCTCGCCCGCGAGCTGCTCCTCGCGACCCGACAGCCCCAGCCGCTTGATCATGTCGCGCGCGGCGCCGCGTGCATCGCGAAGGCCGTACAGGCGCGCGACGAATTCGAGGTTTTCGCGGACAGAGAGATCCTGATAGAGGCTGAATCGCTGGGTCATGTAGCCGACCTGGCGCTTGATCTTTTCCGCATCGCGCCTGATGTCGTAGCCGAGGCAGGTGCCCTCGCCGCTGTCGGGCGTGAGCAGGCCGCACAGGATGCGGATGGTCGTCGTCTTGCCCGAGCCGTTCGGGCCGAGGAAGCCGTAGATCGAACCGCGCTTCACCTGCATCGACAAATCGTGCACGACCTCGCGGCCACCGAACGACTTGGTCAGGCCCTTGACGTCGATCGCGATGCCATTGCCGCCGCTCATCGCTTGTCCGCCACCGGGGTTTTTGGATTGAAATGGACGTCGATAGGTTGTCCGACGCGCAGCGCATCGGGGCGCGACGGCCGCGCCTGGATCAGATAGACGAGCTTGTTGCGCTCCTCGAGACTGTAAATGACCGGCGGGGTGTATTCGGCCGAAGTCGCGATGAAATAGATCTTTGCTGTGAGATCGGCGGCGCAATTGTCGCACGCGACCCGCACGGTATCGCCGATCGCAAGCTTCGGCAGCTCGGTCTCCGGCACGAAGAAGCGCAGCTTCATGTTGCCGGGCGGCATGATCGAGAGCACGGGCCGCTGCGCCGCCACCATCTCGCCCTCGCGAAAATAGATCTGCTGGATGGTACCGGCTACGGGCGCAAACCCTTTGCGGCGCGCCATCCGCGTCTCCGAGGTCGCCACCCGTGCCTCTGCGACGCGCAAGGCGGAGACGGCCGAGTCGAGATTGGCCTGCGTGCCCGAGCCGGTCTTGCTCAGCGAAGCCGCGCGGTCATAGGTCTGCTGCGCGTTCGCCAGTGTCGCCTTGTTCTGGTTGAGATCGGCAAGCTGGAGATCGTCGTCGACGGAATAGAGGTGATCGCCGACCTTGACTTCGTCGCCCTCGCGGATGTTCAGCTTCGTCACGCGGCCCGCCTCGTCGGGGCTGACGAAGATCATGTCGGCCTCGACCCAGCCCTGGAAACCGGGATCACGTTTCTCCTTGCACCCGGCAAGCCCGGTTGCGAGCGCGATGATCAGTGCAGCTCCGAAAATTACCTGCGACGACCTCATGTCGTGCTCCGTTCGCCAAAAATCAAATCGAGATGAACGCGCAGCATGTCCTGCGCGTCGAGCGGCGCGTGCCGCGCAAACAGGCTCTGCCAGATCACCGCGATCATCGCGGGTGCGACCAGGATCTGCGGATAGTGCGCCAGGTTCTTCTGGCGGATCTCGCCGCGGGCGATGGCGAGTTCGATCAGCGCGCGCATGGCGGCGATGCCGCGTGAGACGACCTCGCGGTAGTAGAAATCGGCCACGGACGGAAACCGCGGTCCCTCGGCCACGATCAGGCGCACGAGATCGCCGCGCCTGGTGCCGATGACCTCCTTCAGGAAGTTGCTGGCAAACGTCTCGACGAGATCGCGCACCGACCCCGCCGGCGGCGGCAATGCCGTCAACCGCGTCACAACAGGCACGATCACGGTCCGCACCAGCTCCTCGAACATCGATTCCTTGTCCCTGAAGTGCAGGTAGATGGTGCCCTTGGCGACACCCGCGCGCTTCGCGATGTCGTCGAGCCGCGTCGCGGCAAAGCCGCGCGCGATGAATTCCTCCATCGCGGCATCCACGATCGCCGCACGCCGTTCCGCCGCACGCGTGGCACGGCTCGACGCGGGGGCCGGGTCGTTGCCAGCACGTGCAGAGGCCTTCGCGTTGGCGCGAGTTACCGGCGGCGTGGTGGCTTTGGCGGGCTTCTTGATCATCCACATATGATGACTGACCGGTCAGTCATAGTCAAGGCGCAGCATTGCGGACCTAGTGGCCAACAATTTAGTCTTGACTAATTTATTAGCGCATACTAATCTAACTTCTATGATCGAAGCCGCCCCAAATCCCGTCACCACAGTGATGCGCGCCCTTGCCGATCCAACCCGGCGCGCCGTGTTCGAGCGCGTCTTCGAGAGCAAGGAGATCAGCGTCGCCGAGCTCACGCGCGGCAGCGGCGTGACGCAAGGCGCGATCTCGCAACATCTGAAGTCCCTCAAGCAGGCCGGCCTCGTCGCCGAGCGTGCCGAGGGCCGCAACGTCTATTACCGTGCCGCGCCGCAAGGCCTCGAACCGCTGGTCTCCTGGATGGACCATTACGGCGTGTTCTGGCGCGAGCGCTTCCAGAACCTGCGTGACCTCTTGAAGGAGATCGACCCGTGAGTGCTGTTGAATTGAAAGCCGAGACAAAAGACATTGTCCTCGACGAGGTGCTCCCTCACGCGCCGGAGACGATCTGGAAGGCGCTGACCAGCGCCCAGCTGATCGCGCGCTGGCTGATGCCGCCGAGCGGTTTCGAGCCTGTCGAAGGCAACACCTTCACCTATCAGACTACGCCGGGCGGCGCCTGGGATGGCGTCATCCATTGCCGCGTCCTTGAAGTCATGCCGAACCGGCGCCTCGTCTACGCCTGGAAGGGCGGCGATGAGCGCAACACCGGCTACGGCGCGCCGCTCGACACTATCGTGACGTGGTCCCTCACCCCGGTGGAGGCCGGCACGCGGATCCGTCTGGTTCATGCGGGCTTCGTCATACCCAGGAACGAATCCGCCTACACGGGCATGAGCGGCGGCTGGAAGAAGGTCGTCCGCCAGCTCGACGAGATCAGCGGCGAAGATAAGTAAGGAGTTGTCGCAATGACCAATCCGTTTACCGGCGGCTGCGCCTGCGGCGCGATCCGCTATTCGATCGCTAGTGAGCCCCTGTTCAGCAATCACTGCCAATGCCGGGACTGCCAGCGCGAAAGCGGCAGCGGCCACGGCTCCTACGTAACCTTCGCGCGCGCCGGCGTCACGCTTACCGGCGAGGCGAAGCATTGGGACATGGTCGCCAACAGCGGCAACGTGAAGACGCGCGGTTTCTGCACGCAGTGCGGCGTGCCTGTGTACATGACCTTCGCGGCACAGCCCGACGTCTTTACGATCCGCGCCGCAAGCCTCGACGAGCCTGCCCGCTACAAGCCGCAGGCGGTCACTTTCGCCGCGCGCGGACATGACTGGGATCGTCTTGACCCGGACCTGCCGAAATTCGCGGGCATGCCGCCGGGATAACGCATCGCAAATGGAAGCGCGCGCAAGACCGCGCGCGTTCACGTCAACTATGAAACTTCAGCCCATCAACGATCTTGTCGATCACCTTGCGCTCGGCGCGCACCGCGAGTCCGACGAGGTTGAGGTCAGGGCGCGCCACCGCCCTTACCGCCTCGCGGTTGGCGGCGTCATGGGTGGTCGCGAACATGTCCTGGGTGTAGACCGCCGGCTTGACGCTACGCGTCAGTGCCCGATCGAGCGCGCGCGTCAATGCGGGACCGTCGGCGCCATAGATCAGGATGGGCTGGCCGATGAGCGCGTGATACTTCGTGCCCGACGCGTCCTCATAGGGCTCGCCAATGCATTCCGGAAAGGCTGCGGCGATGCCGCTGGTGAGGAAGGCCGCGACATTGAGCTTCTGCCAGGCCTGAAGATCGGTGCGGATCACGATGGCGATTTTGGTATCGAACTGCATACAACTCCCCGACTGTCATTCCGGACTCGATGCTACGCACCATCGGAATGACGGCAAGAGGAATCAACCCTTTGCGTCGCAGGCCCAGGCGCGGATCACGCATTCCTTGCCGCCGTATTTGTAGCATTCGCGCGTCGCGGCATTGAGCGTGGCCGAGATCTTCGGCTTGACGGCATAGCCATAGGCACCGCAGGGATTGGAAAGGTCGACCGACATCGCGGCGCATGCGCGCTTCATCGTCACGGTCGTGCAATCGCCCTTGCACTGCTTCTGCGCCGCCGCACGCGCTTCGTGCTCGGCGCCATAATCAAAGGCCTGGCCATAGGCGCCACACTTGCCGACCGCAAATGCACCGGCGGCGTGCGCATCCGTGATATGGCGAGCGCCCGCGACGCACACGGACAGCGCAAAGAAAAACATCGCGCAACGGCGCGCGACGACGTTCGAAGCCATGGAAAAACCCCTCCCCCCAAGGCAGGTGGAGTGGACTGTAAGCGCCGGTCGTTTCCAGATGGTGAACGGGGCGTTGAAATCGGCAGGCTGGGAGGCGCTTCGTAGGGTGGATTAGCGAAGCGTAATCCACCAACTTCGTTCCGCGGCCGGTGAAGCGTGGTGGGTTACGCTTCGCTAACCCACCCTACAAGAGCTATCCCCGCCGTGCCGCTTCCAACGCCTGCGGCGTGTCGATGTCGAGGAAAGCGCTCTCGCCATCCACCGGCACTTCGGCGACTGCCTCGGTGTGCTTGGCGATTAGATGGCGCGCGCCGACATCGCCGTCGAGCGTCATCAACTCCTTGAAGAAGCGGCGCGACCACAGCACGGGATTGCCGCGGCGGCCCTCGCTGACGGGCACGACGATGAGATTACCGCGGTCCGGTGCGAACGCGTCGATGAGACGATCGATTAGGCCGGCATCGATCAGCGGCATGTCGCCGAGGCACACCACAGCGCCGTCGGACGTCTCTGGGACGGCCGCGATCCCGGCCTTGACGGAGCTTGCGATGCCGCCGGCGAAATCCGGATTCCTGGCGAAACGCACCTTCAGGCCTTGCAAGGCTTGCTCGATCAGCTCGGTCTGATGGCCGGTGACGACAATCACCTCGGACGCCTTGGAGGCCAACGCCTGCTCGGTCGCGATTCGCACCAGCTTCTTGCCGTCGAGCTCGGCTAGAAGCTTGTTCGGTCCGCCCATCCGGGTCGAGCGGCCTGCCGCGAGCACGATGACTGCGACCTGGTTGTTCCCCTCGATCTCCGGTTTTGCGCGCGGCTGCGGGCGTGTAACGATCTCCATCAGGAGACCGCCGACGCCCATGCCCATCAGCTCGGAACGCGTCACCTTGATGCCGGCCAGGAGCCGCATCAGCACCCAGTCAAAGCCGTTCTCGACCGGCGAGCGCGCGCAGCCGGGCGCACCCAGCACCGGCACTGTGCCGGCCCGGGCAATCAGCAGCAGATTGCCGGGATCGACCGGCATGCCGAAATGCTCGATCTCGCCGCCGATTCCGGTCACCGCCGCAGGGATCACGTCGCGGCGGTCGGCGATCGCGGATGCCCCGAACACGATGACGAGTTCGGCGCCAAGACCCAGCAATTCCTTGATCGCAGCCGACAGCGCCTGCTCCTCATGCGGGACCCGCCGCTCGGCGATGATGCCGGCCCCGGCCGGCGCCAGCCGCTCGGCGGTGACGCGCAACGTCTTGTCGATCACCTTGGAGGACAGGCCGGGCAGCAGGGTCGAGACCACGCCGACACGCTTGATCGCGTAAGGCGCGATCTTCAGCACGTCGCGACCCGCGGCCTTCACCGCGGCATCACGCAAGTTCCCTTCGACGCCGAACGGGATGATCTTGACGGTGCCGACCATCTCGCCCTCGACCACCGGCTTGAAGGCGGAGAGCGTGGCAAAGGTAATGGCCTCGTCGATATTGTTGATGCGGTCCACCGCGGCGCGATCGATCACCAGCACGCCCGGGCGCGCGGCGAACAGATTGGCGCGACCGGTGAAGGCACGCTCGACGTGAATGCCATCGCCACCAACGGCGAGTGCGATGCTGGCAGCCGCGATGTCCTCGGAGACATCGCCCTCCTCCATCCGCACCACCACGACGTCCTTGATGCCGGCGCGCTCCAGCGCCTCGACCTCGGTGGGCCCGATCGTCGTGCCCTTTTTCAACACCAGCGGTCCCTGACGCAGGGTGTGGACGGTCACCCCGCCGATCGCATCCCTGGGGCTCGCCGGGCCGAATTTCATGCCGCTTCTTCTTTTTCTTTGGGCGGCAGGCGAAGCACCGCCGTGATCTCGGCCATGATCGACACCGCGATCTCGGATGGCGAGACCGCACCGATCGCAAGCCCGATCGGCGCATGGATGCGCGCGATGTCAGCCTCCTTGGCGCCCTGCGCCCGCAGCCGGTCGCCGCGCTTGGCGTGCGTCTTCCGCGAGCCGAGCGCGCCGATATAGAAGCAGTTGCGCTCGAAGGCGTGCAGCAGCGCGGGGTCGTCGATCTTGGGATCGTGCGTTACCGCGACGAAAGCCGTGTAGGCATCGACATTAAGCGACGGCAGCGCCGTGTCGGGCCATTCCGCAACCAGCGGAATGTCGGGGAAGCGCTCCGGGCTCGCAAAGGCCGTGCGCGGGTCGACTACGGTGACGTCGTAGCCGAGCGAGCGCGCCAGCGGCGCCAGGGCCTGGCTGATATGAACGGCGCCGACGATGACGAGCTTTGCGGTCGGCGCGTAGACGTTGAGGAAGAGCTTCTTGCCGCCGGCTTCGACACTGGCGCTTTTGCCCATGCGGAGCTGCTTGTCCAGCTCGGCGCCTAATGGATCCCTGGCAAAATCCTTGGCCTTGACCAGGCGCTGTTCGCCGCTCTCGGTGTCGGTCACCAGGATCACCGGGCGGCGCGCGGCGCGCTCGGCATTGAGTTCGTGCAGGATTGCGAGCTTCACGGCTAGCCGACCTTCTCGACGAAGACGCGGATGGTGCCGCCGCAGGACAGCCCGACATTCCAGGCAGTCTCGTCGGCAACGCCAAACTCCAGCATCCTGGGCTTGCCGCTCTGGATCACATCCATCGCCTCCGTGACCACGGCGCCCTCGACGCAGCCACCGGAGACCGAGCCCAGGAACGTGCCCTCGTCGTTGATGACGAGGCTCGAGCCCGCCGGGCGCGGTGCCGAGCCCCAGGTCTCCACCACTGTGGCGAGCGCGACGCCACGGCCGGCCTTCTGCCAGTCCTCCGCCGCCTTCAGAATATCCTCGTCGCGATCGAGCATGGCTACCTCTCAGGCTGCGGAGCGGATCAGGCTGCGGTGATGCGGCGGCAGCGGCCGTGAGAGCGTGGTGATCAGCTCCTGGATCGAGCTCAAATTATGTACGGGGCGGAATTCGTCAACGTGCGGCAGCATCATTTTGATGCCCTGGGCCTTGGCCTCGAAGCCGCCAAACCGCAGCAGCGGGTTGAGCCAGATCAGCCGCCGACAGGAGCGGTGCAGCCGGTCCATCTCGAAGGCGAGCTTGGAATCGGCCTCCCGCTCCAGCCCGTCGGAGATCAGCAGCACGATGGCGCCCTGGCTCAGCACGCGCCGCGCCCATAATTTGTTGAAATTGTGCAGGGAGGCCGAGATCCGCGTGCCGCCGGCCCAGTCCTCGACCGAGGCCGAGCAGCTCGCCAGCGCCTCGTCGGGGTCACGCTGGCGCAGCGCCCGGGTCACGTTGGTGAGGCGAGTGCCGAACAGGAACACCGAGACACGTTTGCGCGCGTCCCCTATGGCATGCAGGAAATGCAGGAACAGGCGGGTGTACTCGCTCATCGACCCCGAGATGTCGAGCAGCGCGACGATCGGCGCCGGTTTCTCGATCCGCCCGAGACGATGGATGTCGATGATGTCGCCGCCGGTGCGTAGCGAGGCGCGCAGCGTGCGGCGGAGGTCGAGGCGCAGGCCACGGGAATCGGGCAGGTGCCGGCGCGTCAGAAGCTCGGCCTGCGGCAATCGCATCCGCTCGACGGCGCGGAGCGCTTCGGTGATCTCTGCCGCGCTCATCTGCGCAAAATCCTTTTTCTGAAGGATTTCCTTGTCCGAGACCGACAGGCGCAAATCCTGCTCCTGGTGCTGCGGCGTCTCCGTCATGCGCGGCTGCGACATCGCCTCCTGGACGCGGCGAGAGCCGGCCTGCGGCTTCTTCTTGGCCTGCTCCGGCAGCGGCACCGAGTCCAGCATATGCTTCCACTCTTCCGACGCGCGGAAGAACAGGTTGAAGGCCTGCTTGAAGATCAGCGCATGCTCGTGACGTTTGACGAAGATCGCCTCCAGCGTGGTGAAGACGTCGTTACGGCGGCCGATGTCGATCACCTCTAGCGCGCTCATGGCATCGATGACCGCACCCGGCCCGACCGGCATGCCGGCCGAACGCAGCGCGCGGGCGAAGCCGACGATGTTGTCGGCGAATTGCTCGGTTTGCTCAGGCGCAAGGTGGTTGATGGCCATGGTTCATCCTTGCTCCGTCATTCCGGGGCGCCGCGAAGCGACGAACCCGAAATCCGGAGATTGTGGCGCGAGATTCCGGGGGCCCGCTCACGCGCGCCCCGGAATGACGGCTAGTCGCTCGTCACGTCCTTCAGCACCTTCTGCAAGGTGTCGCCCTGCATCCGCGTGATGTCGTCCTGATACTTGAGCAGCGCGCCCAGCGTGTCGCCGACCACTTGCGGGGTCAGGGATCGGGCGTCGAGCTCCGACAGCGCGGTGGCCCAATCGATGGTCTCGGCGACGCCCGGCGACTTGTAGAAATCCTGATTGCGCAGCGCCTGGACGAAGCGCACGACCTGCTGCGACAATTTTGCGGAGATGCCCGGCACGCGCGACTTGACTATCGCGAGCTCGCGATCGGCGTCGGGATAATCGACCCAGTGATAGAGACAGCGCCGCTTCAGCGCGTCGTGGATTTCGCGGGTGCGGTTGGAGGTGATGATGACGATCGGCGGGCTCGGCGCCTTTACGGTGCCGAATTCGGGGATCGTCACCTGGAAGTCGCTGAGGATTTCGAGCAGATACGCCTCGAACGCCTCGTCGGCGCGGTCGAGCTCGTCGATCAGCAGCACCGGCGGCCCGGCGACGTCGGGCTCCAGCGCCTGGAGCAGCGGTCGCTTGATCATGTAGCGATCGGCGAAAATGTCGGATGACAATTGATCGCGATCGGTGTCGCCGGCCGCCTCGGCCATCCGGATCGCGATCATCTGCGCGGCGCTATTCCACTCGTAGACCGCCGAGGAGACGTCGAGGCCTTCGTAACATTGCAGGCGGATCAGCTTCCGTCCCAGTGCCGCCGACAGCACTTTTGCGATCTCGGTCTTGCCGACGCCGGCCTCGCCTTCCAGAAACAGCGGCCGGCCCATCCGCAGCGACAGATAGGTCACCGTGGCCAGCGATCGCTCGGCGAGATAGCCGCGCGACGTCAGGAGTTCGAGCATCGAATCGACCGATGCCGGCAAGGCACCGGACGTGTTGGCCGCTGAGGTCATGAAAAAGCCAGTCTCGCTACGCCCTCACCGGGGACAAGTTTGGGCCGAGGCGTGAGGATCACTCACTCCTTGACGTTGGCGGCATCGAGGGCACGCCGCGTCAGCACGCCGATGAGGTGCGCGCGGTATTCGGCGCTGCCATGGATGTCGCTGTTGAGGCCGTCCGCCGGCACCTCGATGCCGTCAAGCGCCTTCGCGGCGAAGCGCTTCTTCAGGGCTTCCTCGAACGCGGTGACACGGAACACGCCTTCGGAGCCGGCGCCGGTGACCGCGACCCGAACATCGGAGGGGCGCCGCGCCACGAACACGCCGACCAGCGCGTAACGCGAGGCCTGGTTACGGAACTTGATATAAGCCGCCTTCTTCGGCAGCGGGAACATTACCTTGGTGATGATCTCGTCGGCCTCGAGCGCCGTCGTGAACAGGCCCTGGAAATACTCTTCCGCCTTGAGGCGCCGCTTGTTGGTGACGATGGTGGCGCCGAGCGCCAACACCGCAGCCGGATAGTCTGCGGTCGGATCGTTGTTGGCGAGCGAGCCGCCGATCGTGCCCTTGTGGCGCACGGCGGGATCGCCGATCTGGCCGGCGAGGTTCGCGAGCGCCGGGATCGCCTCGCCGACGATGGCGGAGCTTGCGACTTCGGCATGCCGGGCGGTGGCACCGATCACGAGCGCGCGGCCCTTCATCTCGATCGTGTTGAGCCCATCGATATGAGAGAGGTCGACCAGATGCGGCGGGCTGGCGAGGCGCTGCTTCATGACGGGAATCAGCGTGTGGCCGCCGGCGATCACCTTGGCGTCTTCGTTCTTGACCAGGATGTTGGCGGCCTGCCGAACCGTCCCGGGGCGATGGTATTTGAAATCGTACATCTGAATGTCCTGATCGCAGAGTGCGCGCGCGGTTTACGCGAGATCGGATTTCGCCATCGCCTTGGCGCCGGCGGAGATCGAGGTGACGATGTTCTGGTAGCCGGTGCAGCGGCAGAGATTGCCTTCCAGCTCCTCGCGGATAGTGTGGTCGTCGAGCTCGTTGCCCTTGCGATGGACGATGTCGATCGCGGTCATGATCATGCCGGGCGTGCAGAAGCCGCACTGTAGGCCGTGGTGTTCGCGGAAGGCCTCCTGCATCGGATGCAGCGGCGCGCCGTCGGCGGCCAGCCCCTCGATCGTCTTGACTTCGTGGCCATCGGCCATCACCGCGAGCGTGGTGCAGGACTTCACGGCCTTGCCGTCCAGATGCACAACGCAGGCGCCGCACTGTGAGGTGTCGCAGCCAACATGGGTGCCGGTGAGCCGCAGATTCTCGCGCAGGAACTGCACCAGCAGGGTGCGGGGATCGACATTGGCCGTGACAGGATTGCCGTTCACGATGAGGGAGATTTTTGCCATAAGCACTCTCTATCAGCGCCCCGACGGGTCCCGTCGAAGCGGTTCTTATAATTATTCCAACCCATCATATGGGCCATTATGCCCCGGGGCAACATCACCGGGAATGCAAGGCGCCATGACAAAACGCGATATGCCGAAAGGCGCCATGCTTGAGGTATTGGCCTTCAGCCCTGTACCGCCTTGGCGAAGTTCGCGAAAAATTCGTCGGCCAGTTTCTTGGCGGCGCCGTTGATCAGGCGCTGGCCGAGCTGCGCCAACTTGCCGCCGATCTGCGCCTCGACCTCGTAGGACAAAAGCGTGCCGCCGTCCTTCTCCGCAAGCTTGACCACGGCGCCACCCTTGGCGAAACCGGCCACCCCGCCCTCGCCTTCGCCGGAGATCTTGTAGCCGTTCGGCGGGTCGAGATCGGACAGCGTGACCTTGCCCTTGAAGCGCGCCGACACCGGGCCGACCTTCATTTTCGCCGTCGCACGAAAGCCGCCATCATCGGTCTTCTCCAGCTCCTCGCAGCCGGGGATGCAGGCCTTCAGCACCTCGGCATCGTTGAGCTTGGCCCACACGGCCTCGCGCGGCGCCGCAAGCTGGACTTCGCCGTTCATCGTCATGGCCATGGGTGCCTCCCGGGATATCGAACTTGGATCGCGCAACTATAATGCTGCTCAAGTACCGCAGCGAGGCGGCAAAAGCAAAGGGTGGCCCCCGGTCACGTGCAATGCATATTCGCAACTGCAAAAAGCTTGCGCCGGCGGTTTGGGATTGGCACAGGCGGGCCATGGTGGTTAGGTCGCACAATATGAGCACATCCCTCTCCCCCCTGCTCGCGCCGATGCTGTCGAGCGTGGCCATGCGCGCGGTCTGCGACGACCGGTCGACCCTCCAGAACATGCTCGATTTCGAGGCAGCCCTGGCCCGAGCCGAGGCGGCCACAAGTGTGATTCCCGCGTCCGCGGTGGGCCCGATCGAAGCCGCATGCAAGGCCGATACCTTTGACATGGCCGCGCTGGCTGAGGCCGCCACGCGATCCGGCAATCTCGCGATACCCCTGGTCAAGACGTTGACCGCCAATGTCGCCAGGACCGATGCAGAGGCCGCACGCTACGTGCATTGGGGCGCGACCAGCCAGGACGTCATCGACACCGCGACCATGCTCACGCTTCGCGCCGGCATCGTTGCGCTGGACGCCGATCTCGGCCGCGCCATTAAAGGCTTTGCCGCGCTGGCACGAGCCCACCGCAACACGGCAATGGTGGCGCGAACCTGGCTCCAGCACGCCCTGCCGATGCCGTTCGGGCTGAAGGCTGCCGAATACGCAGCAAGCCTTGCCCGCGCCCGCTGCCGCTTGAGGCGGCTCTCCCGCGAGGGCCTCGCACTGCAATTCGGCGGCGCGGCCGGCACGCTTGCAGCACTTGGCGACAAGGGCCTCGTGGTTTCCGAACGGCTGGCGCAGGAGCTGAACCTGCCGCTGCCCGAAGCGCCCTGGCACACCCATCGCGACCGCATCGCGGAAGCCGCATCAGCTTTCGCGATTCTCGCCGGCAGCTGCGGCAAGATCGCCCGCGACGTCTCACTGATGATGCAGACCGATGTCGGCGAAGCGTTCGAGCCTGCCGGCGAAGGCCGCGGCGGCTCCTCGACCATGCCGCACAAGCGCAACCCGGTGGCCGCCGCAAGCGCGCTCGGCTGCGCAACCATGGCGCCGCAGCTCGCCGCGACGATATTCGCTGCGCAGGTGCAGGACCATGAGCGCAGCGCTGGCCCCTGGCACGCGGAATGGCCGACGCTGCCGCAATTGATGCTGGTCACCTCCGGCGCGCTTGCCGCCATCGTCGACGTCGCGGAAGGACTGGACGTCGATGCGGCGCGCATGCGCAGCAATCTCGATGCGACGCACGGGCTGATCATGGCGGAAGCGGTCACCTTTGCGCTGGCCGAGACGATCGGCAAGAGCGATGCGCATCATCTGATCGAGGCCGCGAGCAAGCGCGCGGTCGCCGAGAAGAAGCATCTGCGCGAGGTGCTCGCAGCCGATTCGCAGGTCACTGCGCATCTTTCGCCGGAAAAAATTGCGGCGTTGTTCGAGCCGATGGCCTATCAAGGCGCTTCCCAAGCCCTGATCGACCGCCTGCTCGACAGCCTCGAACGCGAATAAAACAGTCCTGAGCGCAAATAAACGGAGACGCCCGCATGCCCATGATCGATGCCGACGGTTGCCTGATCAACGTCTCCGTCGAGGGCCGCGACGGCGGGCCGACGCTGATGCTGTCGAACTCGCTCGGCTGCACGCTGCAGATGTGGGAGCCGCAGATGAAGGCGCTGACGCAGATATTCCGCGTCATCCGCTACGACCGCCGCGGCCACGGCAAGTCCAACGTTCCGCCCGGCCCCTATACGGTGGAGCGCTTCGGCCGCGACGTGCTGGCCATCCTCGACGACCTCAATATCGAGAAAGTGCACTGGTGCGGCCTGTCGATGGGCGGCATGGTCGGGCAATGGCTGGGCGCGAACGCGCCGGAGCGCTTCGGCAAGCTCATCCTCGCCAACACCTCCTGCTACTATCCCGAGCCGACCAAATGGCTGGAGCGCATCGACGCCGTGAAGAAGGGCGGCATCGCCGCCGTCGCCGACGCCGTTATTGCCGGCTGGCTCACCCAGGATTTCCGCGAGCGCGCACCCGACATCACCGCCAGGATGAAGGCGATGCTACTGGCCTCGCCGGTCGAAGGCTATCTCGCCTGCTGCGAGGCGCTGTCGACGCTCGACCAGCGCGCGCTGCTGCCGAAGATCAAGAGCCCGACCTTGGTGATCGCCGGCCGCCACGACATGGCGACGCCGATTTCGGCGGGTGAATTGATCCGCTCAAACATTCCCGGCGCGAGCATGACCATCATCGACGCCGCCCACATTTCCAATGTCGAGCAACCGCACGCGTTCACCGACGCGGTCGTGGGCTTTTTGACGCAACGCTGATCGCGCCATCGTCATTCCGGGGCGATGCGAAGCATCGAGCCCGGAATTTCGATCCGCATTTCACCACTTCGAGATTCCGGGTTCGCCTCTCCGAGGCGCCCCGGAATGACTGTCCGGAGGAGAACAGCATGGACGACCAGAAACGCCGCGATGCCGGCATGAACGTGCGCCGAAAAGTGCTGGGCAATGCCTGGGTCGACAAGTCGATCGCGAGTCGCAATGCATTCAACACCGATTTCCAGGACATGATCACGCGCTACGCCTGGGGCGAGATCTGGACGCGGCCGCATTTCGATGAGCGCACGCGGCGGGTGCTGGTGATCGGCACTATGGTTGCGCTTGGCCAATGGGACGAATTCCGCCTGCATGTGCGCGCGGCGCTCGCCGAGGGCGGCTTCACGCCCGACGACATCAAGGAAATCCTGCTGCAGCAGGCGATCTATTGCGGCGTGCCGGCGGCGAACCACGCCGTCAAGGAAGCCTCAGCGATTGTGCAGGAGCTCGGCCTGCTCAAGACCTAGCGGCGGGGTCGCCTCGACGGTCTTCTGGACGATCTTGGGCGCCGCCTCGGGCCGTTCGATCACCACCACGATGGCGGCACCGAGCAGGAGCAGGAGCTCGGTGGCGTGCAGCCGCAGCGCGGCCATCTCGCCGACCTTCGAAGCCATGATCATGCTCGCAAACGAGATCAGGCTGCCGATCGCAAGCGCAATGCCGAGCGCTTCGTCGCTGCCGCCGTTCTTGCGGACGCGGGGGATGCAGAGCAGCGCAAGGTAGATCGCAAAGAACGCCACCACGGTCAGTCGCCCCAGGGCCAGCAGCCAGGCGGCGCGCACCGTGTCCATGCCCGCCATCTGGAGATGGTCGCTGAGGAAAAGAGCCACTGCGACGCTCGGCCGCTCATAGAGCCCGTGCACCGGCGCCACCATGATGTTGAAGGCAACGAGGGTCCAGGCCGGGATGAAATAGGCCGCCAGCAGTGCGCCGTTGACCGAACCGATCCGCCAGTTTCCGAACATGCCGCTTCCCGTTTCGCTTGGCCCGCGCCTTCGATGGAAGGCTTTGCCGGAGCTAACTCGCATCAGACTGTGGCGGCAATTTAAACCCTTTGTTTACCTTAACTGCCTCCCGACAGGCATCCAATTGAGCGCCGGCGGAACCGGTTCCGCTCATTGCCGGGGGAACCGGAGCGCCAAATGATCTCTGTAAAAGCCTTGATGCGGAGGCGGGGCCGGTTGCAGCCGCCGGTTCCCTCCTGTTACAAAACGAGAATGCTTAAGGGCTGCCGGGGCCCGAGAAGAAACCAGCACTCTCTCTCGAAGAGCTCCCTTTAGAGCCGCGTCAGATTTGGGTACGGCAGCCTATGGATTATTTCGCCCAGCAGCTCATCAACGGCCTCGTGCTCGGCTCGATCTACGGGCTGATCGCGATCGGCTACACGATGGTCTACGGCATCGTCGGCATGATCAACTTCGCCCATGGCGATGTCTTCATGATCGGGGGGTTCATCGCGCTGATCACCTTCCTTCTCCTGGTCTCGACCGGTCTGACTGCGGTCCCGGTGATCCTTTTGATCGTGATCCTGGTCTCGATGGCGGTCACAGCGCTGTATGGCTGGACCATCGAGCGCATTGCCTACCGTCCGCTGCGGCACTCCTTCCGCCTCGCTCCGATGCTGTCGGCGATCGGCATGTCGTTCGTGCTGACCAACTATTCGCAGGTGGCGCAAGGCGCGCGGGTGAAGCCAGTGCCGCCAGTGATCACCGGCGGCTATACGCTGCACGAGAGCGCCGATGGCTTCGTCATCCAGCTCTCCAACATCCAGATCGTGGTGGTCATCACCACCATCGTGCTGCTGGCGATCTTCACCTGGCTGGTGTCGCGCACCCGGCTCGGGCGCGACATGCGCGCCTGCGAGCAGGACCAGACCATGGCGGCGCTGCTCGGCGTCAACGTCGACCGCACCATCTCCATGACCTTCGTGATCGGCGCTGCGCTCGCCGCAGTAGCCGGCCTGATGTACCTGCTCTATTACGGCCTGGTCGATTTCTTCATGGGCTTCGTCGCCGGCATCAAGGCGTTCACTGCGGCCGTACTCGGCGGCATCGGCTCGCTGCCCGGCGCCATGCTCGGAGGGCTCGCGATCGGGCTGATCGAGACGTTCTGGTCGGCCTATTTCTCGGTCGAATACAAGGACGTCGCCGCGTTCTCGATCCTGATCGTCGTGCTGATCTTCATGCCGACCGGCCTGCTCGGCCGTCCCGAAGTCGAAAAAGTCTGACGGTCGCGCGCGTGAACACACCCTCGATCAATACGGCCAAAGCTGCATCGGGCATCCCCGCTCTCCTGAAGACCGCCTCCTTCAACGCGCTGATCGCGCTGGTGCTGTTCTCGCTGATGGTCGGCGTCCGCACCGAAGCCGGTTCAGACGGCCAGCTCACCTATTGGACGCGCTTCGGCGAGGTCGCTTCCCTCGTCGCCGCGGTATTCGGCGGCTCGATCGTGCTTGAGCTGCTCAAGCAATGGATCGGTCCGACCGGCGCCGAGAAGCTGGTGCCGCCGGCGGTGCAGAGCGGAATGTCGTTCCTCGGCCGCTACCTCGCACCGGCGCTCCTGATCTTCACGCTGCTGGTGCCCGTGATCTTCTATGACCAGCGCTACATCCTCGATCTCGCCATCCTCGTGCTCACCTATGTGATGCTGGGCTGGGGGCTGAACGTCGTGGTTGGCCTCGCCGGCCTGCTCGATCTCGGCTACGTCGCCTTCTATGCAGTCGGCGCCTATTCTTACGCGCTGCTCGCGACCAATTTCGGTTGGTCGTTCTGGATCTGCCTGCCGCTAGCGGGCGTCCTCGCCGCATTCTGGGGCGTGCTGCTCGGCTTTCCCGTGCTGCGCCTGCGCGGCGATTACCTCGCCATCGTGACGCTCGCCTTCGGCGAGATCATCCGCCTCGTCATCATCAATTGGCAGGATCTGACCGGCGGTCCCAACGGCGTCTCCAGCATTCCCCGCCCCTCCTTCTTCGGCATCCCGCTCGACAACAGCGACAACGGGCTCGCCGCCAGGCTCGGTATCGAATATTCGCCGACCCACCGCATCGTCTTCCTGTTCTACCTGATCCTGGCGCTCGCGCTGCTCACCAACTGGGTGACGATCCGGTTGCGCCGCCTGCCGATCGGCCGCGCCTGGGAAGCCCTGCGCGAGGACGAGGTCGCCTGCCGCGCGCTCGGCATCAACACCACGACGACCAAGCTCACGGCATTCGCGACCGGTGCGATGTTCGGCGGCTTTGCCGGCGCATTCTTCGCGACACGCCAGGGCTTCATCAGCCCGGAATCCTTCACCTTCCAGGAATCGGCACTGGTACTCGCCATCGTCGTGCTCGGCGGCATGGGCTCACAGCTAGGCGTGGCGCTCGCAGCGCTCGCTATGATCGGCGGTTTCGAGCTGTTCCGCAGCCTCGAGAGCTATCGCATGCTGGTGTTCGGCATGGCCATGGTGCTGATCATGATCTGGCGGCCGCGCGGCCTGATCGGCCATCGCGCGCCGACCGTGTACCTGACCAAGGCACACGCGATCTCATCCGACCTCGTCAAGGAGGGGCACGGATGAGCCGCGACCAGATTCTCGAGGTCGACCGGCTCACCATGCGCTTCGGCGGCATCGTCGCGGTGCAGGACCTGTCGTTTGCCGCCGAGCGGAAGAAGATCACCGCGCTGATCGGACCCAACGGTGCCGGTAAGACGACGGTGTTCAACTGCATCACCGGATTCTACAAGCCGAGCAGCGGCGCCATCCGCCTCAGCCATGACGACGGCAAGGTGATCGCGCTGGAGCGGCTGAACGATTTCCGCATCGCCAAGCAGGCCAAGGTCGCCCGCACCTTCCAGAACATCCGCCTGTTTCCCGGCATGACCGCGCTGGAAAACCTGATGGTGGCGCAGCACAACGCGCTGATGCGCGCCTCCGGCTTCACCTTGCTCGGGCTCGTTGGCGCGCCCGTCTACCGCGACGCCGAGAAGCGCGCGATCGATCTCGCCACCGACTGGCTCAAGCGGGTCAATTTGCTCGATCGCGCCGACGATGCCGCCGGTAATTTTGCCTATGGCGACCAGCGACGGCTCGAGATCGCACGCGCGATGTGCACCGAGCCCGCGCTCTTGTGTCTGGACGAACCCGCCGCCGGCCTCAATGCGCGCGAGAGTGCCGCCCTGAGCGAGCTGCTGCTGTCGATCCGCAACGAGCTCGGCACCTCGATCCTGCTGATCGAGCACGATATGTCTGTGGTGATGGAGATCTCCGACCATATCGTGGTGATGGACCACGGGGTGAAGATCTCTGAAGGCTCCCCGCGCGAGGTTCGCGACGATCCAAAGGTGATCGCCGCCTATCTCGGCACAGATGAGGAAGAGGCGGCGGCCGTGATGGAGAGCGGGTCGTGACGTCGCCCACTGCCCTGCTCGCGATCCGCGGCCTTCGCGCCGCCTACGGCAAGATCGAGGCGCTGAAAGGCGTCGACCTCGAGATCACTGCCGGCGAGATCGTGGCGCTGATCGGTGCCAACGGTGCCGGCAAGTCGACGCTGATGATGACGATCTTCGGCAAGCCGCGCGCCCGCGCCGGCCAGATCCTGTACGAAGGCCGCGACATCACCGAAGTGCCCACCCACGAGATCGCGCATTTGCGCATCGCGCAATCGCCGGAGGGCCGCCGCATCTTCCCGCGCATGAGCGTGGCGGAAAATCTCCAGATGGGCGCGGACGCCACCGAATGCACCGACGCCGAACGCGAGGCGACGTTAGACCGCGTGTTCGCGCTGTTTCCGCGGCTGAAGGAACGCTACGCCCAGCGCGGCGGAACCCTGTCCGGCGGCGAGCAGCAGATGCTGGCCATCGGCCGCGCCTTGATGAGCCGTCCTCGGCTGCTCCTGCTCGACGAACCCTCGCTCGGTCTGGCGCCCCTGATCGCGCGCCAGATTTTCGATGCGATCCGCACTCTGAACCGGCAGGACGGCCTGACCGTGCTGATCGTCGAGCAGAACGCCAACCATGCGCTCAAGCTTGCCCATCGCGGCTATGTCATGGTCAATGGCCTGATCACGTTGGCCGGGACCGGTGCCGAGTTGTTGCAGCGCCCCGAGATTCGCGCCGCCTACCTGGAAGGCGGCCGGCACGGTTGAGGCGCCCGAAAGCGAACCCGTGCGGCCGAATGAGGCGAGATATCTCTGCCAATGCCCGTATTTTGCCGGTGACTTCTCCTCAAATTCATTCAAGAATGGCGCCGGTTTGAACCGGGCATGCCCGGTAACTTCCACAGGCGACCACCCTCGAGGTATCTCATGAAATCACTGAAGCTCATCGGTCTGGCATTCGGCGCATCGATCGCGCTGTCGAGCGCGACATTCGCGCAGGATGTCACCGTCGCAGTCGCAGGTCCGATGACCGGCGGCGAGTCCGCCTTCGGCCGCCAGATGAAGAACGGCGCCGAGATGGCCGTAGCCGACATCAACGCCGCCGGCGGCCTCAACGGCAAGAAGCTCGCGCTATCCGTCGAGGACGACGCCTGCGATCCGAAGCAGGCGCGCTCGATCGCCGAGAAGATCGCCGGCGCGAAAATCCCGTTCGTGGCCGGGCATTATTGCTCGTCGTCGTCGATCCCCGCGTCGGAAGCCTATGCCGACGGCAACGTGCTCCAGATTACTCCCGCCTCCACCAATCCGAAGTTCACCGACAGCGGACTGTGGAACGTGGCGCGCGTCTGCGGCCGCGACGACCAGCAGGGCCTGGTCGCCGCCCAGTACATCGCCAAGAACTACAAGGGCAAGAATATCGCCATCCTCAACGACAAGACCACCTACGGCAAGGGTCTTGCGGACGAGACCAAGAAGGCGCTCAACAAGGCCGGCGTCACCGAGAAGATGTACGAGTCCTACAACAAGGGCGACAAGGACTTCAACGCGATCGTCTCGCGGCTGAAGCGCGACAACATCGATCTCGTCTATGTCGGAGGCTACCATCAGGAGAGCGGCCTGATCCTGCGCCAAATGCGCGACCAGGGCCTCAAGACCGTGCTGATGGCCGGCGACGCCCTCGCCGACAAGGAATATGCCTCCATCACCGGCCCGGCCGGCGAAGGTACGCTGTTCACCTTCGGCCCCGATCCGCGCAACAAGCCGACCGCGAAGAAGATCGTCGAGGCCTTCAAGGCCAAGAACATCGACCCTGAAGGCTACACGCTCTACACCTACGCGGCGATGCAGGTCTGGTCGCAGGCGGCCAAGAAGGCCGGGACCACCGACGCCAAGAAGGTCATGGCGGCCATCAAGGCCGGCAAGTGGGACACCGTGATCGGGCCGATCGAGTATGACGCCAAGGGCGACATCAAGCAGCTCGACTACGTCGTCTACAAATGGGACGCCAAGGGCGGCTACGCCGCGATCAGCGGCAACGGCACCTAAGCACGCGTGCCGGGGGCCTGAAGGCCTCGTGCCATCATCATCGCGCCCCGGCTTGCCCCGGGGCGTTTCTTCCTGCGTCAGGGTCAGACGGCTGCAGGCAGCGCGCTGTCAGCCGCGGCTTGGGCCTTCCGTAGGGCTTGAAGAAGATCGTTCGGCCGAAACGGCTTTTGCAGGCAGACTACGTTGGCGAGGTGTGGTGATTGTTCCATGAAATCCAGCGCCGTCATCCCCGACACGGCAACGACCGGGAGGCTCGGTGCAAGCTCGCGGAGGGTCGCGATGACCTCGACGCCGCTGGTATCGCCGAGGAAAATGTCCACGATTGCCGCGTCGAAGCCGGCCTCGGTGAAGGCTTTTACCCCGGCTGCGCCGCTGTCGGCCTCAACGACGTCGTAACGGTTGACGCGCAGCACGATCGCGACCATCGCACGGACGTCCTTCTGGTCGTCGATGATGAGAACGCGGGGCATAGGGAACAACTCCCGGATCCTGAAATGAAAATGCCTGATTCAAACCTGGAACCCGTAGCGGCGGGAGAGCATTATGGCACCGTCCAGTAAAGCGCATCTTACCCGATCCCCCGTGCGCGTTCCCCATAAAATTAAGTAAGCTGTAACCTTCGGTTGAGTCGCGGTGGGTTTTTGTCATGATGCGTGCCCAGAACCCGCTACCATGGGCGGAAATTGATTGGGCCAAATGAGATTGGCAAAAATGCTCAAGACCGATCTGCGAGAGCTGCACGTGTCCGCGACAACCGATCGGAACACATTCCTTTCGACGTTGCCGGCCACCCCGAAAGACCGCAGCGCAGCATTGGCGATCGTGGGCGTCTCCTCGATCCTGTTCGCAGTGGCCGTGCCCTTTGCAGGTATTCCGCTGCTGCCTGTGCCAGCCTTCGTCGCGAGCTATCAATCCGCCCTCGTCGTCGCGGACATCGTCACCGCGGTCCTGCTGTTGTCGCAGTTTGCGGTGCTCAGGACCCGCGCGCTGCTCGTGCTCGCGACCGGCTATCTGTTCACCGCCGCCGCGGCCGTGGTCCATGCCCTCACCTTCCCCGGACTTTTTTCGCAGACCGGGCTGCTGGGGGCCAACCAGCAGACCACGGTCTGGCTCTACATGATCTGGCACGGCGGCTTCCCGCTCTGCGTGCTGGCCTATGCCTGGCTCAAGGAGGCCGACGGCGGCGCCCGGATCGCGGGCTCGACAAGCAAGGCGATCTGCGCCAGCGTGGTCGGCGTCGTCGCGGTCATGATCGTCTTGACCTGGATCGTCACTGCCCAGCACGACCTGCTTCCGGTGCTGCTGCGCGATGGCCGTTACACGCAGATCATGATCGGCGTGGTGTCCTTTGTCTGGTCCTTGAGCTTCGCCGCGCTAGTCTCGCTGTGGTTCCGCCGTCCGCATTCGGTTATCGATGTCTGGCTCATGGTGGTGATGTGCGCATGGCTGTTCGACATCGCGCTGTCGGCGATCGTCAACGTCGCGCGCTTCGATCTCGGCTTCTACGCTGGCCGCCTCTACGGCCTCTGCGCGGCGACCTTCGTGCTCGCGGTGCTTTTGATCGAAAATGTCCGCCTTCAGGCGCATACGCTGGGTCTCGTCGGCAGGCTGCGGCAGCAGTCGGCATTGGATCGCGACTATTATGGCAAGCGCCTTGCCCTGTACGGCGCCGTCGTCGAATCCGCCAATGATGCCATCATCACGAAGACGCTCGACGGTGTCATCACGGGCTGGAACAAGGCCGCCGAACAGCTGTTCGGCTATGCCGCCGCGGAGGCCGTCGGCCAACCGATCGACATCATCGTGCCTGAGGATCGCAAGGCCGAAGTTAGGGGCATCCTGAACCGGGTCGGCGGCAACGAAACGATCGCCCAGCACGAGACGGTCCGGATCCGGAAGGACGGCCGGCGAGTCGACGTCGTCCTGAATGTTTCTCCGCTCAAATCAGCCAACGGACAGATCATCGGCGCTTCCAAGATCGCCCACGACATCACGGAAGAGAAGCAGGCACGGGAAAAACTGCGCCGCGAGGTCGAGGAGCGGCAGCGGATCTTTGAGACCTCGCAGGACCTGATCCTGGTTACCGACGGTTTTGGCAATTTCATCCAGGTCAGCCCGAGCGTGAAGACCATTCTCGGCCTGAGTCCGGAGGACATGATCGGACACAGCGCGACCGAGTTCATTCATCCCGATGACCTCCAGAAGACGCGCGACGAGATGCGCGCGGCGCGGCGCGGCGCGGTCAAGCGCAGCTTCGAGGCGCGCTACTACCACTACGACGGTCACGAGGTCACGCTGAACTGGATGGGCACCTGGTCCGAGCCGGTCAAGCGCCATTTCTTCATCGGCCGCGACCTCACCGAGAAGCAGGCCGCCGAGGCGCAGTTCAGGCACGTCCAGAAGATGGATTCCATCGGTCAATTGACCGGCGGCGTCGCGCACGACTTCAACAATGTGCTGACCGTCATCACCGGCACGATCGGCATTTTGGCGGACGCCGTCGCTGACCGTCCCGAGCTCGCCGCCATCACCAAGCTGATCGACGACGCCGCCGAGCGCGGCGCGCAACTGACCAAGCATCTGCTCGCCTTCGCCCGCAAGCAGCCGCTCCAGCCGCGCGAAATCGACGTCAACGCATTGACGCTCGAGGCCGCAAAGCTCCTGCATCCCACGCTCGGCGAGCAGATCACCATCATGCCGCAACTCACCGAGGATGCGTGGCCGGCACTGATTGACCCGGGCCAGCTTTCCACCGCGATCCTCAATCTCGCGCTGAACGCGCGCGATGCGATGCCCGACGGTGGCACGCTGGTGCTGGAAACCCGCAACATCTTCCTCGACGACGGCTATGCCAGCATGAATCCCGACGTGATGGCCGGCAATTACGTCATGATCGCCGTCAGCGACACCGGCTCCGGAATCCCGCCGGAGTTGATCGACCGGGTGTTCGATCCCTTCTTCACCACCAAGGAGGTCGGCAAGGGCACCGGCCTCGGGCTCAGCATGGTGTTCGGCTTCGTCAAGCAGTCCGGCGGACACATCAAGATCTACAGCGAGGAAGGCCACGGCACGAGCGTGAAGATCTACCTGCCGCGCTCGAGCGGCGTGCAGGAGACCGAATTCGAGGCGCTCCAGAACGCACCCGTCACCGGCGGCCACGAAAAAATCCTGATCGTCGAGGACGACGCGCTGGTGCGCCAATATGTCGTGACCCAGATCAAGAGCCTCGGCTATGCAGCCCTCGAAGCCGCCAACGCGGCCGAGGCCCTCGTCATCATCGACGCCGACAAGGACATCGACCTGCTGTTCACGGACGTCATCATGCCGGGCAGCATGAACGGCCGCCAGCTCGCCGATGAGGCCGCTCGCCGCCGCCCCGACCTGAAGACGCTGTTCACCTCGGGCTACACCGAGAACGCCATCGTCCATCACGGGCGGCTCGATTCCGGCGTGCTGCTGCTGGCAAAGCCCTACCGCAAGTCCGAGCTCGCCAAGATGCTGAGGACCGCGCTCGCGGGTTGAGCGTGCGGCATCCCTACGATATCGCTGAAGCGAACGCCTTTCAGCCTGCGGAGCCGCCTTGAAAAACCTTCTCACCGATATCGCCGGCGTCCGCGTCGGCCATGCCGAGGATGCGAAAATCGCCACTGGCACGACCGCGATCATCTTCGACGCCCCCGCGGTTGCGGCCATCGATGTTCGCGGCGGCGGACCCGGTACGCGCGAAGATGCGTTGCTCGACCTCGCCAGCACCGTCGATCGCGTTGACGCCATTGCGCTGTCCGGCGGCTCCGCCTTTGGAATCGACGCAGGCGGCGGCATCCAGGCCTGGCTCGCCGAACAAGGCCGCGGCTTGCGGATTCGCGAGGCTGTGATTCCGATCGTGCCGGGCGCGATCGTTTTCGACCTGCTCAACGGTGGCGACAAAGCCTGGGGACGCTTCGCGCCCTATCGCGATCTCGGCTACGCCGCAGCGTTGGCCGCCAGCGACGATTTCGCGCTGGGCAGCGTCGGCGCCGGCCTTGGTGCCACCACCGCGACCTTCAAGGGCGGACTGGGCTCGGCCTCCGCGGTCCTAGCCAACGGCGTCAAGGTCGCAGCGATCATGGTCGTCAACGCGGTCGGCAGCACGACCGTTGGCGAAGGGCCTTGGTTCTGGGCTGCGCCATTCGAGGAGAACGGCGAGTTCGGCGGGCGCGGTCTGCCGTCCGCGTTCACGCCGGACATGCTGGCGATGCGCATCAAGGGCGGCCCCGCAGCGAGCGCGCGTGAGAACACCACGATCGGCCTCGTCGTCACCGATGCCACGCTGACCAAGGCACAGGCCAAGCGGCTTGCGATGATCGCGCATACCGGGTTTGCCCGTGCGATCTATCCGGTGCATGCCCCGACCGACGGCGACGTGCTGTTCGCCGCCGCAACGGGCGAAAAGCCGATCGAACCGCTGGTTGGGCTTACCGAACTCGGCACGGTCGCCGCCAACGTGGTCGCACGCGCGATCGCTCGCGGCGTCTACAATGCGACGGCCCTGCCGTTTGCCGGCGCGATGCCGGCGTGGAAGGATCGGTTTGGCTAGAAACGAAACGGCGGGCACAGCGTTACCCTGAGGGGCCAAGGTGCACCGCCATGCCGTCTTCCGTGATCCGCTTTTTCCGCTATGCACCCGACACGCGCGAACTGAAGGTGGCTTTCGTCAGCGGACGCCTCTATGTCTACGAGGACGTTCCGCCCGAGGTGGCCGCGGCGTTCAGGAATGCGCGCTCAAAGGGTACGTTCTTCAACCACGAAATCCGTGATCGGTATGTCTTTCGTGACATCACTCACGAATATGCCGGTTAGCCGTGAGCGGGGCTACACGCTCATCGACATCGATGAACCGACAGTCGCTGAGGCACCTTGTCCCTGCCCGCCTTGCCGCTGCATCAACTGTGCGAACAGATCGTAGGCTGAATTACGCGAGCTGGAGGCGCCCGGGACCGTCGTCGACATCTTGAAGCCGTCGGCGTAGGTGACGGTGGTGGTGGTCGAGCCGTCGGCGCCCGTCGTCGAGGTCGAGGTGGAGCCGCCGGTGGATCGCGAGGATGAATCTGAACCGCTGCCGGACGCATCGCCCGCACCTTGCGCGTGATGGTGGCCGCGATGACCGCTCTTCAGTGCCTTCGACATCTCATCGAGGCTAACGCTGCCGTCGGTATTCGAATCCAGCTTCGAGAAAACGTCGTCGGCCTGCGCGAGGTTGGTGCCGCCGGCGCCGAGCGCATTCTCGAATTCCGACTTGGTGATCTTGCCGTCGCCGTCCCCATCGATCTGCGAGAACAGATCCTTCAAGGCGGCGTCGCGGCGCGTCGAGGACGAAGACGTCGAGCTCGACGAGGTCGAGCTGGCTGTGCTGCTCGTACTCTCCGAGGATTGGCTCTGCGCGGCGAACAGCGCGTTCATCGTCTCCGGCGAGATCTGCGGGGTTTTGCCCGCATTGACCGACGAGGTCGCGCCGGTCGTGCTGTTGCTGCCGCTGTCGATCGCGAACGGATTCGTCGCCGGTTTTTGCGAGGACCCCGTCTTCTGCGCCGACGTGGACGATTTCGAATTTGTCAGCGACTGGATCGCGTCGAGCGCGCTCGATACGGCCCCAAGAGCGAACAACATTGCACAACTCCAACCGATGCGGCATGCCGCGGCCAATGTTCTGTTCAGGTGAAGTCAGCAAGCGCCGTGCCAGCGCAAAAAGCTCAATGAAATCCGCTTTCACCGCGCTTTGCACGGCCCGGGAACACCGGCAATTCGTGCCGGTCGCGGCAGAAATTTCCGCCCACAGGAAGCACGCCGCCCCTGCATTGCCCGGCTGAGAGGCCCATGTTAGGCGAGTCCATCTTTCACGGCCGCCACGGGAAACCGCCATGACCCAAGCCTTCGCCCCCCGCCCCCTGGCAATCGCGCCCTCGATCCTGGCCTCGGATTTCTCCAGGCTCGGCGAGGAGGTGCGCGCCGTGGACGCCGCCGGAGCCGACTGGATCCATCTCGACGTCATGGACGGGCACTTCGTTCCCAACATCTCGTATGGCCCCGACGTCATCAAGGCGATGCGCCCGCACACCAAGAAGATCTTCGACGCGCATCTGATGATCTCGCCCTGCGACCCCTATCTAGAGGCCTTTGCGAAAGCCGGCTGCGACCACATCACGGTGCATGCCGAAGCCGGTCCCCATCTGCACCGCTCGCTCCAGGCGATCCGCGCGCTTGGCAAGAAGGCCGGCGTTTCGCTCAATCCGGGCACGTCGATCAGCGTACTCGAATACGTGCTGGACCTGGTCGACCTCGTACTGGTGATGTCGGTCAATCCCGGCTTCGGCGGCCAGGCCTTCATCCCCTCTGCAATCAGCAAGATCCGCGACATCCGCGCGATGACAGCGGGCCGTCCAATCGATATCGAAGTCGATGGCGGCGTCGGCTCCGACGTCGCAGGTCCGCTGGCCGCGGCCGGCGCCAACGCCTTCGTCGCGGGCACATCCGTGTTCAGGGGCGGCACGCAGGACGCCTACAAGACCAACATCGCCGCGATCCGCAACGCCGCCGCGGGCGCGCGCGGCGAGGCGATCTGAAGGCTCGCGCGCAGCTCCACAGATGTGCGGCTTCTACGGGTGTTGCGGCGCGCAATGCCTAAACTTGCAACCTTGATCCGTACTCCTCCGGGCTTCCCTGATTCGCGCAAATCACCGCTAGTGATTCTTGCCTGTTTTCGCGGAGCACATCATGACGACGACCCTGGTTTGGACTGGCGTGGCGTTGTGGCTTGGTTTTTGTGCGTTTGTTGTGTTTGGTCCATCGGCCGGACCGGTGAAGGTCTCGGCTCGCTCGACCCGCATCGCCCGTCGCGACTGGTATCGGGCCTGACCCCATGCAGATCGCGCTCGTGAAACGTCAGCCGAAGCGCCGGTGCCGCATCCCGCGGCGCCCGCATCCTGACCTCGATTTTTTCTTCGGTCGGCTCGAACGCACCGAAGGCGAGATGCGCGACGACATCGGGCCCGAGACGGACCTGGATCACCCGCTCCGGTCACCGCGCCGGCATTGAATTCTTTTTCTGGACCAAGCTCATGAAGCCGCATTGCCCGAACTGCCTGAAGGAAATGACCAAGGCGTCCGCGTCGCGTAACCTGTTCAACTGCGAGCCCTGCCGCGAGATCATCCAGTTCTTCGGCGGCAGCGCGGATCACGGCGAGCCCGGCCCGCAATTCTCCTGGCCGATCCGTCGCAAACGCTCCGTCCATACCGCTCACGCGGCCTGAACCTTCCAGGATTTAGAGCGCGGCCCTATCCGGCCACCTCGCCCGCATCCGCAGCCATTCGCGGCGGTCGTACCACGGTGACGGTGCAGGCCGCTTCCGAGGCCACCTTGGCCGAAACGCTGCCGAGCAGCGTGCGCCTGAACGAGCCCTGCCGCGCGCCGATAATGATGTGGTCGACGTGGTTGATCTCGCAAAACTCCAGGATGGCCGCGGCCGGATCGACGGCTTCCAGCACATGAGCCGACAGCCGGCTTTCATCCAGCTTGAGCGGCGTGGCCCAGTGCCTGAGCGCCACCAATCGGTCGATATGCTTGTTGGAGCCCTGCTCATCCAGCGTCCTGTCGATCGCGATGCGGTTGAGCTTCAGCACGTTGAGACAGGCGAGCCGCGCCGACGGCAGCGTGGCGAGAATGCGCTCGGTGGTGACGCGCAACGCTTCGTTCAGCTCGGGGGCGCCTTCCACGGTGTCGAGCGCGACCGCGAGGATCGGGCTTGATGCGATCTGGGCTGCGACATCCGATTTCGCGCGCGGCTGCATGACGCCCTGGTTGAAGCGGCGCCGCCAAGCGACGCTTAGCGGATCGCGCTTCATCCGCTCCGAGCGTGTGGTGAGCCTGACCTGGTCCGGGTGGGTGAGATCGAAGGCGAGCTGGGACGCCGTCGGATAGCGCCGCACCGGCTCGATCTCGAGGCATCGCAGCACCACCTCCTGGAGCCAGGGCGGATAGTCGGCGCGAAGCGAGCGCGGCGGGTGCGGATCGCGCCACAGCCGTCGCTGCATCGCACGCAGAGTCTCGCCCTCACCGAACGGCCGCTCGCCGGTCGTGAAGAAATAGAGCAGCACGCCGAGCGAGAACAGATCGCTGCGCGGATCGTCTCGCACCCCTGACAGCCGTTCCGGCGCCATATAGGGCGCAGTACCGTAAGGCAGGCGGAATTCCTCCTGCAACAGGTCCGGCAGGTGGTTGTGATGCGACAGGCCATAGTCGATCAGCACCGCCTCGCCGCTCTCGCGGAACATGATGCTGCTCGGCTTGATGTCGTGATGGATCACGTTCTGTCGATGCAAATCCGCGAGCCCCGTCGCGATCCTGGCGACGAGTTGCCGCGCCTCGTCATAGGGCAGCGGCAGGTCGGGCAGCCGCTTGTAGAGCGTTGTCCCGGAGATGCGCTCGATCACGACATAGGCCTGGTGGGCGAAATCGCCGGTGCCGAAACATGAGGGTACGTGCGGCCCGGCCAGCCGCGGCAGGATCATCATCTCCATTTCGAAGGAGACGATCGCCGCAGGGTCCTCGCCCTCCGATACCCGCGGAATCTTCATCAGCAGCGGCACGTCGATGCCGGGATGGGTGACCGTCCACAGCGTCGCCATGCCGCCGGCATGGACGCATTCGCCGATCGTGTAGCCGTCGATCTCTGCGCCCGATTTGACGAGGGGTTTCGGCATCGGCCTCTAGCGTCCCTGCGACAGTCGGTCGGCGAGCCAATGCGGCAGGCCGTTCTCGCGGATCCGGCTTGCGGCCGTCTCGACATCGTAGGGCGCGCGGCAATAGGTGATCAGACACGAGACCGTGTCGAACAGCGCGAAAGCCGCGGATGGATCGTTATCGCGCGGCTGGCCGACCGAGCCAAGCACAGCAAGCCATTGCCGCCCGCGCAGCAAAGGCACGGAGACGTCGGTCTTAGGCACGAGTCCCGACATCTTCGCCGTCACCGACATCGAGTAGATCGCCGGGCGGTGGATGTGGCCGCAGAACGTGACATGAGCTGGCGTCGCGATCAGGCTTTTGGCGGCGTCCGCCGTCGACCGGACATAGTGCCAGCTTCGGGGACTGGAGGCTTCCGAATGCACGAACAGGCGATCGCCGTCCTCCACCAGGATCGGCAATTCCGCCAGGAACCGCCGCTGCGCGGTGTCGAGCCGGCCGCGGGTCCATTCGATCGCGATTTGCGCCTCGGCATTCATGGTCTCGGCCGAGGAATTCACTGCCTGGTCATGATTCCCGCGCACGGCGACGGCGCCCTGGGCAACCAGCTCCATCGCGGTATCCACCACCCATTCCGGATCGGCGCCATAGCCGACGAAGTCGCCAAGCAAGATGAAGCGCTCGGCGCCACGCGCCCGCGCGACTTTCAGGCACGCCTCGAACGCCTGCCGGTTGCCGTGGATATCCGAGAAAACAGCGAGAAGCACGCACCCTCCACCCTCGAACCTTATTGGGAGCCGATGAGGCCAAATTGAGGGAGGTCAAGAACATGCGCCAGCGGCGCGCGGTTTGCCAGCGCTGCCCTGTCGCGATGGTGAAGAGCCTATTGCTCGTCCTTCGGCGGCATCCGGGGCGGCGGAATCGGGGTGAACACGGCGCCCTGCGCGCCGGCCTGCGGAGCGCTGAACTCGCCGGTCGAGGAGTCTCCGCCACTCGTCTCCATGATGGTCTTAGGCGTCACATATTCCCGGACCATGTCGATGAGGCTGCCATCGCCGCCGCCGAAATCGGCGGCCCGGCCGCCTTGCGGATGTCCCAGCGCGATCTCGTTCTCCGCCGCGTGGGTCTTGTCGGCCAGCCGGTCATTGTAGGGCACACGAAAGGCGCGCGGTATGCCGCTCGGGCGATTGTCCTCGTCGAGCTGCTCGACCCAGAGATAGATCGAGCCGGGATAGCCCTCCAGCGAATGCGGCTCGACGATACGGGCCTTCAGCAGCTTGAAGCTCACCGGCAGCCGATCGGCGCTCGCCCAGCCGAGCAGCCCGCGCATCTCGGTGAAGCTGACGACATAGAACGCGCTGGTCACGATCACCGCGACGGCCTTGATCGACCAGTGCAGCCGCGCATAGACCAGCACGACCAGCAGCAGCGCGCCGATGACGGCATAGGCTATCGATAGCGTGAGGATGACCGTCTGCAAGCTAGTCACGGCGCACCCTCACGGCGTTCTTGCTCACGCCGGTGTTCGGGTCAAGATCGGCGCCGTTGCGCCAACTGCTGCGAAAAGTCTCCAACAGCGATTTCGGCCGCTGATCCACATTGACGACCTTGCCTTCGGCATCGAGCCGGAACCGCACCGCGGTCTTCTCGTCGCCGGTGTGGTCGAGGGTGAACTTGTTGTCGAAGACCACTTGCGCCGTCGGATTGAGCTTCTGCACCTTCACATTGGCCGTGACGGGTTCGCCGGTCGTGGCCACGAAATGTGAGACGTTGACGGTGTATTCGCCGGGGACGATGCCGCGCACGGTGACGATCTCCTCGCGGATCGGCGAGGCAATCTTCTTGCCGTTGACCACGATGAAGTCGTTGGCTCCGCCGCGATCGTCGCGGTCGAGCGTGAGGAAGCCGGCCTCGCGGTGGCGATACCAGGCGATATTGCCCACGGGATCCTGCACGAACAGATCGAGATCGTCGGGATGGCTGTCCGGCCAGTCCAGCGTGATCATGAACTCGGCCTTGGAATCGATCTTGCCGTCCTTGGCGTCCGGCGAGACGGCGAGCAGTGCGAGGAAGAACAGGAAAGCGATCACCTGGAGGGCTTTGAACAGCATCACGCCCAGCGGGTCGAACGGCTCCTCGCGCGGATAGAGGCCGAAATCATCCATCATGACTGGCTTCCGGCGCCCTTGATTCCAGACCCCTCGATTCCAAAACCCTTGCGCTCCAGCACCGGCGTCACATAGGTCTCGGTCAGCACCACCGCATCCGAGAACACCCGCTGGGTCGCGGCATCCAGCATGTAATACTGGATGCGGACCAGGATCGAACCGACCAGGCCCGCCAGTGTCGTGTACATCGCGACCGCCATGCCGTCGCTCATCAGCCCCATCGAAGATCGCATCGCGACCTTGTCGGCGGCATCCAGCCCCGCGATCGGCGCCAGCATGATGATGAAGCCGACGATGGTGCCGAGCAGGCCGAGCTTCATCAGCGTATCCGAGACGAAGGCTCCGAAGCCGTTGGAGCCGCGCAGCCGGTCGGCAAGCGTCCGCAGCAATAGCGTCTGGTCCACCGGACGATAGTCCTGCGCGGCGGCCTTTGTCACAAGGCTGTCGATATGGTCGCGGACCAGCCCGCGCGGCAATGCGGTCGCGCTAGCATCGAGCACTTTGCTGCCGTCGGGTGCCGCGAGCGCCGCCCGGCAGCGCCGGGCCGCCGCGCCCTCACGGGCAATGGCCCGCGTACGCAGGAAGCAGTGGCCGCAGGTGAGCACATAGAGCAGTGCGATCACGCTGGAAATGTAGGTCCGGTCCGAGGTCAGCATCAGACGGATCAGGCCGAACCGCCACAGCAGCACGACGGCGAAGATCGAAAGCCCGGTGAAGATCATCCAGAACAGGAGCGCGCTGCGCTCGGATGGGTCGGCAGCAGGCCCCGCGATCGGCCCAATCGTCATCGAACTCATGCTGCACCGCTCCTGGCCTGCCGCGATTTCCCGCCCATTAGATCAAAGCCGCCGCGCCCGGTCCAAAGAGCCATGCCCAATCCGGCTTGGGAAATTTGCCCGAGCTGCCATCTTGCCGTGCCTCGCAATTGGCAAGGCGCGGCGGCGTTGTTAGGCTGACCTTACCAAACTTTGGGGTGATCGCATGCGCCTTGTGCTTCAGCTTGTCGCCCGTCTGTTTCTCATCGTCGCCCTCTGCCTTGGCGCGGCGACCATCTGGGCGACGTTCGACGCCTATCGCAGCGTCGACCGGGCGACTGCGGCCTCGGCGCAGCGGGTCGCCCAGGCGCTTCAGGCCCTGTATTGGCACGAATTCCTGTTGCGCAGCAGCAGAACACGCGAGCAGCTTCTGCCGGTTCCGGAGTGGCGCACGTTGGAGACGATGAAGCTGATCTCACCCGGCGTCTGCGTGGAGTTCCAACCCGCTATCGCATTCGAGAAGCCGCTCTGCGGCCAGAGCGAGGGGCTCGGCAAGACGCCTCCGCGCTGGTTCGCGTCAATTGTGCCGACCTTCCTTGGCAGCCATGCGGAGGTGATACGGCCGGTCAGTCCCCGCGCGGCGACCGCCGGAACGGTGGTCGCGACGCCGGATGCCGCAGCCGCCATCTCGCTCGCTTGGGAATACATCCTCAACGTAATCGACGTCGCGCTTTTGATGGCGGCGGCGATCGCGCTGCTGGCTTCGCTCGCGATCGCGCATGCGCTGGCGCCGGCGCGCACCATCGTGACCGCCTTGCAGCGCATGGCGCGCGGTCAGTATCGCACGAAACTGCCGCGCTTCCGCTCGATGGAGCTGGCGATGATCGGCAGCGCCGTCGGCGAGCTCGGCGGGCGGCTGGAGGAAGCGACCGAGCAGCGCGCGGCGCTGACGCGGCGCCTGATCGAGATCCGCGACGACGAACGCCGCGCGCTCGCCCGCGAGCTGCACGACGAGTTCGGACAAAATCTCTCGGCCATCCTCGCCTTCGCCAACACCATCGAGACGGCGAGCACGAAGGGGGACAAGCACAGCGACATCGTGCAGGACGCGCGGATGATCTCGCAGGCCACGCATCATCTGATGGCCTCGCTGCGCGACGCGCTGAAGCGCCTGCGCAATCCCCTGCCCGCCGAGCTTGGGCTGGAGGCGAGCCTCGTGAATCTGGTGGATAGCTGGCGCTCGCAGAGCTCGGCGCGGCCGACGATCCAGCTCGATCTTAAGGGCGACCTCACCGACATCAGCGGCCCGGCCGCGACCACCGCCTATCGCGTCGCGCAGGAATGTCTGACCAACGCGTTGCGCCACGGCGCGGCACGCGAGATTTCGGTCAGCGTCGAGCGGCGCGCGGGCGACGACGATGCGTTGCTGATCCGTATCGAGGACGATGGCGGCGGCGACGCGGCACGCGTTGAGCGGTCGGCCGGCTTCGGCCTCACGGGCATCCGCGAACGGCTCGCGGCGGCCGGTGGATCATTGTCGATCCTACCCGCCCATCGCGGACTCAGCGTCGCCGCCACCATCCCGCTCGCCGCGTGAGGACGGGATGAACGAGATTACGGCAACAGGCATCTCCGTGCTTCTGGTCGACGATCATCCGATCGTACGGCAAGGCTATCGGCGCGTGCTGGAAAGCCAGGGCGATCTGCATGTCGTGGCGGAAGCCGACAACGCCGCGGATGCCTACAGCGCCTTCAAGGCGCGCGATCCTGATGTCGTCGTGCTTGATATCTCGATGCCGGGCGCGAGCGGGCTGGAAGCCATCCGCAACATCCGCGCGCGCAGCCCGCGGGCGCGGATCCTCGTTTTCACCATGCACAACGAGGCCGTGCTGGTGAAGGCAGCTTTCAGTGCCGGCGCCAGCGGCTTTGTCACCAAGAGCAGCGAGCCGTCCGCGGTCGTGTCCGCGATCCGGAGCGTTGCGCGCGGCGAACGCGCCATGAGCGACGACATCGCGCACATCCTGGCCGAGGACAGCCTGTCGGCGGGCTCTGCGCTGGATCAACTGGGCGAACGCGAGATCGAGATCCTGCGCCAGTTCGCCGGTGGCGCCACGACCGAACAGATCGCTGCGCATCTCAATCTCAGCGTCAAGACAGTGCAGAACTATCACTACCTGATCAAGACCAAGACCGGCGCGCGCACGGATGCGCAGCTCGTGCGGTTGGCGGCCAATTGTGGACTGACCAAAATCTAGATGCTCGCCCCACCCTGGAGGTAGAACGCACGGAGCCCTCCTCCGCATGCGGGCACATCCAAGGATATTTCGACCGCCTTGCGATGCGGATTGGAACGGAGGCCGTCGAACTCTGGTTAGTACCGGAGTGAAGGAGTTCCGCCATGAGTAAGGCTATCCGCGAAGCTACCTATCCCGCGCTCATCACTGTCGGCGAGCTCATCGATGAACTCTGTCGCTTGCCAGACACAGCAACGATTCGATTCCACTGCCCCATGCTCGAACAAGAGCTTGCATTCTACAGGCTTCGAAAGCGGGCGAAGGACCTGGTCGAAATCGAAGTCAATGCGTATCCGGAAAGCCCGCCGGTCGTGCCGTTGGCGGGTACCGCTCTTCGTGGGCGGAAAAAGGCCCACCATCCGCGTTCGCTCCGCGATGGTGCGCTCACCCACAAGGTCGAAGGATAGTTAAGCGGCGCCAATGCGTATCGAACGGCTTTGGAAGGGCGTGGAGGTGTTCGGCCTACGCCTTCAGCCCGCGCAATACCAAAGCCAGCGTCGCATCGACACGCGCCGAGAGATCGGCGTCCTTCCATTCGTCGGCGTGGGCCGGATGGTGGAAGCGGACGGTGGCATCGAAGATGGCGCGTGCGGTGGTCTTGACGTCGCCCACCTCGAACACGCCCTGCTTCACGCCATCGTTCAGGATCGCCGCAATCTGGTCGATCATGGTGTCTTTGTGGCACTTGACGGCTGCACACGCCTCGCGCGCCAGAGTCAGATAGGTGTCGAACATCTCGGGGTCGTCGAGCACGCGCGAACGCTTGGCGGCGAACAGGGTGCGCAGCCAGCGGTCGAGCCGTGCTGGGGCCGGCCCCTGCTCTTCGGCCAGCTGGCGCAATGGCGCGTCGATGCGGTCCAGCCAGCGTTTGGCGACGGCCTCGCGCAGGGAGGCCTTGCTCGGAAAATGGCGGTAGACGCTGCCGTGGCTCACATCGAGCGCACGGGCCACGTCGACCACGGTGGCCTTGGCGAGTCCGTAACGCCGCAGCACGTCCTCGGTGACTTCGAGGATCCGCTCCGGCGTCAAGATAACGGCTTCGTTCATGCCAGCACCATGTTCCCGTTGAGGGCTCAGTTACCCGGCGACGGAGCTGCTTCCGAAGCGCCCGTGCCGGTCGTTTCGGAAAGCTCTCGCCTTAATGAGGCAGTTTTGCAGCCTGCGCCGCGATCTGGCGCGCCACCAGTAAATTGAGCCAATGCCCAATCGTCCCGGTCAAATTGATGATTTCGGTCGTCATTGTCGTAAGTCTCCAATCAATTGGCGGTCCCCGTTGTTCAATTGCGACCCTCAATCCCCATCTGTCTGGGGACGTCGGGCTCCCGGGATGCCGCCAGACGCCCAATCGGAGCGTCCGAGAAGAGATATACACGTCTCGCTGACAGATTTCAATATCTGTCAGTCAATGATCCGTGATTGACAGTTAATATCTGCGCCCCCTTGGGCGCGGGCCGCCCATCGCCCGCGGCGGCCGGGCCGATGATCCTGTCCAGCCCAATCATCCCCCGCTACGTTGCCGGTGTCGTTTGTTTCGCCCTCCCCGCTCTGCTAGATCACGGCGTAAAAAGCATTTTGGCAGGTCGCTCCCTTGGGGTCGCCCGCCCACCTTCCTGGAGCAGTCCAATGATCCCCCGCTATACCCGCCCGGAAATGGCCTCGATCTGGGAGCCGCAGACCCGGTTCAAGATCTGGTTCGAGATCGAGGCGCATGCGGCGGACGCCCTTGCCGAGCTCGGCACGATTCCCAAGGAGGCCGCCAAAACGGTCTGGGCCAAGGCCAGGAACGCCACCTTCGACGTCGCCCGCATCGACGAGATCGAGCGCGAGACCAAGCACGACGTCATCGCCTTCCTCACCCACCTCGCCGAGATCGTCGGCCCCGAGGCGCGTTTCGTGCACCAGGGCATGACCTCCTCAGACGTGCTCGACACCTGCCTCAACATCCAGCTCACCCGCGCCGCCGACCTGCTGCTCGCCGACCTCGACAAGGTGCTGGCTGCGCTGAAGAAGCGCGCCTTCGAGCACAAGATGACGCCGACCATCGGCCGCAGCCACGGCATCCACGCCGAGCCCGTGACCTTCGGCCTCAAGCTCGCCTATGCCTATGCGGAGTTCTCGCGCGCCAGGGAACGCCTGATCGCGGCGCGGAAGGAAGTCGCGACCTGCGCCATCTCCGGCGCGGTCGGCACTTTTGCCCAGATCGATCCGCGCGTCGAACAGCATGTTGCCAAGGCGATGGGTCTCGTGCCCGAGCCGATCTCGACGCAGGTCATTCCCCGCGACCGCCACGCGATGTATTTCTCGACGCTCGGCGTGATCGCGTCCTCGGTCGAGCGTTTCGCGGTGGAGGTCCGCCACATGCAGCGCACCGAAGTGCTGGAAGCCGAGGAGTTCTTCTCCGAAGGGCAGAAGGGTTCGTCCGCGATGCCGCACAAGCGCAATCCGGTGCTCTCGGAGAACCTCACCGGCCTGTCGCGCATGGTGCGCGCCTATGTGACGCCGGCGCTGGAGAACGTCGTGCTCTGGCACGAGCGCGACATCTCGCACTCCTCCGCCGAGCGCATGATGGCCCCCGACGCGACCGTGACGCTCGACTTCGCGCTGGTCCGCCTCGCCGGCCTGATCGACAAGCTGCTGGTGTACCCCGCCAACATGCAGAAGAACCTCGACCGCCTCGGCGGCCTCGTGCATTCGCAGCGTGTTCTGCTGGCGCTGACGCAGAAGGGCGCGAGCCGCGAGGACGCCTACAAGCTCGTGCAGCGCAACGCCATGCCGGTCTGGCGCGGCGAAGGCGACTTCCTCCAGCTCCTGAAGAAGGACGCTGACGTGAAGAAGTATCTCACCGACGCCGAGATCGAGGAGCAGTTCGACCTCGCCTATCACTTCAAGCACGTCGACACGATCTTCAAGCGCGTGTTCGGCGAAAGCTGAACGTCATTCGTAGCCCGGGTGAGCGCAGCGATACCTGGGACTTCTCTCACAAAAGATCCCGGATGGCCCTTCGCTCATCCGGCAACAACAACAGAGACGGAGCCTCCATGCCCATCGTCAACCGCGTTGCCGCCCTCTCCGACGAAATGGCCGCCTGGCGCCATGACTTCCACGAGAACCCGGAGCTGCAATACGACGTCCACCGCACCGCCGGCATCGTTGCCGACCGCTTGCGCGAGTTCGGCTGCGACGAGGTGGTGACGGGCATCGGCCGCACCGGTGTCGTCGGTGTGATCCGCGGCCGCAAATCCGCCTCGGGCAAGACCATTGGCCTGCGCGCCGACATGGACGCGCTGCCGATCATGGAGACCTCGGGCGTCGCCTACGCCTCCAAGGTCCCCGGCAAGATGCACGCCTGCGGCCATGACGGCCACACCGCCATGCTGCTCGGCGCCGCCAAATATCTCGCCGAGACGCGCAACTTCGACGGCACCGCGGTCGTGATCTTTCAGCCCGCGGAAGAAGGCGGCAGCGGCGGCAAGGCGATGGTCGAGGACGGGCTGATGACGCGCTGGAACATCCAGGAGGTCTATGGCATGCACAACATGCCGGGCCTGCCAGAAGGGCATTTCGCGACCACGCCAGGCGCGATGCTCGCCTCCTCCGACAACATTCAGATCACGGTCCACGGCAAGGGCGGCCATGCCGGCGCCGGTCCGCACAAGTCCATCGACAGCGTGCTGATCGGCGCGCAGATCGTCAACGCGCTGCAATCGATCGTCGCGCGCAACGTCGATCCGCTGAAATCCGCCGTCATCTCGATCACGCAATTCCACTCCGGCACGGCCTTCAACATCATCCCGGAGATCGCCGAGCTCGGCGGCACCGTGCGCACGCTCGACCCTGAAGTGCGCGATCTCGTCGAGCGCCGTATCGGCGAGGTCGCCAACAGCGTTGCGCGCGCCTATGGCGGTTCGGCGGAGACCAAATACACGCGGATGTATCCGGTGACGATGAACCATGCCCGCGAGGCCGGCCTTGCCGCCGACGTCGCCCGCGACATCGTCGGTGCCGAGCGCGTTAACGACAAGTTCATTCCCATGATGGGCGCCGAAGACTTTTCATTCATGCTGGAAGCGCGCCCCGGAGCGATGATCCTGGTCGGCATGGGCGACGGCAACGAGTGCCACCACCCGGCCTACATCTTCAACGACAACATCCTCGGCCACGGCGCATCGTATTGGGCGCGTCTAGTGGAGACGCGGATGCCGGCGGGTTAGTCGGATTCGTAGGGTGGGTTAGCCGAAGGCGTAACCCACCGCCGTCTCTGTCCACGGAAACAGAAGAGGTGGGTTACGCCGAGCAGATGCGCTTTGCGCATCGGCAGGACTAACCCACCTACGCGCTCCTCCGCTCATCCCTGATATTGCAGCACGTGCATGCCGGCGTTCCAGTCGGAGACGAACATCAGCCCGTCGGGCCGGACATAGGCGTCGCAGGTCTTGGCCGCGAGCGCGACGTTCGGGCGGGGGTCGATGAGCTTTTTCGGTGTCGGCGGCACCCAATACGCGATCTCCTTCGGTGCGAAGGCGTCCCTGACGTCGAACACCCTGACGCCGGCATTGTTGTAGGTCGCAAAGATCGTCTCCTCGCTCTGGAACGAGCCCGGGCGGTTCTCGTGCAGATTATGCGGTCCGAAGGTACCGTTCGTGCAGAAATCGCGTTCGCGCGGGGTCGGCAGGGTTGCGATCGGCACCGGGTTTCCAGGCGCGCGCACTTCGAGGACGAATGTATGGAACAGGCCCTTGGCGCAATTGTCCGCATTGGCTTCGTCCGCGACGATCGCGAGCTGCCGCTTGGGCAGCGGCAGCGGCGTATGCGTGCCACCGGCGAAGGGCGGCGACCAGTTGATGTGGGACAGCAGCTTTGGATTGGTGGGATCGCTGATGTCATGAATGGTGAAGCCGCCATCGCGCCAGGCAGCATAGCCGCGATCACCAGCCGTGATCATGTGATGGAGCGCAAAGCGCTTGCCCTTTGGCGTCGCCGGCTCGCCGGCCGCGCGGTTCATGCCGGGCAGCCACCATTTCGCGACGATCTCCGGCTTCGTGATGGTCCTGAGATCGACCACGCAAAGGATGTGGTCGGTGAACCCGTCGAGATGCGCCGACACATAGGCATAGCGGCCGCCCGGCCACCACAGCCGGTTGATGCCGAAGCCAGGCATTTCGAGAAACGCGATCTCGCGCATCTCGTTCGGCTTCGAGATGTCGTGGATCGAGAGGCCGCAGCGGAATTTCTTTGCCTTGGTGATGCTGTCGACCAGCGTGTTCTCGAAATAGCCGCGCATGTTGTCGTAGGACTGCATCGCGACAATATTGGCGCCGTTCGCAAGCAGCAGCAAATCTTCCGCCACCTGTAAATGGTGGGTGCGGGTGTATTGTCCTGCGGTGAAGAAATTGACCGGCTTCAGCGCACGCGGGTCGGATGCGTCCAGGATCGTCACGCCGTCGCTGAACATATGTCCGACATAGACGTGCTGCCGGTTGAACATCACCTGTACGCTGTCGGGCCGTCCGCCGATGTCGCTATAGGAGATGTGCTTGATGCCCTTGCCGATGCCCTCGGGGGGAATGTCTGCCTCCGAAGCCGATACCGGCCTCGACCATCCTGACAACGCGGCGGATCCGAATACGGCCGACAATTGCTGAAGGTGGTGGCGGCGAGAGAGTTGTGGCATCGGTTTCCCCCATTTTTTTGGGGATGATGATCGCTTGCGGCGAGGCATGCAAGGCTCGTGTCGTCTGTCCTCACCTCAATCGCAGGCGTGTCTAGTCCGGCCGGACATCACCGCTGCCTAGACCTCAGTTGCAGACCTCACCTGTGATTTTTAAGCTGGCGTTCGCATTGGGCACGAGCCCAAGGCGACAGCCCTTCGCGACCGGTCTGCATCCGGCGCCGTTGCAGATCATCTGGCCGGAGGCTTGTGACTTTGGCGCCGTAGACTCAGCATCTCTGCGGTCGCTGTCGCGCCTCTTCGAATTCTCGCGCGCCGCGACCGGCTTCTTCTCCTGAATCTTCTCGCACTCGTTGTCGTCGCCGACGTGATAACCGGCGCGGCAGGTGATCTTCGCGCATTGATCGCCGTCGGCCTTGAAGCCGAAATTGCATACCAGCGGGCAGACCCGCCCCGGCTTCGCCTTCAGCGCATCGAGCGCGTCGACACTCGCGAGCTTTGCGTCGAACTGGGTGCCGGCATATTTGTTGAACAGAGTCAGCGAGCGCTGCGTTGCAGCGTTCCAGTCGCCGTCAGCGGCGGACGAAAGACAGCCGACCCGGCGCAGTTCGCCCTGAACGGATTTCGCGAGGTCGCCGGGTGGCGCAGCGTTTGGCGGCGGCGGCGACAGCGCGGCGACCTTCCTGCTTTCGGCATCAGCCGCCTGCTTGTCAGCCGCCTGCTTCGCAGCCGCCTCGGTCGCCGCCTTCTCCAGCGCCCGCTTCTCCGCGAGCGACTTGGCCGCGGCAGCTTCCGCCGCCTTGCGATCTCGTTCGGCCGCCTCCGCCTTGGCCTGCTCGACCTGCTTGGCCTTCTCCGCCGCGATCCTCGCCTCTTCCGCGGCTTTGGCAGCGGCGGCGGCTTTCTCCTGCTCGGCCTTCTGGGCTCGTTCGGTAGCGAGCCTCGCCTTCTCCTGTTCGGCCAACCGCGCCTTCTCGGTCGCCACCGTGCGATCCTCCTCGGCGGCAATCTTCTTCAACTGGACACGGGCGAGGTTGGCGTAAAACCCGTCCGGATAGGTCTGGAGGAATGCCTCCCAAGCTTCACGCAGGCCGGCCTGAAGGGCTAGCTCGTAGTCTTTGCGCACACTGTCCTGCGGATTTGCCTGCGGGCCGGCTGCGGCGGCCGGCCTCACCGGCACCAGCGGCACATCGCTGCCCCCCAGCGAGCCATAGACATACGGCTCCTGCTTGTTGCCGGTCTTCTTCAAGACGTCGTCACGGACAAACCCGAACGCCTTGCGCAAGTCGAGCCCGGGCTTGGGCAGATGATCGGTCAGCGCGACCGCGAACGGGCTGTTGCGGGAGTCGCCATCCGACGCCGTCGATCCCGCTTTGGCCGCAAACGCGATCATCGTGTTCGGACTGGTCGGCTCGACCTTGGCAAGCCCGCCACCAATCGCGCGCGAGGCCAAGGTGCGCTTCATCGTCTTGGCGAAGGGATTGTCGCGGCAGGCATCGAGGATGACGAGACGGAGTTGTTTGGCTGGTTCGACAGCATACAGCGCGCGATCAAGCGCGATCGTCTCGTCGAGGACATCGCCGTCGGTTTCCAGCATGGCATCGGTCGGAACGAGATAGTTGCTGCCGTCCAGTTCGATGCCATGGCCCGCATAGTAGATCACCGCCATGTCGGCATCGCGCGTCCTGGCCGCGAAGTCGCGTAGCGATCGCCGCATTTCGCTGGCGTTGAGGTCCAGCCTGATCTCGACCGTATCGAAGCCCGCGTTCCTGAACATACCGCCGACCAGCCCGGCGTCGTTCACCGGGTTCGCGAGCCGCGGCGCGTTTTTGTAGGCGGAATTGCCGATGACGAGCGCAACGCGCTTGTCGGCCTGGGCCGATCCGCACCCCAGCCAAAGACCGAAAATCAACATTGAAAGAGATCGCAAGACGATCATAGAAGAACGAGCCTTATACGGGCGATTGCCAGTGACACCCTAGTTGCAGACCTCGAAGTTGCCGCCGGTGGCTGTATTCGAACTAACCCTACCGGGGATCGTGCCGCTAACAAGCCGACATCCCTTTTGCACCGGGCGACAGCCGGTCGAACTGCAAATGATTTGTCCACTCGCCTCAGGCCTGGACGGCGAAGATTCGCCTGCCTTCCGGTCCGTATCCCGCCTCCTCGAATCTTCGCGCGTCGCCACCGGCTTCTTCTCTGGTACCTTCTCGCACTCGTTATCATCACCCACGCGATAGCCGGCGCGGCAGGTGATTTTCACGCATTGATCGCCGTCGGCCTTGGAGCCGAAATTGCAAATGAGCGGGCAAACCCGTCCGGGCTTTGCCTTCAGCGCATCGAGCGCGTCGACGCTTGCGAGCTTGGCGTCGAACTGGGTGCCCGCATATTTGTTGAACAGGGCCAGCGAACGCTGCGAGGCGGCGCTCCACTCGCCATCGGCGGTGGCGGACAGGCAGCCGACACGGCGCAATTCGCTCTGCAATGATTTTGTCAGATCAGCCGACGACAATGTGGATGCCGGCGCCGGTGAAAGGGCTGCAACTTTTTGCTCGACCTCAGGAATCTGCCGATCGGCCGTCGGCTTTGCCGCCTGCTCCGCCTTCTCTGCGGCCTGTTTGGCAACAAGCTCGGCCTTGGCCTTCTCCGCCGCCTGCTTCTCGGCCTGTGCTTTCGCAGCGGCAGCCTCGGCCAGCTTGCGCTGGTGCTCGGCCGCATCAGTCCGCGCCTGCTCGATCTGCTTCTGCTTCTCGGCCGCGATCCGCGCCTCTTCGGCGGCTTTGGCCGCCGCGGCCGCCCTGTCCTGCTCGGCCTTCTGGGCGCGTTCGGCAATAAGCCTTGCCTTCTGCTGCTCGGCCGCATTCGCTTTTTGCTCGGCCGACGCGCGCGTCTCCTCGGCGCCGATCTTATTCAATTGGCCCTTGGCGAGATTCGCATAGAACCCCTCGGGATATTGCGCCAGAAAGGCTTCCCAACCGTCGCGCGTGGCAAGCTGCAGCGCGAGCTCGTAATCCCTGCGAATAGAATCCTGCGGATTGGCCTGCGGGCCGGTCGCCGCCGGCTTGGTCGCGACCAGCGGCACATCGTCGCCGCCGAGCGAGCCGTAGACATAGGGCTCCTGCTTGTAGCCGGTGTTCTTGAGCACGTCGTCGCGCACGAAGCCGAACGCCTTGCGCAAATCGAGTCCCGGCTTCGGCAGGTGCTCGACCAAAGCGACGGCGAACGGGCTGTTCCTGGAGTCGCCGTCGGACGCGGTCGAACCGGCCTTTGCCGCGAACGCAATCATGGTGTTGGGGCTGGTCGGCTCGACCTTGGCAAGCCCCCGTCCGATCGCGCGCGAGGCCAGCGTCCGCTTCATGGTCTTGGAAAACGGATTGTCGCGGCAGGCGTCCAGGATGATCAGGCGCAGCTGCTTGGCCGGCTCGACCGCGAACAGCGCACGTTCCACCGGGATGGTCTCGTCGAGCACGTCGCCGTCCGTCTCCAGCGTCGCGTCAATCGGAATGAGATAGTTGGTGCCTTCCAGCTCGATGCCGTGGCCGGCGTAATAGATCACCGCCATATCGGCATCGCGGGTCCTGCCGGCGAACTCACGCAACATGCGCCGCATCTCGCTGGCACTGAGATCCAGCCTGACATCGACGGAATCAAAGCCCGCCTTCTTGAACATACCGCCGACCAGAGTGGCGTCGTTGACGGGATTGCCGAGCTTGGGCGCGCTCTTGTAGGCGGAATTGCCGATGACAAGCGCGACCCGCCGGTCCGCATGGGCCGGTCCGCAGGCGAGGCCAATAGCCAAAATCAACAAAGCAAATATCCGAAACGGAATCACTTGCGTCCCCCCGGATGCAATTCCACGAGACTATTCGGACCATCGCTCAATTACCAATTCTTCCTATGTGATACTTGTCACATAAGGGGCTCTATCGGGGGTATGGATAATGCGGCGAAGCGTCGCTCTGCTTTCGAGCTGACGCCAAAGCCGTCCGTCGGGTCCGTTACATTTGCACCACCTCATGGCGCATCACGAACGGTGCAAGCAGTGCGTGCACCTCGCTCGCAACCGCCTCGCGCTGATCCGCCGGCAGGCCCGCCAGCGTCACGGTGGCGATCGAACCGTGGCTGCCGTGAGCGCCGACCCTGACCTTGCAGTCGATGCCACGCGCGGCGAGCGGTGTCAGCACCTTCGTGAACACGCGCTGGGCTGCGTCCCAGCGCAGCTGCGGCTTGAACACTTTGCCGACGCCTGTCACCGGCATCGGATCGATCGGGATGACCTGCACCGGGACAGCCGCGCGCTCCGGCGTACGCTCGCGCACCCATGTCTCCAGCTCGCCCGGTTCGACGATCGCCCCCGGCTTCAGCTGCACATACCCCACCGGCAGCTCGCCGGCATAGGCGTCGGGTTGGCCGACCACCGCGGCAAAGCCGACGGCGGGATGGCGGAACATAATCTCCTCGATCGGCGCGGGATCGATGTTGTGGCCGCCGCGGATCACGAGATCCTTGGCGCGGCCGGTGATCCAGAGATAGCCGTCGGCATCGAGCCGGCCGAGATCGCCGGAATTGACCCAGACCTCGTCGACGAAGGCACCCTTGTTGTGCTCGTCGTTGAGATAGCCGCCGAACACGCCGGGCCCGGCCATGATGACGACGCCGATCTCGTCCGGCGCGCAGTCGCGGATCAGGCGGCCATCGGCATCGAGCTGGACGATGCGGACCCGCGCGTAGGGCATCGGAAGGCCGACCGAACCGAGCCGGATCGGCCGCGACCGATAGGCCAGCGTGTGCACGCTCGAGGTCTCGGTCATGCCGTAGACCTCGACGACAGGCAATTTGAGCTTGTCCTGGATCGCAGACCCCACCGCGACCGGGATCGCCGAGCCGCCACCGGCCGCGTATTTCAGGCTGGAGATGTCGGCATTGCCAGGCGGCACCGCGAGCGTTGCGGCGAGTACCGTCGGCACGCTCGACAGCGCCTCCGGCTTGAAGCGCTCGACCAATTGCCAGATGTTCTTCACCGCATTCGGATTGCGCCAACCGCTCGGTGACAGCACGACCAGTGAGCCGCCGGCCGCCAGCGTCGTCAGCACCTGCGTCAACGAGCCCCCGACGTGAAACAGCGGCATGCCGAACAGCATGTTGGCGCCCGGCTTCGACTTCAGCAGCAGATTGAGCGCCCAGGCCTGATAGACCTGGTTGGCATGCGTGTGCCGCACCAGCTTTGGCGTGCCGGTGGTGCCGCCGGTGTGGAAATAGGCGGCGATGTCGTTGCCCAGAATCTTGCGTCCGCTGATAAGGCGGTCTGAAGGCTGCTGCTTGATCAGGTCGCTGAAGGCAAAGACTCCCTTCCCCGGGTCACCGCCACCGAACACCTGTACGATCGCCTTGAGATGCTTGAGCTGCGGCTTGATCTGCTCGACTTTCTGCCAGATGTCTGTGCCCGGCATCGGCCCGAGCGCCACCAGGACTTTTGTGTTCGCCGCTTCCAGAATCTCCGCGATCTGGTGCGGCTCCAGGAGCGGATTGACGGGATTGGCGATGCCGGCGGTCTCCGCGCCGAACAGCGTTACAAAGGCGTCCGGCACCAGCGGCAGCATGAAGCTGACGACGTCGCCTTTCTCGACGCCAAGCGCGTGAAACATGTTGGCGGCCTGCGTGACGCGCGCGATGAAGTCGCGGTACGTGACCACGACCGGCGTGTCGGCCGGATCGGCATTTTGCAGGAACTGGAGCGCCGGCCCGTCGGGGTTACGGGCCGCACCCAGCCTGATGGCGTCGTAAGTGCTCTCGGCCGCGACGCGATCGGCGTAAGGGACTTGCTCGAAGGCCCGGACCTCTTCGTCAGTCGCCAATTCCGGATAGTCGTTGCCGATGAACCGATCGAGCGCATGGATGCCCGCCATGAAATTCCGTTCTCCCTCAGATGCACTTCCCCACGCCCTGTCTTTTGACTTTTGGTTGGCGAGGCGCCGACCAGTCGCCGGTCGCGCACGGATAGAATGATGGATTATTTGGCGTTCGTCCATGACTTAAGGCTACCGCAGTCGCATTCGGATAAGAGGCCTTTGAACCTCCGCGTCCGGTCCGGGGACCAAGAACATGCATCGGACTCGCCTGCCAGCGCCCTGCCGCAAGACTCGAGGTAATCATGACGACGCCCCTGCGGGACCGCGCCACACGGCTGATCGTCGCACTCGCCATGATGGCCGTGCTCGCGCCGACCCGCGCGGCCCACGCCGAGGACGGCCAGACCGACAAGATGCGCGCCAAGATCTCGGCCTTCATCAGCGACAAGATGGAGAAGCTCGGCGGATCGCGCATCGTCTACAAGGTGGACACCGATGGCCTGCGCGAGAGCGTCGTCACGGATTTGCGCGACGACGTCTACAAGACCCTGCGCGAGGGCAAGATCGCCTTCTCCGGTCTCGCGATCCGCGACGGCGGCGTCGAGTTGAAGATTGCCGACGTCAAGGGCCGCGAGCAACTCGCACGCAAGCTGGCGTCGGCCGCGGAAGGATTGCCGTCGCATGCACTCGCCGTGACCGACGGCGGCGACGGACTGGTCAGGCTCGCGCCGACCAATGCGGCATCCGCCGCGCGGTTGCACGATCTCGTCGAAGATGCCATCGCCATGATCGAGCAGCGTCTGAAGGAGGCCGGCGTCCAGCTCGCCAGCGTCCAGCCCGATGGGACCGACCGTATCCGAATCTTCCTGCCCGGTGTGATGGAGCCCGAGCGTGTCACCACAGTCTTCGCCCGAAGGGTCAAGGTCGGCTTCCGCCTGATCGACCTCTCGATGCAGCCTGAGCAGGCGCAAGCCGGCACGCCGCCGGCTGGCACGGAAGTCCTGCCCGGCTTCAAGGACAAGAGCCTTTATCTGGTCGCCAAGGACAGCGTGCTCGACGGCGACGACATCAGCTATGCGGGCCCGGGGTTTGCGACCGCCACGAAAGAGCCGATCGCCTCGTTCCGTTTCAACGGCCGCGGCACGCGGCGCTTTGCCCACATCACCGAGGAGAATATCGCAAAGCCCTTCGCCATCGTGCTCGACGGAAAGGTGATCTCCGCTCCCGTGATCCGCGAGCCCATCACCGGCGGCTCGGGCCAGATCTCCGGCAATTTCACCCTGGAGGAAGCAAACAGCGTCGCCATGCTGCTGCGCGCCGGTTCGCTGCCCGGGCACCTCGGCCTGGTCGAGCAGCAGGTCGTGCCGCCCGCCAAGCCCTAAGGCGGGGGATCGCCCCACGCCCACGCCTGGTCCTGCCCCGCCCCGTCGGCAGCCGGGATCCACCACACAGAGGCTCGTACCCGGTGGGCCCCGAATCGCGGGCGCGCCACGGCCATACACACCGTCAAACAGGCAATTGCCGAAACGCCCGATCAGGCTAAAATTTGCCTCTTGCGGCACGGCGGCCGAAAGCTTCATTCAAGCGGTCGTCGTTCGATTTCGGCTATAGGTGTCGAGAATACGACCGTGACTGAAGGCCTTACGCGGGGATAGTACCATGCCGTCCGGCAGCGCAGACATTTCGTCGATCCTCGACCGCATTCTCGAGGCGGCGACGGATAACCTCAGGATCGCGAAGATCCTGGTCCAGATGGGCCTCGATCCGAACAACGTCACCTACGATTCGATCTTCAATCGGATGCTGGAGATCTTCGTCCAAAACATCACGCTGGCCAATATGTTCGCCGCGGTCGGGGCCGGCTTCTTCGTCGCCACCCTCCTGATGCGGACCATGGTGCCGCTGCGCGTCGCCAACATGATCGGCTGCGCGTTCTTCGCCGTCTTCGGCGCGCTCTCCGCCAACGTCTCGACCTTCCTGCTCTATCTCCTGCTGCTACCCATCAACGCCTTGCGCCTGCGGCAGATGCTCAAACTCGTCAAGAAGGCGCGCCATGCGGCCGAAGGCGACATGTCGATCGAATGGCTCAAGCCGTTCATGACCGAACGCAAATATCGCCGCGGCGACACGCTCTTCAAACTCGGCGATCCAGCCAAGGAGATGCTCCTCACGGTCACCGGCAAGTTCCTGGTCAAGGAGATCAATATCGAGATCATGCCGGGCGCGCTGATGGGTGAGCTCGGCTTCCTCACGCCGGGCAACCGGCGCACCGGAACGATTGAATGCATCGAAGACGGACAGGTGTTGACGATTACCTATGACCGGTTGCTCGAGATCTACTTCCAGGATCCGCAGTTCGGCTATTACTTCCTGGTGCTGACCAGCCAGCGCCTGCTGCAGAACATCGATCGGTTGCAGAATCAGCTGGCGTCCGAGCGGGCGGCCACCACGAACAGGATTGCGTGATCGAGTGCGCGTCGCCGCTCAGCTCAGCAGCAACGCCATGCCCGGATCACCCTTCTCCATCGCACGCCGATAGCCCGCCCGCGCGCTGATGCGGCCGAGATATTTGGCCACGTTGGGACAGCGCTGGAGGTCATAGGTCTGGAAGTAGCGCATGGTGGTGAGTGAGAACACCGTCATGATGTCGGCGGTCGTGAAGGCGCTGCCCGCAAGATATTCGGCCTCGTGAAGCCTTGCGTCGAGAAGATCGTAGGCCCGATCGAGACGCCCCTTCATCGCGAGCAGGGTCGGATTGTCCTTGGCGAGATCCAGCCGGCTCAGGATCATCATCCGTCCCATGCCGGGTTGCAGGGTGCCATTGGCGAAATGAAGCCAATACAGAAACTGCGCGAAGGCAGGATCAGTGGGACCGAGCACGAGTCGTCCGTTGCCATATTTTGCAACGATGTAGTCGACGACAGCGCCGGATTCCGCGAGCACCAGCTCGCCGTCGGTGATCACAGGCGCCGTACCAGCTGGATGCAGCGCCTTGTACTCGGCCGGAGCCAGCATCGTGACGGGATCGCGCGTATAGCGCTTCAGCTCGTAGGGAATTCCCAGCTCCTCGCACAGCCAGACGATTCGCTCGGACTGCGACTTGCCGAGATGATGGACGGTGAGCATGAGGCCTCCTGCGAGTCATGAGTTTGATCGGTCGTGGCGCCGCATCATACTGCGTCATTGCGATGTCGAAGCAATGTCATTCCACAACCGTCACCCTGAGGTGGCCGCTTCTTCAGCGGCCCTCGAAGGGCGACGGCCCGGCTGCATCCGGCGGCTCATCCTTCGAGGCTCCGATTGCGATGCATGCGCATCGCAATCCTCGCACCTCAGGATGACGGATCGAACAGAAGCACGAAGCCGCCCTACCCCGCCTCGTCCGTCACCATCCGCGCCACGACGCGGTCGCGGCGGATGAAATGGTGCCACAGGGCGGCGATCACGTGAACCGCGATCAAGGCGAGCAGCACATAGGCAAAGAGAATGTGGCGGTCTTCATAGGCGTCCGCCTCCGCGCGGTCGGGAGCGGTGAATTGCGGCACGTGAAACAGGCCGAAGAAGCCCGAATAATCAGGCGCGTGCGCACCGGAATGTGCCCAGCCGAACATGGTGACGAGGATGACGGCGAGATAGAGCGCGCCGTGACTGACATGGGCCGCGACCTTCTGCCAGCGCGAGGTCTCGGCCGGCATGGGCGGTGTCGGGTTGACGAGGCGCCACACCAGGCGCAGCACGGTGAGCAGCAGGATCACATAGCCGATATCGGCGTGGATCGAACGGTAGAAAAAGCGGTCGGGACGCGCCGGGATGTGGTTCATCCACCACCCGAAGCCGATCATACCGATGATGGTCAGCGCCAGACTCCAGTGCAGCCATCGGGAAATGATGCCCCAGCCGTGACTGGTATTTCTGATCATGTCGGCTCTCCGGAGTTTTGCGGGCCTGTCCGTATCCGCACCGCAGTACGGCAGCTGATACCGGGACCATGCGGCAATCCCGAAATCGAATCGCTGCAAATTAGCCTTAAGCGCCCCTGCCGCAAAACCGCCCCAAAAACCGAATGGTAACCATGTCGGGCTAGAGTGATCACGTGACCAATTCCCCGACGATTCTGGTGTTCGATTCCGGCCTTGGCGGGCTCACGGTCCTGCGTGAGGTCGTGGCCGCGCGCTCCGATGCGCATTACGTCTACGTCGCCGACGACGCCTTCTTCCCCTACGGCCACCATAGCGAGGACGCGATCATCGCCCGCGTGGTGCCGCTGATGGGGGAATTGATCGGCACGCACGATCCTGACCTCGTCGTCATCGCCTGCAACACGGCGTCCACCTTGGTCCTATCGCATCTGCGCGCCGCTTATTCCCTGCCCTTCGTCGGCACGGTGCCGGCGATCAAGCCAGCCTGCGCGCAGTCGAGGAGCCGGCGGGTGTCGGTGCTCGGCACCAAGGGCACGGTGAAGCGCGAATACACCAAGGCGCTGATCCGCGATTTCGCGCAAGGCTGCGAGGTGACGCTGGTCGGTTCGCCCGAGCTGGCGGCGCTGGCCGAAGCAGAGCTCAACGGCTCTCCCGTCAGCGACGACGCCATCCTCGCCGAGCTCGCCCCGTGTTTCGTCGGCGATGCCGGCGACGCAGGCGCACGCACCGACACCGTGGTGCTCGCCTGCACGCATTACCCGCTGCTGCTCGACCGGCTGAGAAAGCTGGCCCCCTGGCCGGTCGACTGGATCGATCCGGCGCCCGCGATCGCCCGCCGCGTCTCGGATCTGCTCGGCCCGCACACCGATGGTATCGCGCAATCCGGCGCCGAGATGATCTTCACCTCGAACCGCGTGCATGGCCTTTCGGCCGTGCTGATGCCGTTCTTCGGCGGCCGCATTCCAGCCTGACCTTGCGCCTCGACGGCGCGCTGCTAGGCTCCGCCGTCGTCGTTTCCTGCAGGTTCTTCCCATGTCGGTCTCCGCAACGCCGCTCAACCGTCTCCGCCAGCTCTGGCGCGAGGGTCGCCCCGCCTTCGGTGCGATCGCGACGATCCCGAGCGTGCAGACCGTGCAGATCATGGCGCGCTCGCTCGACTGGATCATCGTCGATCTCGAGCACGGCCCGATTGGACTGACCGAAGCACATGCGATGATCGCGGCCACCACCGGCACACCGTGCACGCCGCTGGTGCGGATCGCGGCGAACGAGCCATGGCTTGCGAAGGCACCGATGGACATCGGCGCCTTCGGCATCAATTTCCCGATGATCACCAATCGCGCGGAGGCTGAGAAAGCGGTGCGCAGCGTGCGCTATCCGCCACGCGGCGATCGGCTCTGGGGTCCGTTCCATGCGCCATTCCGCTGGGGCCAGTCGATGCCGGACTATATGGCGAGCGCGGATGACGAGATGATCTGCATGATCACCATCGAGCACGTCGACGCCGTCAACCGCATCGACGAGATCATGGCGACGCCCGGCATCGACGTCGCTGTGATCGGCCCCGGCGATCTCGCCACCTCCATCAACAAGCGCGGCCAGATGGACGATCCGGAATTGCTGGAGCTGGTGGCGCGGGCCGAGGCCGGCATCCTCAGAAGCGGCGTGCCGATTGGCGGCGTGGCGCGTACCGCAGACCAGGCCAACGCTCTGGTCGACCGCGGCTACCGCGCGATCGCGCTCGGCTTCGACTGGTCGTTGTTCCAGCGCGGCATCATGGCGGCGTTCGACGGAATCAAGGGCTAGCCATTGAGTCTTGCCGGGAGTTTTGCCGGGAACCACCGCGCTGCTAGGGTCGGTCGTTCCAGGGAGGAAAAACCATGTTCAAAAAGACTTTGCTCGCTCTTGCCTTCACCGGCCTTGCCGTTGCCGCCTTCGCCCAGCAGCCCGGCATCAAGCGCACCCCGCTCCAGAAGGTCGAATTTCCGGATGGCTACAACACCATCACGGCCATCGCGGAAGTCCCGGCGGGCGGCGCGGCCGGTCGCCATACCCATCCTGGCATCGAGACCGGCTACGTGCTCGAAGGCGAGCTCAATCTCCTCATCGACGGGCAGCCGGAAAAGACGCTGAAGGCCGGCGATTCCTACCAGATCCCGGCAGGTGTCGTGCATGACGCCAAAGCCCACGGCGACAAGGCTATGAAAGTGCTCGGAGTTTACGTCGTCGACAAGACCAAGCCGCTGGCCTCGCCGGCGCCCTGATGCGGCGAACCGACCGGCCCCACGCGGGTTGGTTCGTGCTAGAGCAGGCGGCGGGCGGGAACTCCGCTCGCTGCACAAACTTTAATCAGGGGAAACCAAAGAGCGATGCGCGGGACGTCCAAGACCATTTCGCTGCCGCGTCGCCTGATTGTCGACCTCATGCACGCCTCGATGGGCGTGCCCTTCGTGTCCCTGTCCCGTTCGCTCGATATCGGCCGCCTGCTGGAGGCCCGCGCGGGCGCGATGGCGCCAGCCGGCTGGGCGGCCATGTTCGTCAAGGCTTTTGCCCTCGTCGCCAGGGACGAGCCGGTCCTGCGTACCGTCTATGCCAAATGGCCCTGGCCGTCGCTCTACGAGCTGCCGAAGAGCGTCGCGTCGGTGGCCATTGCCCGGGTCGAGGGCGGCGAGGAATGCGTGATCCCGCAGCGAATCGTGGCTCCCGAGGCCATGACGCTGGCTGCGGTCGACGCCGAGATCCGGCGCGCCAAGACCGCCCCGATCGACGAAATTCCCATGTTCCGCAAGATCATGCGGGTGACCCGCCTGCCGCTGCCGCTGCGGCGGCTGTCCTGGGCTATCGGGCTGAAATTCGGCCGGCAGCGCGGCAATTGGTTCGGCAGCTTCGCGGTGAGCTCGGTGGCAGCCTATGGCGGCGGCGAGCTTCACCCCATCACGCCCGGCCCCTTCATCGTCAGCTATGGGGTGGTCGGGCCCGACCAGACCATCCATGTCGTGATTCGCTGGGATCACCGGGTGACCGACGCCGCCCCGATCGCCCGGGTCCTGACCCGGCTGGAACAGGTCCTGAACACTGAAATTGCTGCCGAATTACGGGCGGCCGGGTCGAAGCCGATCCGGGCAGTCGGGACGTGATTCCGGGCCATTCGCATTGACAGCGAGCCCCAAATCCTCCTAAAAGCCGCTTGCTCGCGGGCCGATTTCGGCCCGCGATGCGTTTCGCGACCCGTGGTCCTGTCCCTCAAGCTTTGGGATCGGACCTGTCAGTGCCGGCCTAGCCCGTCACACAGGAGGGCGCGTTTCCTCAAACCATGTACCTGAAGAGGACGCGATGACTAAGCGCAGTGAGGCGAAGTACAAGCTCGATCGCCGTATGGGCCAGAACATCTGGGGCCGCCCGAAGAGCCCCGTGAACCGCCGCGAATACGGCCCCGGCCAGCACGGCCAGCGCCGCAAGGGTAAGCTCTCCGACTTCGGCGTGCAGCTGCGCGCTAAGCAGAAGCTGAAGGGCTATTACGCCAACATCTCCGAGCGTCAGTTCCACAGCATCTATGTCGAGGCCAGCCGCCTCAAGGGTGATACCGGCGAGAACCTGATCGGCCTGCTCGAGCGCCGTCTCGACGCGGTTGTGTACCGCGCCAAGTTCGTCTCGACGATCTTCGCCGCGCGCCAGTTCATCAACCACGGCCACGTCAAGGTGAACGGCCGCAAGGTCAACATCTCGAGCTATCTGGTCAAGATCGGCGACGTGATCGAGGTCAAGGAAGCCTCCAAGCAGCTCGCCCACGTCCTCGAAGCCAGCCAGCTCTCCGAGCGTGACACCCCCGACTATCTCGAAGTCGACCACGGCAAGATGACCGCCAAATATATTCGCATCCCGCACCTCTCGGACGTGCCGTTCCCGGTGCAGATGGAGCCGCATCTGGTCGTCGAATTCTATTCGCGCTAAGATCTGAATATCGAAAGGCCCCGGTTCGCCGGGGCCTTTTTGCTTAAGAGCCACACTTCATTGGCCGTTTGCCTTCAGGAGGCGTCGCATGCTCTACACCCCTCCCCCGATCGACCCCAAGGCGCCGCCGGTGCGCATCAATCTGCTCTCGGACACGCAGACAAAGCCGACACCTGCGATGCGCGAGGCGATGGCGCGCGCGGAGGTCGGCGACGAGCAGGTCGGCGATGATCCGACCGTGAACGCGCTATGCGAGCGCGTCGCCGAGTTGCTCGGCAAGGAAGCCGCCGTGTACATGCCCTCCGGCACGATGTGCAACGTCACCGCGACGCTGGTGCATTGCCGTCCCGGGGACGAGATCCTCGCGCATGAGAGCGCCCACATTATCGCGCGCGAAGGCGGCGCGCATGCTGCGATCGGCGGCTTCCAGGTCACGCAGCTGAAGGGACCCGACGGCCAGTTCACGCCGGAGACGTTCCGCAAAGCGCTGCATCCACGCACCCGCTATCAGCCGCCGCAGACGGTGGTCAGCGTCGAGCAGACCGCCAATATCGGCGGCGGCACAATCTGGAAGAAAGCCGCGCTCGACGAGATCGTCGCGATCGCGAAACAACATGGCCTCGTCACTCACATGGACGGCGCGCGTCTGCTCAACGCCACTGTCGCGAGCGGCATCTCCCCGCGTGACATGACCGCGGGGTGGGATTCGGCCTGGATCGACTTCTCGAAAGGCTTGGGCGCGCCGATCGGCGGTGTGCTGGCGGGATCGCGCGCCTTCATCGATGCGGTCTGGCAGTGGAAGCAGCGGCTCGGCGGCTCGATGCGGCAGGCCGGAATTTGCGCGGCGGCCTGCATCTACGCGCTCGACCATCACGTCGACCGGCTCGCCGACGATCACGCCAACGCGCGCGCGCTCGCCCGCGGTCTGTCGCAGATCCCTGGCGTCGAAGTGCAGGAGCCCGAGACCAACCTGGTGTTCTTCAAGCCCGATGGAGCCGGCATTCCCGGCGACAAGATGGTCGCGGCACTGCGCCAGCGCGGCGTGACGCTTGCGATGATGGACGGCCGCATTCGCGCCTGCACGCATCTCGACGTCAATGCGAGCCAGATCGAGGAGACGATCGGCTACGTGCGCGAGATCGCGCGCGGAGCGTAAGTCCTGTAGCCCCGTAGCCCGGATGGAGCGCAGCGAAATCCGGGGCGACATCGGCAGCGGTCCGGATTGCGCTTCGCTCCATCCGGGCTACCACAGCGGGGCTAGACGAAAAGGCTACCGCCCCATCGCCTGGTAGATCAGCGTCTTCAGTGCCAGTTGAATCCGGCCGCGCTGCGTCGGGGTCTGCACCATGAAGATTCCGAACAGATCGTCCTCGGGATCGATGAAGAAGAACGTGCCGCCGACGCCGTCCCAGCGATATTCGCCGAGCGGCCACGCCGTTCCAGGGGGAACCGAGGTGCGCACGGCGAAGCCAAGACCGAAGCCGGAAGATCCGCCCGGATAATAGTTCTGGTCGCGCGCGATCTTCGTCTCCGACCCGATATGATCCGAGGCCATCAGCGCGATGGTCTCTGGCTTGAGATAGCGCCGGCCCTCATACGTGCCGCCGTTGAGCAGCATCTGGGCGAAGCGGGCGTAGTCGCCGACGGTACCGACCATGCCGCCGCCGCCCGATTCCCATGTCGCCGGCCGCCTGATGTCGCGGAGCTGCGTCGATGGATTGATGTAGCGATCCTCCGGTATCGGCTCGGCGATGCGCGGGAATTTGGCGGGATCGGCGACGAAGAAAGCCGTCTCGGTCATGCCGAGCGGATCGAGCAGCCGCTCCTTCTCGAACTGCAGCAGCGTCTTTCCCGTGATGATTTCGACGACGCGGCCGAGCACGTCGGTGGAATAGCCGTAATCCCACACCGTGCCGGGCTGCTCGACCAGCGGCAGCGTGGCGATCTTGGCGGCGAATTCGGCGTTGGTCAGATTGCTGTTGAAGAGATTGGCGTCCGCATAGAGCTCGCGCACCATACCGCCGCCGTAATAGCCGTAAGGCAGCCCTGAGGTGTGGCGCAGCAGATCCTTGATCGTGATGGGTCGCTCCAGCGGCTCCAGCGCCAGGGCGACTTTGCCGTCCTCGGCCTTTTTCTCGATACCGACCTTCATGCCGGAAAAAGCCGGAATGTATTTCGAGACGGGATCGTCGAGCGAAAGCCTGCCCTCCTCGACCAGCATCATCGCCATCACGGAGGTGATCGGTTTCGACATCGAGTAGAGGCGGAAGATCGTGTCCGCGCTCATCGAGAGTTCGGTCGCGACGTCGCGGACGCCGAAATTCTGGGAATACACCGGCTTGCCGTGCTGCTGAAGCAGCAGGATGGCGCCGGGGATCTTGCCGGTGGCGACCTCGTTGCGGATGTAGTCGGAAACCTTCGCCAGCCCCGCGGGCGAGAGCGTGCGGACGACAGGTCTCTCCGAGCCTGCCTCCGCAACGATGCCGCCGGCGAGAAGGACGAGCGCCGCGATCAATGCGCGGCGCCCGACCATGTCAATTCTCCATTGCTTCATAAACCAGCTGCTTCAATGTTCGCTGCACGCGCTGGCGCTCGGTCGGGGTCTGCTCCAGCAGCACGAAGAACATGTCCTGCTTGGGGTCGATCACGAAATAGCAGCCGGAGGCGCCGTCCCATTTCAATTCGCCGAGATCGCCGGGCGGCGGCGGTTTTGCGTTGCCGGGATCGGTGCGGACCGCAAGTCCGAGACCGAAGCCGAAACCATCGCCGGGGAAGTAGAAATAATCGCGATCGACACCCGACTTGGGTCCGATCTGGTCGGTCGCCATCAGCTTGAACGTCTCGGGCTTGAGAATCGTCTTGCCGTCGAGGCTGCCGCCGTTGAGCAGCATCTGCGTAAAGCGCTCATAATCCGCCATGGTCGTAACCATACCGCCGCTGGCAAACTGGATTTTCTTGGCGACCGTCGGATCGTTGATCCGTCCGACCCGGAAATCGCTGTCGTTCGGCACCGGCTGCGCCAGCAGCTTCTGCTTCTCGGGATCGGTGACGAAGAAGCCGGTATCGACCATGCCGAGCGGATCGAGCAGCTTCTCCCGTTCGATCTCGATGAGCGGCTTGCCGGCCGCGACTTCCATGACCCGGGCCAGGATATCGGTGGAATGGCCGTATTGCCACAGCGCGCCCGGCTGGTTGTGCAGCGGCAGTCTTGCGATGCGCTCGGCGAACTCCGCGAGGTCGAAATCGCCGGCATAGATGTTGGCCTCGCGATAGGCCTTGCGGACCAGACTGTCGCCGTAGAAGCCGTAGGTGACGCCCGAGGTGTGCGTCATCAAATCGTGCACCGTCATCGGCCGGTTCGGCGGCACGAGCTCGAGCGATTTGGTGCCGTCCTCGGCCTTCTTCTCGACGCCGACTTTCACGTTGGCGAAGGACGGAATGTATTTCGAGACGGGATCGTCGAGCTTGATCGTACCTTCCTCGATCAACTTCACTGCGACCACGGACGTGATCGCCTTGCTCATCGAGAACAGGCGGAAGATCGTCTTGTCGGTGATCGGCGCCTTACTGACCACGTCCTGCACGCCGAAGACTTCGTGGTAGACCGGCTTGCCATGTTGCTTGATGAGCACGTTTGCGCCGGCGATCTTGCCGGTCGCGACCTCGTTCTTGAAGAACTCGGTGATCCTGGCGAGCTTGTCCTTGTTGAAATGCGCGCCGGCCGGAATCTCGTAGGTGCCCTCCGCCCGCGCGAACGACGTCGTACCCAACGACACAAGCGCGGCGCAGACCAGCGCACGCAGTCCAGACTGTGAAATCATATCCCCTCCCCGGAACATGGCCCGGCGGAGTGTACTGACCACGTCAGTCGGCACAAGGGCTGCTGTGCCGCGCCAAAGCGTCCGCGTGCAGAACCGCGCTCTTTTCCGAGAAACAACAAAATATGACCTCGACCACCAGCGGCGCGGCCGGCAGGGCTTCAATGGCCGCATGGACCGCAATCGTCGCGGCCTGGTCGGCGGGAAAGCCGTAAACCCCGGTCGAAATCGCGGAGAACGCCACGGAGGTCAGCTGATTAGCCTCACAGAGCTCAAGCGCACGGCGATAGCAGGAGCGCAGCGCCTCAGCCTCACCACGAGTGCCGCCGTGCCAGACCGGACCGACCGCATGGATCACATGACGCGCAGGGAGAAGGTAGCCCGGCGTGATCTTGGCATCGCCGGTCGGGCATCCTCCAAGCCTCCGGCACTCGGCTAGAAGCTCGAGACCGGCAGCGTCATGGATCGCACCATCGACGCCGCCCCCACCAAGGAGCGACGTGTTGGCCGCGTTGACGATGGCGTCAACGCTCAGCGTGGTGATGTCAGCAACGATGACCTTGAGCTCGGCGCCTCCGATCCGGCGCGTCAGCCGGGTCACGTATCAGGCCGCGACAGCGACGCCCTTTTCGGAGAAGAGCTGCTGCAACTCACCGGCCTGGAACATCTCGCGGACAATGTCGCAGCCGCCGACGAACTCGCCCTTCACATAGAGCTGCGGAATGGTCGGCCAGTTCGAAAAGTCCTTGATGCCGTTGCGCAGTTCGGCGGATTCGAGAACATTGAGGCCCTTATAACCGACGCCGATGTGGTCGAGGATCTGGACGACCTGGCCGGAGAACCCGCACTGCGGAAATTGCGGCGTACCCTTCATGAACAGAACCACGTCGTTCGACTTCACTTCGTTAGCGATGAATTCCTCGATGCTCATATCCGTGTCCTTATGGGGCGGAGCCCACTCCAATTGCTTCGGGCTGGCTCAGCCGATTTAACCCGATCCCTCCCCATATATGTAGCCCAAACCGTTGTGCATCCAAAGTAAAATGGCGGCGAGCGGCCCCTGGGCGGACCGCTCTCGGCAGCAGCGGCCCATTGCATGATGGCACGAATATCATCGCCGAGGAGGACTTTCATACCGTCACGGAGCTCCTATCTAGGACGAACCCGGCGTTTTGGAACCCGACAACGCCAACAACGTTCTCTTGTCCTGTCTGGAGAAAAACGTGACGAAACAAGGCTCCGCTACGGCCCCCGCCCCGTCACCGTCGGCCGATTTGGGCGGCCTTGCCCAGAGGCTGGAAGACGCGTTTCTCGCCGTCCGCCACGAGACCGAGCGCCGGGCCGCGCCGCTGTCGCCGGAGGACCAGCAGATCCAGTCCATGCCGGACGCGAGCCCGACGAAATGGCACCGGGCGCACACCACCTGGTTCTGGGAGCAGTTCGTGCTCGGCGAGCACTGTGCGGGCTACCAGCCCTTTCATCCCGACTTCGCCTTCCTGTTCAATTCCTATTACGTCAGCGCCGGCCCGCGCCATTCCCGCAATCACCGCGGCGATATCACCCGTCCGAGCGCCGATCAGGTCGGCGCCTATCGAAAACATGTCGACGCTGCCGTCGTGAAATTCTTCGGCGACGCCGGCGAGGACAAGCTTCGCGAGATCGCGCCACTGGTCGAGGTCGGCCTCAATCACGAGCAGCAGCATCAGGAATTGATGTTCACCGACATCCTGCACGCCTTCGCGCAGAATCCGATCCCGCCGGCCTATGATCCGGACTGGCGCTTCCCGACCGCGGCGCCGGCCGGCGACGATTGGCTGACGCTGAACGAAGGCATCCACACCGTCGGTCATGTCGACGACAGTTTTCATTTCGACAACGAGAAGCCGGCCCATCGTGCCCTCGTTGGCCCGGTCAAGCTCGCACGCAATCTCGTCACCAATGGCGAATGGCTCGCCTTCATGCGCGACGGCGGCTACCGGACCGCAACGCTGTGGCTGATGGACGGTTTTGCCGCCGCCAGCAAGGACGACTGGCAGGCACCGGGCCATTGGCGCGAGATCGACGGCCAATGGCATGTGATGACGCTGGCCGGCCTCAAGCCGGTCGATCCCGACGCGCCGGTCTGCCACGTCAGCTATTACGAGGCCGACGCCTTCGCGCGCTGGACGGGAAAACATCTGCCGACCGAGATGGAGTGGGAGGTCGCGGCTCGCGCCGGCCAGCTCAACGATGCCTTCGGCATCGTCTGGCAGTGGACCCGCAGCTCGTATTCGCCCTACCCCGGCTATCGCGCCATCGAAGGCGCCCTCGGCGAATACAACGGGAAGTTCATGGTCAACCAGCTGGTGCTGCGCGGCTCTTCGCTTGCAACCCCGGAAGGGCACAGCCGTATCACCTATCGCAACTTCTTTTATCCGCACCACCGCTGGCAATTCACGGGACTGCGGCTCGCCGACTACGAGTAAAATTCTCATCCGACGACAAATGCGCGCCGGACAGCGCGTTCAGGAGAGTATCATGAATGTGCACGCCAGCGCCTTGGCCGAAGCCCATCTTCCCGACGAGCAGACCACCGCCTTTGCCCGGGAGGCCATCGGGGACCTCTCGCAGCAGCCGAAAAAGCTGTCGCCGAAATATTTCTACGATGCGGCCGGATCGGAATTGTTCGAAGCGATCACACGGCTGCCGGAATATTATCCGACACGCACGGAGCTTGCGATCCTGAAGGAGCGCGGCAGCGAGATCGCAAAGATCATTCCGGAGCACGCGGCCCTCGTCGAATTCGGCGCGGGCGCGACCACAAAGGTCCGGCTGCTGCTCAACCACTGCAAGTTCGCGGCCTATGTGCCCGTCGATATCTCCGGCGACTTCCTGACGGCGCAGGCGAACGGCCTGAAGCGGGATTTTCCGTCACTCGGCATCTACCCGGTGGCGGCCGACTTCACCACGCCCTTCGAGCTGCCCAAGGCAGTGGCGACCATGCCCAAGGTCGGGTTCTTCCCGGGCTCGACCATCGGCAATTTCGAGCCGCATGAAGCGCAGGCCTTCCTGAAGAGCGCGCGCGCCATCCTGGGCCGCGGCGCGCAGATGATCATCGGCGCCGACCTCGAGAAGGAGGAGCGCCTGCTCCACGACGCCTATAATGATGCCGCCGGCGTCACCGCACGTTTCAACCTCAATGTGCTGGTGCGGATCAACCGCGAGCTCGGCGGCAATTTCGACCTCTCCGCCTTCACCCACCGCGCGATCTACAATCGCGAGCGGCACCGCATCGAGATGCACCTGATCAGCAAAAAGAGCCAGACCGTGCGCCTGCTCGGCACCAGCTTCTCGTTCCGCGCGGGGGAGAGCATCCACACCGAGAACAGCTACAAATACAGCCTCGAGCGTTTTGCCGCGCTGGCGCAAGGCGCGGGCTGGCGAGTGCGCGAGAGCTGGACGGATGCGGCGAAGATGTTCTCGGTGCACGCGCTGGAGGCGGCGGAGTAAAGGCTCCGGGCCAATTGGCGCCGGCTCAATGCTCTTCGGCCTCTTGCGGCGTCGATCCCAGTGAGACCGACTCCCATACCGCGACAACGATCATGATCACTGTCGCGGCGACCGACAGCCATAGCGGCGAGAGCTCCGCGGCGAACCACGACAGCACCAGAAGCAGGATGATGCCAATCCCGTGCGAGAGCTGGAGGAAGCCGCGGATCGCGTGCTTGAACAGGATGGTGCCGACCAGGAACAGCAAGGGACCGCCGATCGTGCTGACGATGGTCCTGATATCGGAATGCCCGACCGGATGCTTCAGCACCAGCTCGTCGGAGACCGCGGTCAGGATGATGCCGGCGACGATCGGCATGTGCAGATAGGTATAGGCGAGCCGCGCCAACCGGCCGGATTCAGCGGATTTCGAGATGCGCTCGGCGCCGGCCTCGGCGCCCTTGTGGAAATAGACCCACCACATCGCGATGCTGCCGACCAGCGCGGAGACGAAGGCCGAAATGTTGTCCGCGGTCCAATCCAGCTCGGCAAAGGTCGCGCCGTTGACGACGACGGCCTCGCCAAGCGCGATGATGACGAAGAGCGAGCAGCGCTCGGCCATGTGGCCGCCCTCGACGGCCCAGGCCTCGACCGACGAGAAGCCCAGCTTCGGGACCCAGAAGCGCACCGCCGGCGAGACGTATTCGATCGACAACGCCCCGATCCAGAACCATAGCCGCGCCTCGTCATGGGCGAGGCCGCCGAGGATCCAGAAGATCGCGGAGACCGAGAGCCACGTCAGGATGCGGATCGCATTGTGCCGGACCGCCATTCGATGCCGCGGCGTTGCAAACATCCAGAAGGCGGTGCGCCCGACCTGCATCGTTGCGTAGGCGATCGCAAACCACAGGCCCCGCCCCTCGAAAGCGGTCGGGATCGTCGTCGACAGCACGAGGCCGCCCAGCATCATCAGGAAGATGAGGATCCGGACCGGCGTCAGCTCGGGATCGAGCCAGTTGGTGACCCAGGCGGTGTAGACCCACACCCACCATACCGCGAGAAACAGCACCGCGACGTGCACCGCACCGAGCGGCGTGAAATGGTGCAGCAGCGTGTGCGAGACCTGCGTGATCGCGAAAACGAAAACCAGGTCGAAGAACAGCTCGGCATTGGTGACGCGGCTGTGCTGGTTCGGCAGGATGACGCGAAACATCGCGCCGCGCGGATTGTCCGCAGCCATCGTCATCCCCTCGTCACGATCAGATTAAGCGCCCGGGACACCGGTTTGTAGCGCCAGCGCATGCAGCACGCCGCCCATCTGGCCGCGCAGGGACTGATAGACGATCTGGTGCTGCTGGACGCGGGACTTGCCGCGGAAGGATTCCGAGATCACGGTCGCGGCATAGTGATCGCCGTCCCCGGCGAGGTCACGGATGGTCACCTCGGCATCGGGGATCGCCGCCTTGATCATCGCCTCGATATCGTGGGCGTCCATTGGCATTCGGGTCGTGCTCCTGTCTCGGCTGCAATCAGCCTTGTCGTCGAATCGCTGCCGGGGTCCGGATCCGCAAAGCCAATCTTGCCGGCGGGGCCAAACTTAGCGTGAACGGCCTTCTACGTCACGCCTTGAGGCACTATATCCGTGATCCCATTGCGATAAAGCCACGACAAAGTGCCGCGCGCGGCAGACTGATCGAAAAGGCATGAAATCATGAAGCTTCCAGGGCCCGACCACCCCATCACCATCACCCCAAATCCCCGACGCGTCCGCGTCACGGCCGGCGATATCGTGATCGCCGAGACCACCAAGGCGCTGACGCTGAAAGAGGCGAAATATCCGGCGGTACAATATGTGCCGCGACAGGACGCCAACATGGCGCTGCTGGAGCGCACCGACCGGGTCACCCATTGCCCTTACAAGGGCGATGCCAGCTATTACAGCGTCAAGGCCGACGGCCAGACGCTGGACAACGCGATCTGGACCTATGAGGCGCCCTTCCCCGCCATGACCGAGATTTCCGGTCATCTCGCCTTCTATCCGGATAAGGTGAAGATCGAGGAAGTGGGGTAGCCGCTGAGAGTTCGTCATGCCCGGGCTTGTCCCGCCTGCGCGGCCGAAGCCGCTTCGGCGAGGCGAAGGCCCGGGCATCCACGTTCTTGGTCATGCGCGGATGGCCTGGATGGCCGGGACGAGCCCGGCCATGACGGCAGCGATGGCTGACGCGAGCCCCGCTACGCCCTGAAGATCGTGAGCCCCAGGATCAGCAGCACCAGGAAAATCACGACGAACACGTAGAACAGGAAGCGGGCGATGTCGGCGGAGGCGGCCGAGATGCCGGTGAAGCCGAGCACGCCGGCCACGATCGAGACCAGTAAGAAGATCAGCGCCCATTTCAGGATCGTCATCGCCAGCTCCGAAATTGTACCGCCTTGCCACGGCCCTCAAGCCGTTTTGGCGAACGCTAACTTCGTCGCAGGGAACTGGTTCCTAGGGGTGTCGGGACCTGCAGACGTGTCAAACGACCCTTGCTGAATCCGGTTCCCGGCGGCAAAGTCCGGCCGGGATAGAAGCGCGACCGGGGCGGCCACGATGACGATGTCACATTCAGCGACGATCGGGGCAGAGGTGCACGCGGCGCCGAGGGCCAAGGCGCGCAATCTGTCGCTCGATCGTGCCCGCACCTTCCTCACGCTGGTGGTGCTGCTGCACCACGCCGTCATTCCCTACACCTATTTCGGTCACACCGATCCGGCCTTCTGGGCCGGTTTCGACATCGTCGTGCTGGCCACCGACAGCTTCTTCATGGCCATGTTCTTCTTCCTGTCAGGACTGTTCACCTGGCCGGGCATCGCGCGCAAGGCGCCGTCGGTCTTTCTCCGTGACCGCCTGTTACGGCTCGGGCTGCCGTTCGCGATCGCGGCGTTCACGGTCATCCCGCTCGCCTATTACGCAATCGCGCTGCGGCACGATCCGGGCCTGGGCTTCACGGCGTTCTGGTGGAAGACGATCACGGTCGGCCCGTGGCCCAGCGGCCCGATCTGGTTCGTGTGGGTGCTGCTGGCGTTCGATCTGACCGCGAGCCTGCTCTACCGGGTCTCCGCGCATCTGGTCGATCCCGGCAACCGCGTGTCGCTGCGCGGATTCGACCAGCCGGCCGTATTCTGGCTGCTGCTCGTGATCGTCGCGACAATCGCCTACGTGCCGGCGCTGCTCTATTTCGGCGGCAGCAAATGGTTCGAGTTCGGGCCGTTTTCGGTGCAGGCGAGCCGCGTCCTGCTCTACTTCGCCTATTTCTTCATCGGCGTCAGTGTTGGAGCTGCGAATTTCGATCGCGGTATCCTCAGCGCCGGCGGCCAGTTGCCGAAACAGCGCTGGCTGTGGGTGCTCGCCACGCTGATCCCCTACTGCCTGATGTGGGGCATGATCTACATCAAGCGCGAGATCCTCGGTAATCCCGACCCACAGCCGCACTGGTACCAGGCGATCTACGGCACGTTGTTCGTGCTGTTTTCGGCCGGGATCCTGCTCGCGATCCTCGCCTTCTTCCTGCACCAGAAGTCGCCGGGCCCGAACCTGCTCGACCGCATGCAGGCGGATGCCTACGGCATCTTCCTGGTGCACTACCCGATCGCGTTGTGGATCCAGTACGCGCTGTTCGATTACAGCTGGCCGGCGATCGTCAAGGCCACGATCGGCTTCGTGCTCACGGTGATCCTGAGCTGGGGACTGACGGCGGCCCTGCGGAAAATTCCGGGGGCCTCGCACGTGTTGTGAGGCCGAGCTCTTTCCATTGTCATTGCGAGGAGCTCTTGCGACCAAGCAATCCAGACTGCTTCGGCCGTGAGACTCTGGATTGCTTCGCTGCGCTCGCAATGACGGAGTCTGCGGACGCGCCCTACGCCGCCTTGCCGCCCATATATTCCGGCAGCCAGCGCTCGAACGAGGTCCGCAGCGCCTCGATCATTACCGGCGCTTCGCCCGCGATCGCGACGGCGTCGCCGCCGGTGGTGCCGATCCGCACGCAGGGCACCTCGCAGCCGCGCATCTTGGCGAGCACGCGGCCGGCCTCGGTCTCAGGCACAGTGACGAGATAGCGCGCCTGGTCCTCGCCGAACCAATAGGCCTGCGGCACCAGCGCGGTCGGCGCCGCGAGCAGTTTTGCGCCGATGCCGCTCGCCATCGCCATCTCGGCAAGCGCGATCAGCAGGCCGCCGTCGGAGAGATCGTGCACGGCGGTCGCGGTGCCCGCATGGATCATGCCGCGCACGCAGTCGCCGTTTCGCTTCTCCGCCGCGAGGTCGACCGGCGGGGGCGCACCCTCCTCGCGACCGCAGATGTCGCGCAGATAAACGGACTGACCGAGCCAGCCGTGAGTCTCGCCGATCAGGAGGATCGCCTCGCCCTCAGCCTTGAAGGCGAGCGAGGCTGACTTGGTGAAATCGTCGAGCAGGCCGACGCCGCCGATCGAGGGCGTCGGCAGGATCGCGCGGCCGTTGGTCTCGTTGTAGAGCGAGACGTTGCCGGACACGACCGGGAAGTCCAGCGTGCGGCAGGCTTCCGAGATGCCCTTCAGGCAGCCGACGAACTGGCCCATGATCTCGGGCCGCTCTGGATTGCCGAAATTGAGATTGTCGGTGATCGCAAGCGGCTTGCCGCCGACCGCGGTGATGTTGCGCCAGGCTTCCGCCACGGCCTGCATGCCGCCCTGATAGGGATCGGCCTCGCAATAGCGCGGCGTCACGTCGACGGTCAGCGCCAGGCCCTTCGGACCGTCCTGCACGCGCACCACGGCGGCATCGCCGCCGGGACGCTGCATGGTGTTGCCGAGAATGACGTGGTCGTACTGCTCCCAGACCCAGCGCTTGCTGCACATGTCGGGCGTGCCGATCAGCTTTTCGAGCGCGTCACCGAGACCCATCGGAGCCGGCACCTCGCGCGCATGCACGACCGCCAAGGCGGCGGAGGGGACATGCGGACGGTCATAGAGCGGCGCCTCGTCGCCGAGCTCCTTGATCGGCAAATCGGCCATGACGTCACCGCCATGCTTGACCACAAAGCGCTTGCTCGGCGTGGTGTAGCCGACCACGGCGAAATCCAGGCCCCACTTCTTGAAGATCGCCTCGGCCTCTTTCTCCTTCTCGGGCTTGAGCACCATGAGCATGCGCTCCTGGCTCTCAGAGAGCATCATCTCGTAAGCGCTCATGCCGATCTCGCGCGTCGGCACCGCATCGAGATCGAGATCGACGCCGAGGTCGCCCTTGGCGCCCATCTCGACCGCCGAACAGGTCAGCCCCGCCGCGCCCATGTCCTGGATCGCGATGACGCAGCCCTTCTCCATGATCTCGAGACAGGCCTCCAGCAGCAGCTTTTCGGCAAAGGGATCGCCGACCTGGACGGTCGGACGCTTCTCTTCGGATTTGTCGTCGAACTCGGCCGAGGCCATCGAGGCGCCGTGGATGCCGTCGCGCCCGGTCTTGGAGCCGAGATAGACGATCGGCATGTTCACGCCGGAGGCGGCCGCATAGAATATCTTGTCGGTATCGGCGAGGCCGACCGCCATCGCGTTGACGAGGATGTTGCCGTCATAGCGGGTGTGGAAGCGGACCTGGCCGCCGACCGTCGGCACGCCGAAGGAATTGCCATAGCCGCCGACGCCGGCGACGACACCCGAAACGAGGTGCCGCGTCCTGGCATGCTCCGGTGCGCCGAAGCTCAGCGCGTTGAGGCAGGCGATCGGCCGCGCGCCCATGGTGAAGACGTCGCGCAAGATGCCGCCGACGCCGGTGGTGGCGCCCTGGTACGGCTCGATGTAGCTCGGGTGGTTATGGCTCTCCATCTTGAAGACCACGGCCTGGCCGTCACCGATGTCGATCACGCCGGCATTCTCGCCCGGGCCCTGGATCACCCAGGGCGCCTTGGTCGGCAAGCCCTTCAGATGGAGGCGCGAGGACTTGTATGAGCAGTGCTCGTTCCACATCGCCGAGAAGATGCCGAGCTCGGTGAAGGTCGGCTCCCGCCCGATCAGCTTCAGGATGCGCTCATACTCGTCGGGCTTGAGCCCGTGGGCGGCAATCAGCTCGGGGGTGATCTTGGGTTCGTTCTTCATGGATTTGAGGCTTTCGACGGCGGTTGGCCGTTCTTAGGAACATCGGACGGGTTGGAAAAGCCCTTTATGGCGCATTTTCCCGCTGTCCACGTTTTGCGGCCGGGGGCTGCGGGAACAGGAATTGCACAGCGCGGACAGATCGGATTTAAGGGCAAAAGACCCGCAATTGAAGGCCCATTTCCTTGCATGAATTGACCAAAGCGCCCCCGCCTCGCCGCCCCGACCTCCACGTCGCCACCGACGGGGAATTCCAGGGCTGGCGGACCTGGATTCGCGACAGTTTTGAGAGCCATATCGGCCCGTTCTGGCACAAGATCGAGGACGACGGCAGCGTCCGCTCGGCGTTCCGGGTCGAGAAGAAGCACCTCAACGGCTCCGGAAACGTCCATGGCGGCTGCTTCATGGCATTTTCCGACTATTGCCTGTTCGCGATCGCCACCCACGAACTGGATGGGCCGGCCGTGACCACCAATTTCGCCTGCGACTTCCTCGATGCGGCGCGCGAAGGCGAGCTGATCGAATGCGTCGGCGAAGTCTCCCGCGCCGGGGGCTCGCTGATCTTCCTGCGCGGCAAGCTGACGTCAGGCGGGCGGCCCCTGTTCACATTCTCCGGCACGATCAAGCGGGTGAAGCGGAAGCCGGCACTGCAGCCAAACGCATAGCTCGCCGCCTTCCCTTTTGGTGCCCCCTCGCCCAGACTTGTGTCCAGCGCTGTCGCGCCGGGGAGCAACATCAAGGTGCCGCAGAGCACACCGCCGACGGCTCGCGCCACGGCCTCGCAATTGCCATCCATGCCCGCCGCCGGCGCGCGCAACTGGCGCGACTATGCGCTGCTCGTCGCGCTCGCCTGCTGCTGGAGCTCAACCTATCCGCTGGCCAAGCTCGCGCTGGACACGATCCCGCCCATCACCTTCATCTCAGCGCGGTCGCTGATCGCGGCCGCGTTCCTGTTCGCGATCCTGTGGATGCGCGGCGTCAGGATCCCGACCGACGGGAAGGCTTGGAAGCTGTTCGCAACCCAGCAATTGATCAACTCGACCTTTCCGTTCCTGATCATCACCTGGTCGCAGCAATATGTGCCGGCGTCGAACACGGTGGTGTTGGCTTCGACCACGCCGATCTTCGCCTTTCTGATCACCTCGCTGATCACGCGTCACGAGCCGGCAACGCTGCTGAAGTTCGCGGGCGCGCTCCTCGGCCTTGCCGGCACCATCGTCATCGTGGGCCTGGATGCGCTGCGCGGCTTCGGCAGCGAGATCGTGGCCGAGATCGCCATCCTGCTCGCCACCATCTCGTTCGCCTGCGCCACGATCTTCGGCCTGCGGCTGTCCGAATACGACCCGATGGTGGTGGCGGCCGGCTCACTCCTATTCGGCGGCCTCGTGCTGCTGCCGCCCTCGCTGATCATCGACCAGCCCTGGACGCTGCACCCGACGCCGACCGCGATCACAGCCACCATCGTCATGGGCATCGTCTCCAGCGCCCTGGGGCTCATGCTGTTCTACATGTGCCTGGGACGGCTCGGCACGCTGACGACGAATGCGCAGGGCTATCTGCGCATTCCGATCGGCGTGGGCCTCTCCGTGCTGCTGCTCGGCGAGAGCGTGCCCTCGAACCTGGCGCTGGGACTGGTGCTGGTCATGGCGGGCGTCGCCGCGATGACGGTGCCGGCGGAGCGGCTGAAGAGGCGCTAGCTATGGCTTGGCGTCGTCCGCCAGCATCTTGCGGTACTTCTCGACGTCGCGCGTCACGAGCTTCTGGAGCACCTCGGGCGTGTGCTCGTTGGCATCGGGGGCCACGGTCGAGAGGTCGGCAAAGCGCTTCTTCACCGCGTCGGTTTCCACCGCCGTGCGTGCAGCTGCATTCAGCTTGGCGATGATTGCCGGAGGCGTGCCCTTGGGCGCGAACAGGCCGTTCCAGCCCTGCGCTTCGAATTCGGGCAGGCCGGCTTCGGCTGACGTCGGCAGGTCGGGCACTGTGGCGAGCCGGACGGTCGAGCCGACCACGAGCCCGCGCGCCAGCTTCTCGTTGATCGACTGCGAGACCGAGGCTGCCGCATCGCAGACGCCGTCGATCTGGCCGCCGATCGCATCGGTGAGCGCGGGCGCGGCGCCGCGATAGCCGACCAGCGTCGCGTCGATGCCGGCGGCCGTGATGAAGCTCTTGCAGATCAGGTAATTCGAAGAGCCGACGCCGGCATGGCCGAGATTGATCTTGCCCGGGTTGGCCTTGGCGTAGGCGATGAACTCTTTCAGGTCCTTTGCCGGAAAATCCTTGCGCACGGCGATGATGCCGAACGTCTTCGCCACCATGGCGATCGGCACGAAGGAGTCCGGCGTGAACGGCAGTTTTGGATAGATCGTATAGGTCGCGGCGTTGGTGCCTGCATTGCCGATTGCAATGGTGTAGCCGTCAGGCTCGGCACGCGAGGCGCGCGCCAGTGCGGTCGAGCCGCCGGCGCCGGCGACGTTCTCGATCACGATGGTCTGGCCGAGCGCGATGCCCATCTGCTCGGCAACCGTGCGCGCGATCACGTCGGACGTGCCGCCGGCCGCGAACGGCACGATCATGGTGACCGGACGCTTGGGGAAGTCCTGCGCGAACGCGGCCGTCGCGAACACAACGACGGCGACAGCGGCCGACAGCCGCTTCAGCACGGACCTAATCACGCGGCCTTTTCCAGATGCGCGGTGAGGCCGGCGAACAGGCCGCGGCCGTCGGTGCAGCCCATGATGTCTTCGACGTGGTTTTCCGGATGCGGCATCATGCCGAGCACGTTGCCCTTGTCGTTGACGATGCCGGCGATGGATTGCGCGGCGCCATTGATGTTGCTGATATCGTCGATCGCGCCGTCGGCCGAGCAATAGCGGTAAAGCACGCGACCGTCACCTTCGAGCCGCTTGATGGTCTCCGCGTCCGCCGCATAATTGCCCTCGCCATGCGCGATGGGCACGCGGATCACCTGCCCTGCATTGTAGCCGCGCGTGAACGGCGTGTCGGAGCGCTCGACGCGGAGATGCACGTCGTGGCAGATGAATTTCAGCCGCGCATTGCGCATCAGGACGCCGGGCAAGAGGCCGGACTCGCAGAGGATCTGAAAGCCGTTGCAGACGCCGAGCACAAGGCCGCCCTTGGCCGCATAGTCGCGCACCGCATCCATCACCGGTGCCCGCGCCGCAATCGCGCCGCAGCGCAGATAATCGCCATAGGAGAACCCACCGGGCACCACCACGAGGTCGGTGCCGTCAGGCAGCGACGTCTCGGCATGCCAGACCATCGCGGGCTCGCTGCCCGAGATCAGCCTCAAGGCGCGCGCCATGTCGCGCTCACGGTTGATTCCGGGAAAGACGAGGATGGCGGCTTTCATGGCAGAGGTTCCGAACGAGGATTGGAATGGGGCTGGCACGGCTGCCAAATCGCCAGCAGACATATCCATTTGACGGGGATTTTACCAGTGCTAGCCTCGGCAGCGAGCGTTGTGCACAGGCCATAGCCCGCCATTGGCCGATCGATTCGCCCGGGATTAAAGCCATGAATGTCCCGTCGCTGCCCACATTCCCCTCCGAGCCGGTGTCCACCGAGGGCGTCATCGCCGCCGGTGCCTATGTCGACGGCCGGCGCGTCGCCAATATCGCCATCAGCGAAGCCTCGAGCTGGCGGGCGAAGCCCGGCCACGTGGTCTGGATCGGGCTGCACGAGCCCGACATGGCGCTGCTCAGCGCGGTGCAGAAGCAGTTCGACCTGCACGAGCTCGCCATCGAGGACGCCAACCACGCCCATCAGCGACCGAAGATCGAGCAATATGGCGAGGCCCTGTTCATCGTAGCGCGGACCGCGCAACTGATCGAGGGCCGGATCGCCTTCGGCGAGACGCACATCTTCGTCGGCGAAGGCTATCTGGTCTCGGTGCGCCACGGCGCGTCGACGTCCTACACGCCGGTGCGCGAACGCTGCGAAAGCTGCCCGCGAGCGCTCGCGCGCGGCGAGGACTACATTCTCTACGCCATCCTCGATTTTATCGTCGACAACTACTCGCCCGTGCTCGAGAGCATTCACGAAGAAGTCGAGAGCATTGAGGATGACGTGCTCTCCAAGGCGATCAGCAAGGCGCAGATCGAACGGCTCTATATGCTGCGCCGCGACCTCTTGCGGCTCCGAACCGCGATCGGCCCTCTGGTCGAGGTCTGCCGCCGGCTCGAGCATGACGAGCTGGCGATGGTGCGCGCGACGATGCAGCCGCTGTTCCGCGACGTCACCGACCACGTCAGGAATATCCAGGAACGGATCGATTCGATGCGCGAGGTGCTGGCCTTCGCCTTTGAAGCGAGCCTGCTGGTCGGCCAGGCCCAGGAGACGGCGGTCTCCAAGAAGCTTGCCTCCTGGCTCGCGATCATCGCGATCCCAACCGCGCTTGCCGGCATCTACGGCATGAACTTCAAGCACATGCCGGAGCTGGACTGGGAATACGGCTATTACACGCTGCTCGGCGTGATGCTGACGGCGTGCGGCGCGCTGTACTGGCGCTTTCGTCGGGTCGGATGGCTGTGAGCCATCCCGGTCACCCGATCAGCTCGACCCGATAATTCTCGATCACGGTGTTCGCCAAAAGCTTGTCGGCGGCGTCCTTCAACGCCGCCTCCGCCTTCGCCTTGTCTGCGCCCGCGAGCTCGATGTCGAACACCTTGCCCTGGCGAACGCTGGCGACGCCGTCGACGCCGAGCGACTTCAACGCACCCTCGATCGCCTTGCCCTGCGGATCGAGGATGCCCGTTTTCAACGTAACGGTAACACGTGCCTTCACGTCAGATCCCTCTTAGCTCTTCACCAGCACCGGGCCGGAGCCCGCCGGACGCTCGTTCTCCATGAGAATGCCGAGACGCTTGGCGACTTCGGTATAGGCCTCGAGCAGCCCACCGAGATCCCTGCGGAAACGATCCTTGTCGAGCTTCTCATTCGACTTGATGTCCCACAGACGGCAGCTATCCGGCGAGATCTCGTCTGCGACGATGATCCGCATCATATCGTTCTCGAACAGCCGGCCGCACTCCATCTTGAAGTCGACGAGGCGGATGCCGATGCCGAGGAAGAGACCGGTGAGGAAGTCGTTGACACGGATGGCAAGCGCCATGATGTCGTCGATCTCCTGCGGCGTCGCCCAGCCGAAAGCGGTGATGTGCTCTTCCGACACCATGGGGTCGTTGAGCTGGTCGTTCTTGTAGTAGAACTCGATGATCGAGCGGGGCAGCTGCGTGCCCTCCTCGATGCCGAGGCGCTGCGACAGCGAGCCGGCGGCAACGTTCCGCACCACCACTTCCAGCGGCACGATCTCGACTTCGCGAATCAACTGCTCGCGCATGTTGAGGCGGCGGATGAAATGGGTCGGCACCCCGATGTCGTTGAGGTGCTGAAACAGGTACTCCGAGATCCGGTTGTTGAGGACACCCTTGCCCTCGATCACCTGATGCTTTTTCGCATTGAACGCGGTGGCGTCATCCTTGAAGTGCTGGATCAGGGTACCGGGCTCCGGGCCTTCGTAAAGAACCTTTGCCTTGCCTTCATAAATGCGACGCCGACGGCTCATGGGGATGTACCGTGTTTTGTTGAAATCCATGTATTTGGTGTGCTCCGGTTGACGAGACTACGACCCACAGCGGAGCTGCCGTGAACAGCCTGGAACCCGAGAAAACAGAACGGGAACCCAGCCTGAGGCAACCTATCCGATTGGCTCCCCCAGCACAATCGATCCAGCCGTCCGGCATCAAACTTATACCGCCTTGCCTGCGGCTTAACGGCTCGTTGTTTTGCCGATTCGTGCCCCCTATCTAGGCATGCACCGGGGCTCTCGCAACGAGGGCCAGCCGGGTCCAGTCAGCAGGGAATTGGAAAAGGCATGAGCACGTTGGACAAGCGCGAGGAAGGCTTCGAGAAGAAGTTCGCCCTCGATGAGGAGCAGAAATTCAAGGCGGAAGCCCGCCGCAACCGGCTGCTCGGTCTGTGGGCGGCCGAAAAGCTCGGCATCACCGGCGATGCCGCCACGGCCTATGCCAAGGAGGTGGTCGCGGCCGATTTCGAGGAGGCCGGTGACGCCGACGTCCTGCGCAAGGTCATGGCCGATTTCGCCGCCAAGAACGTGGCCATCACCGAACAGGCGATTCGCGCCAAGATGAACGAGCTGATCGCGGTGGCGGCGGCCGAGGTGAAGGCCGGGAAATAAGGCGAAAGAGGCATCCGCACACACTGTCATTCCGGGGCGGTCCACAGGACCGAACCCGGAATCTCGAGATTCCGGATCGCCGCTATCGCGGCGTCCGGAATGACGGAGGGATCGCTATCCCTCCTTGAAGCCATATTCCGGCACATTGCCGCTGGCGCCGTAATATTTGTACGGCAGGAATTTGCCGCTCATGGTGATCTTGACGCGGTCGCCCTTCGGATTGGGCAGGCGCTCCATCACCATGTCGAAATCGATCGCCGACATGATGCCGTCGCCGTACTCCTCCTCGATCAGCGCCTTCCAGGCCGGACCGTTGACCATGACCAGCTCGTAGAAGCGATAGATCAAGGGATCGGTCGGCGGCATCGGCATGCCGCGCATCGGCGTCTCGTTCAGCATCGTGGTTTCGGCCTTCGTCAGGCCGAATAGTTCAGCGGCGTTGGCGGCCTGCGGCTTGGTCAATTTCATTTGGCCGAGGATCGCACCTGTTATCAGCACCTCGGAATAGCCGCCGATCTGCTCGCAGATGTATTTCCAGGTCCAGCCCTTCTCGCGCTTGATGTCGAGCAGCTTCTCGGTGAGGTCTTCGCGTTTCATGTCAGGGTCTCCTTGGCTGTCGTCATGCCCGGGCCTTGTCCCGGGCATCCACGTTCTTGGCTGTACTAGGAAGACGTGGATGGCCGGGCCAAGCCCGGCCACGACGTCTCATTGAGCGGCTCCGACTTGGCGTCAGCCGCGATCGTCAGTCCGGGCTTGCCGATACGCACCACCGGCACATTGCGCGGATCGTGACCAGGCGTCTCGGCGGCGAAAGTCTTGCTGCGCATCACCAGGAAATCAACGATGTGGTTGCGCAGCGCGTAATACAGCGGATGGCGGTGCAAATCGATGCGGCCTCGGTCCCGCGGCAGCGGGTTCTCGACCACTTCCGCGAGCACCGCGCCGGGGCCGTTGGTCATCAGGAAGATCTTGTCGGCGAGATAGATCGCCTCGTCGACGTCATGGGTGATCATGAACGCGGTCTGCCCGGTCTCAAGACAGATGCGCCGCACCTCGTCCTGCAGAGTGCCCCGCGTCAGCGCGTCGAGTGCCGAGAACGGCTCGTCCATCAGCATCATCTTTGGCGTGATGGAGAGCGCACGCGCGATGCCGACGCGCTGCTTCATGCCGCCGGAAAGCTCGGAAGGTCGCTTGTGTTCCGACCCCGTCAGACCGACGAGATCGATAAACGTTTGCGCATGCGCCTTCACCTTGGCGCGATCCCAGCTCCGCCATTTCGAGCTCACGGCGTAGGCAACGTTGCCGAGCACGGTGCGCCAGGGCAGCAACGCATGGCTCTGGAAGATCACGGCGCGGTCGAGGCTCGTCCCTGAAATGGCCTGCCCGTCGACGATCACCGCGCCCTCGCTCGGCGCATCGAGGCCGGCGAGGATGTTGAGCACCGTGGTCTTGCCGCAGCCGGAATGGCCGATCACGCAAGCGAACTCGCCGCGCGCCATCGACAGCCACAGATTCTCGAAGATCGTCGTCGTCACGCCGCCCGCGCCCGGATAGCGCTTGGCGATGGCTTCGATGGAGACGAATTTATCGGTCACAGCCCTACTCCGGAAACGTGACCATGCGCGTGAAACGCGCGAGAATCTGGTCGAGCAGCATGCCGACGACCCCGATCAGCAGGATCGCGATGATGACGTTGGTGATCGAGAGATTATTCCACTCGTTCCAGACGAAATAGCCGATGCCGGTGCCGCCGACGAGCATTTCGGCCGCGACGATCACGAGCCAGGCGATGCCGATCGAAATGCGCATGCCGGTCAAAATCGTCGGCGCCGCTGCCGGCAGGATCACGGTGAAGGCGCGCCTGATCGTGCCGACCTCGAGCGTTCGCGCGACGTTGATCCATTCCTTGCGTACGCTCGCGACCCCGAACACGGTGTTGAGCAGCATCGGCCAGATCGAGCAGATGAAGATGACGAAGATCGCGGAGATCGAGGAATCCTTGATGGTGTAGAGCGCGAGCGGCATCCACGCCAGCGGCGAGATCGGCTTCAGCACCTGGATGAACGGATCGAGCGCTTTGCTGAGCAGCGGCGACATGCCGATGAGAAAGCCGAGCGGAATCGCGACCAGCACCGCCAGCAGATAGCCGGTGCCGACGCGCGCAATGGAATAACCGAGCTGGATGCCGAGCCCCTTGTCGTTCGGCCCGTTGTCGTAGAACGGCCTCTTCAAATGCTCCCAGAGTTTTGCGCCGACATCGAACGGCCCGGGCATGGCGGATTTGCCCTGCGTCGCAGTCAGGCCCATCAGCTTGGCGTATTCCGGGCTCATCGTGGCCACCGGTGCCGTCGAGCGCACGGCGAGATGCCAGACCCCGAGGAACGCGACGAGCAGCACGATTGAGACCAGGCCGGCGCGGAGACGAAGGGAGGCGGTCATGCAGCAAGACCTCTCCACGAGTCGTCCCGGCGAAGGCCGGGACCCATACCGCGGAATCTAGCGGAGTCGAAAGGTCGTAGTACCGAACAACGTATATTCGCCAAACTCCGCCCGGGGGTTATGGGTCCCGGCCTTCGCCGGGACGACAGCGGAGGCACATCGCGGCCCCTCACGACGCCTTCCTGATCTTGAAGCCCGCCAGATAATCCTCCGGCTTGGCCGGATCGAAAGTCTTGCCCATCACCGCAAATGATTTGTAGCTGCCGGCTGGCGGCGCCAGGCCCATCTCTGTCATGAGCTTTCTTGTGTCGGTGGCGAGATAGACCTGCTCGGCGACCGCCTTGTAGTCGACGTCGCCCTTGATCTGGCCCCAGCGCTTCATCTGCGTCAGCATCCACACCGCAAAGGACTGCCAGGGGAACGGGTCGAAATCGACGCGCTTTTCATCCGTCTTCACGCCGCCGAGGCCGTCGGCATAGGTGCCGGTCAGGACCTGTTCCAGCACCGTCACCGGCGCGTTGATGTAGTTCGCCGGCGCGATTGCCTCGGCGATCTGCTTGCGATTCTCCGCCTTCGACGCATAGGCGGTGGCATCGACGATCGCACGCGTCAGCGCCGCAAAGCTGTTCGGTGCCGTCGTGATGAACTCGCGGCTGGCGGCGAAGCTGCAGCAGGGATGCCCGTCCCAGATTTCCTTGGACAAAAGATGCATGAAGCCGACGCCGTCATAGATCGCGCGCTGGCAGATGTTGTCGGGCGCGAGAAAGCCGTCGATGTTGTCGGCGCGCAGGTTTGCCACCATTTCCGGCGGCGGTACCGAACGCAGCTGCACGTCGGTGTCGGGGTCGATGCCGTGTTCGGCGAGATAGTAGCGCAGCAGATAATTGTGCATGGAATAGTCGAAGGGGATGGCGAACTTCATGCCCTTCCAGTCCTTCGGGTCGCGCTTGTCCTTGTGCTTGCTCGCCAGCACGATGCCCTGCCCGTTGATGTTCTCGATCGCAGGTACAGCAAACGGAATGGCGTTGGCACCTAAGCCCAGCGAGATCGCGAGCGGCATCGGCGCCAGCATGTGCGCGGCGTCGTATTCCTTGTTGATGGTCTTGTCGCGGATCACGGCCCAGCCGGCGGTCTTGACCACGTCGACGTTGAGGCCGTGCTTGGCATAGAAGCCCAGCGGCGCCGCCATGATGATCGGCGTCGCGCAGGTGATCGGGATGAAGCCAACCTTGAGGTCCTTCTTTTCCGGCGCGCCGGCTTGCGCAAAGACTTCGGTGGCGGTCTGAAGCGGGAAAAACTGCGACAGCGCCGCCAGCGCGGTGGAGGCCCCGACCGACTTCAGGAATGCGCGCCGCGCCGCGTCCTGAGGAAACATCGCGCGCATCACGGCAGAGGCGACGACGCCCTCGTAGCGCCTCTCTTCGCTCTCGACGGGAGCGCAGCGCAACGCGGTTGCTTGCTCATGCTCCGCTGCGGATTGATGCTGACCACAGGCACAGCCGGCTCGCAGGTTGCGATCGGGATCAAACGGATTGTCGAAAGTGGACATCGGACCTCCTGCGCGTCATTTGCGAGGAGAATTACGCAAGGAGCATGCCACCACCTTCAGGCCGGCCAGTGCCTTGATGACGCAGCACTTTCGCTCGCACTTGGTCATTACGAAAATTCGTGATAAACGAGATTCCGTAGTTGAATAACGAGATTTCGTAATGGCAACGACGCCAATACTCGACCACGACGATGTGGCCCCGACCATCGATCCGCGCGTTGCGGCTTTCGAATCCTCAGTCGAAGCGACGCTGCTGATCGACCCCTTCGGCGACCAGATCGTCGATGCCAATCCCGCCGCCTGCGCCCTGCTCGGCTACGACCGCGCGCTGCTGCGCCAGACCAGGGCGAGCACGCTGCATGACGGCGAGCTTCCGGCACTGACCGTGTTCACCCAGGCCGTGCTGCACAAGGGCGCCTACTGGACCACAGCGCTCAACCCGCGCCATGCCACCGGGCAAAATCTCCGGCTCGAATATGCCGGCTGCGTCCTGCCTCATGACGGGCGCACGCTGGTCCAGCTCACCCTCACCGATCTCGACGCGCGCCGCCGCCGCAATGTCGATGCCGCCGCTGAAGACCACATGCGCAGCGGCATCTCGACCTGGCAGCGGGTCGAGCGCGTGTTCCAGGACATCGAGCGCGAGAACCAGCTGATCCTGCGCGCCGCCGGCGAAGGCATTTACGGCGTCAACGCGGAAGGCAAGACCACCTTCGTGAACCCCGCCGCCGAGCGGATGCTGGGCTGGATGGCCGAGGAGCTGGTCGGCAAGGAAATCCATCCCATCATGCACCACACCCACCATGACGGGCGGCACTATCACAACCATGATTGCCCGATCTACGCGGCGTTCCGCGACGGCGCCGTGCACCAGGTCGACGGCGAGGTGTTCTGGCGCAAGGACGGCTCGCCGGCCTGGGTCGAATACACCTCCACGCCGATCCGCGACCGCGGCGTGGTGGTCGGTGCCGTCGTGGTGTTTCGCGACGTCAGCCAGCGCCGCGAGGCCGACGAGAAGCTGCACGCCGCGCTCGCCGAGGTCGATCGCCTGCGCGAACGTCTCGAGCTCGAAAACGCCTACCTCCAGGAAGAAATCCGCATCGAGACCAATCCGCGCGGCATCATCGGTGGCAGCGAGGCGATCCAGACGACGCTGCGCCAAGTCAAGCTGGTGGCGCCGACCAGCGCGGCGGTGATGATCACCGGCGAGTCCGGCACCGGCAAGGAGCTGATCGCACGCGCCATCCACGAGGACTCTACCCGCAGCGACCGGCCACTGATCCGCGTCAATTGCGCCGCGATCCCGCGGGAATTGTTCGAGAGCGAATTCTTCGGCCATGTCCGCGGCGCCTTCACCGGCGCGACGCGCGACCGCATCGGCCGGTTCGAACTTGCCGATGGCGGCACGCTGTTCCTCGACGAGGTCGGCGAGATCCCGCTCGAGTTGCAAGGCAAGCTGCTGCGCGTATTGCAGGAGGGCAATTTCGAGCGCGTCGGCCAGGAGCGCACCCGCGCGGTCGACGTCCGCGTCATCGCCGCGACCAACCGCGACCTCAAGCAGGAGGTGCAGCGCGGGCGTTTTCGCGAGGACCTCTATTTCCGCCTCAACGTGTTTCCGATCGAGACGGTGCCCCTGCGCGAACGGCGCGAGGACATTGCGCTGCTCGCCCAGCATTTTCTCACCCGCGAGAGCAAGGCGCTGAAATCGAATCTGCGCCTGTCGGAAGGCGATGCGCGTCGGCTGACACGCTATGACTGGCCGGGCAATGTCCGCGAACTACAGAACGTAATCGAGCGCGCCGCGATCCTGTCGCAGAACGGCCGTTTGCGGATCGATCTGCCCGACTCCTCCGGCACGCAGGCCCCAGCCGGCGCCGCGCGGCAGAAGGCTGACGCACGGCCCGCTGTGATGACGTCATCCGAAATGCGCGACCACGAGCGCGCCAACATCCTGGCCGCGCTCGAAGGCTGCGCCGGAAAAGTGTTCGGCCCCGGTGGCGCGGCCGAGATGCTGGATATCAAGCCGACCACGCTGGCCTCGCGGATCAAGGCGCTGGGAATCGCGCCCCGTCCGCGGGCCGGCGGTTAGCGGCGATCACGCCGCCTTGGTCGTCACCTCCGATGCGATCGGCAATCCCTGCTCGATCGGCAGCGACGGATCGCGCGACCATTCGTTCCAGGAGCCGAAATACATCCGCACGTCCTTCACGCCGGCGTTCTTGAGCGCCAGGAACGTGTTCGAGGCGCGCGCCCCCTTGAAGCAGTAGAGATAGACCGGCGTGGACGGCGAGATGCCGACAGTGGCGCATTCCGCCAGGATCTCATCCTTGGACTTGAAGCGCGGGCCCTCGGCGGTCGGCTTCATCATGCGATACCACTCCAGCCACACCGCGCCGGGGATGCGGCCCTTGCGCGGGCAGAAATCCTTCCCGTAGGGCGACGAGCTGTCGCCGATCCACTCGTCGACATCGCGCACGTCGAGAATGGCGACGCCCGGCTTGCCGACCGCCCCCAGCATGGTCTTGGCGTCGATCAGGATCTCGCCCGCTTCAGGTACGATCGAGAACGACGCCTTCGCCGGCGCCGGCACATCCTTTGTCACCGGAAGACCCGCGGCCGCCCAGGCATCGAAGCCGCCATGCAGCACCTTGATCTTGGGATAGCCGAGCATGGTGAGCAGGTAATAGCCGCGGCATGACTGGCCGAAGCCCGAGTTCATCGACTGCTCGTAGATCACGGCCGTCTCCTTGCCGGAGAGACCGGCAGCGCCGAACGCATCAGCGAACTTCGTCTTCAGCTCGGCCATGCCCTCCGGCGTCGAGGTCGCAAGAAACGTGAAGATCTCATGCACGTTCACGGCGTTGGGAAGGTGCCCGGCGCCATAGGCGTCGGGGTTGCGCGTGTCGATCACGACACAGGGCTCGGTCTTCAAGAGATCGGCAAGTTCGCTGGCAGAGATCAGAACGTCCGTCATGGGCAGCCTCTCCGTTGAGGTTAGATGGTGGGTGGGCTCGTAAAACTCAGGAATCGGCGAGCATCTTGCGCAGCTGCTTGGTGGCAGGGGTGACGATCGCGACGAAATAGGCCTCGCGCAGGCGGCGCTGCGCGCGGTGGGACTTGAGGTAGCCGCGCGCGCCACAATGCAGCATCGCCGCATGCGCCGCCGCGACGCTGGCCTCGCCGGCGCGAAGCCTGAGCGCAATCACCTTGCGCCAGTAGGTCTCCTCTTCATTGTAGGGATCGCGCGCCAGCATCATGGTCTCGGCCTCGAGTTCGGCGGCCAGATCGCGGAAATGCACCGGCTGCTGCGGCAAATAGCGGTTGATGTGACCGAGCGGGTTGTCGACCTCATCCATGATGTTGATGCAGTCCTTGATGAGCCCCAGCGCCATGCCAGCCTGCAGCAGGATGAAGCCGGCGCGGATCTTCTTCACGAAGGGGCCGGCCGGATCAGCCAGGATCAGCTCATCCGGCACGAAGGCGTCACGGAACTGCACGCCGTAGGTACCGGTGCCGTCCATCGCGAGAAACGGCTTGCACGGCGTCAGCGTGATCGCGGGATCGGAGCAGTCCGCGAGGAACATGACAGTGCCAGGATCGCCGCTTGCGATGCCCGGCTCGTCCTCGCGCTCGAAGATGGTGCCGAAATAATGGCCCGGGCCGAGATTGGAGACCCAGGGCAGCGCGCCGCGCACGATGTAGCCGCCGTCGACCTTGCGCCCCTTCAGCTTGAGCTTTTCGATGCCGAAAAAGCTCTTCATCGGATTGGAAAGCCCGGTGCCGCCGAGCACGCGGCCGGTCGAGAACGCATCGCCGAAGCGCTTTGCCAGCGTCATGTTGGTGGAGTTGGCGGCGTACCAGACCAGTGTGTTCTGGCACCACGCCATGAAGGCGGTGCTGCCGCAGACCTCGCCGATCGCCGACATGGCCTGGATCGCACAGCGCAAGTCCGCGGGCCCCTCGTGCGGCACGTGACTGCCCCAAGCGCCGACCTCGCCGAATTGGCGCAGCACCTCGGCGGGATAGACGGTGCCGGCATCGATGCCGGCGGCGAGCGGCGCGAGCTGCTCCCGCGCAATCCGCGCCACCTCTCCTGCAATGGACGGTGCGGGCTGATCCAAAACTTCGGCCCGTGATAAAGCCAGTGAACCCATGATCGTCTCCCGCACCTTGTCCTGTTGCCGTCTACTAGATGCCGACCTCGAGATTGACCGGGCGGGTGAAGGTGTTGGCGACCGGCGACCATTGCTTCACATGGGCGACCAGCGCATTGATCTCATCCGGCGAGATCCCCTCACATTCCATGTCGACCTTGACGCGCACGTCGGTGAAGCCGACCGGCTTGTCCGAGATGTCGCCGGTGCCCCACACCGCAGTGATGTTAAGATCGCCCTCGAGCTCGAGCTCGAGCTTGTTGACGATCCAGCCGCGATGCACGGCGTTGGCGTGCAGGCCGACGGCGAGGCAGGAGCCCAGCGCGGCGAGCGAGGCTTCGGACGGATTCGGCGCAGTGTCGTCGCCCAAAAGGCCCGGCGGCTCGTCGACGATGTAGGGCGGCAGACTGCGGATGTAGTTGGCGTGGCGGAATTTTCCTTCCGCGACCGTCTTGCACTTCAAGGTCTTGATGACCTTCGGATTGGCCTTGCCGTTGGCGATCAGTTGCTCGAGGCCATTCTTGTCGATGGGCGCGAGGCAACCCGTCAGCACTGTCTTTTGAACGACGGCAGTCATCATCTTCTCCCTGGCAGAAGTGGAAATCGGTAGGATACCGAACGGTCTGTTTCCTTGCATGGAGCGTGCCAGAGCCGGCCAAAATCAAAAGGCGAAGCATTGGAGCCGCTTAGCGGGAGCTGCCTGCGGATTGATCAGGGATCGTTTGCTCAAAGGCGATGCAGACGGGCTTTCCCCTGCGAATCTTTTCAGCGCGGAACAGATGCGGCTTGCTGATGCGGCGCGGCTGCGATTAAGTTGCAGCCCATGGCCAAGCCCTCACTCAACAAGCCCTCACTGAACAAGACGTCTAAGCAGAAGTCTCAGTCGCCGCACGGCACCAGCGACGACGAGTCTGCGCGCGGGCGCCTGCTCAACGCCGCGACGCATCTGTTCTGCAAGAACGGCATCAACGCCACCGGCATCGACGCGATCATCGCGGAAGCCGGCACCGCGAAGACCACGCTCTATAAATTGTTCGGCTCCAAGACCAATCTCGTCAACGCGGTCCTGGAAAGCGAAGGCAAGCAGTGGCGCGAATGGTTCATCGGCGCCATGGAAGAAGGCGGCGGCGACGCGCAAGCCAAGCTCACGCGCATCTTCCCGGCCCTGAAGTGCTGGTTCGCGGAAGAGCGCTTCTACGGCTGCCCCTTCATCAATGCGGTCGGCGAGCACGATAAGGACGCCAAGCAGTTCCGCAACATTGCGATGAAGCACAAGAAGATCGTGCTCGGCCACATCGAGAAGCTCGCCGGCGAGCTCGGATCGAACGAGCCCGTCGTGCTCGCACATCAGCTCGGCCTGTTGATCGACGGCGCGATCGTCGCGGCGATGGTGTCGCGCGATCCGGGCGTGGCCGATACGGCGGCGCTGACCGCGGGCCCCCTGCTCAGCCAGTCAAAGCCAAAGAAGAAGCGCGCGGCGGATCAGTTAGAGGCGGTGTGACCTCGTAGCCCGCATGGAGCGCAGCGGAATGCGGGGACACTGTCCCGGATTGCGCTCCGCTCCATCCGGGCTACAGCACCTTACGGCCCGCTCTCACCCCGCCCGGCAACAGATCTATGAACCTTTTGATCGCCCCCAGCACCGGCTGCTGATCGCCTGCGAAGAACCAATGATCATGGCCGTCGAGCTCGACGAACTGCGCACCTTTGATCCGGCTCGCCACATCGCGGCCGGCCGCGATCCGTACGGCCTTGTCGTCTCGACGATGCAGCACCAATGTCGGCATGGCAATTTGCGGCAAAAGGTGCCGCACGTCGGCGTCGCGAAACGCCTCGAGCACCGCCGAGATGCCGCCGGGACTGGAGGCCGCGCGCAATAGCCCCGCCCACCAGGCGCGTGCCTGAGGGTCGCCGGCAAGGCTGGGCGCGAAGGTTTCAATCTCCACCGGACCTCCCCATTGCGCGATGAGGTGCTTGCTCCAGGCGTCGTACTGGCTGGCGCGCAACGCGTGCGGATAGTCCTGCGACCAGCAGCCCTTGGCCAATGCACCGAACAGGATCAGTCCGGCCACGAGACGCGGCTCGTCGACCGCAAATTTGATGCAGGCCGGCCCGCACTCGGATGCGCCGAACAGCACGACGCGGCGCGCATCCACGGCCCGCAGCACGGTGCCGATATCCTCCGCGGTGACATCGATACCAGGCGCCGATCCAACCCGGTCGGACAACCCGATGCCGCGACGATCGAACACGATCAGACGCCCAAGCTTCATCAGTGAGGCCAGAAACGTCCGGCTCGCGGGATACTCCCAGGCGCGTTCCACATGCGACACGAAGCCGGGCATGACCAGGATATCGAGCGGACCGCTGCCATAGGTCTGATACGCCAGATGCACGCCGGCGCCCTTGACGTAGCGCGTCGCTGGAACGGCGTGTGCCGCCGCAGGACTCATCAGCGCCTCGGTCTCGGCTTCGGGCGTAACACCAAGCTCGTCGCGCAGCCGCTGCGTCAGTGCCGCGTGGTGCCGCTCTGCCGCGCTGCGATCGCCCGCCAGCAGCAGACTGCGGATCAGATGCCGGCCGTAGACTTCGCTCAAAGGATCGAGCTCGACCAGACGGGTCGCATGCGCGGCCGCGGCAAAGTAGTCGCCGCCGCCAGTCTTGTCCTGCACCAGACGCTCCAGCGCATGCATCAGCCGTCCCCGCAGCGCCTCGCGGCGGAAGAACGCCCAGTCGTCGAATTCCGGACAATCCTCCGGCGAGAAGCCTGCGAGGAAATCTCCCCCGTAGATCTGGCAAGCCTCATCAAAATCGCCGCGATCGCAGGCGCTCTCGAACAGGTGTGCATCGACCTTCAGCGCGACTGCCGGAGACCATCGCACGCTGGTCCGGTCGGTCTCGAATACCTTCTGACCGAGTGTCAGCTCGATGCGGTGAAGCAGGCGCCGCAATCGCGCAAGCCCGGTGTCGCGGTCGGCCTCGGGCCACAGCAGCGTGGCCACGATTTCGCGGGCCACGACGCCCTTGGCCTCCGCGAGATAGACCAGCAGCGCGAGGCCCTTGCGTAAGGCCAACTTGATCGGGCGGCCGTCGGCGTGGACCTCCGGGAACCCGAACGTCCCCAGCGAGAATGCCGTCATGAAAGTCCTCCCTCCCCTCGCGGCGCCCCCGGGGGACGCACAGGGGACGGTTCAGCAATAGCAGTCGGGGCAGATCCAGCCTGCTCGCCGGCGAGCAACTCAGGCTCCTGCATGCGGCACGGCTGCATCAGGCACAATAGGAAAAAACATGATCTGGCGCCTCCTGATCCTGCTCTATGCCATCGTGAGCTACGTCATCTTCACGATCTCATTTCTCTATGCGCTCGGTTTCGTCGGCAATTATGTCGTGCCCAAATCGATCGATATGTCGATCGGCGTCGGCGGCTCCGCGAATTGGGGCGAGGCCATCGTCGTCAACCTGCTGCTGATGAGCCTGTTTGCAATCCAGCACAGCGTCATGGCGCGCCCGGCCTTCAAGCGATGGTGGGCCAAATTCCTTCCCGTTGCCTGCCAGCGCAGCACCTACGTGCTGCTCTCCAGCCTGATCCTCCTTTTGCTGTTCTGGCAGTGGCGTCCGATTCCGGCACCGATCTGGCAGACCAGCGGCATTGCGGCCTGGGCACTGATCGGCGTGCATTGGCTTGGTTGGCTGATCGCGTTCGCCTCGACCCACATGATCGATCATTTCGATCTGTTCGGCCTCCGCCAGGCTTTCGTCGCGTTCCGCGGGAGCGAGATACCAGGTCAATCGTTCAGGACGCCGCTGCTCTACAAGATCGTGCGACATCCGCTCATGCTGGGCTTTCTGCTCGCGTTCTGGGCCGCGCCCGAGATGACCGTTGGCCATCTGCTGTTCGCGATTGCGAACACGGCCTACATCCTGGTCGCCCTGCGGTTCGAGGAGCGGGATCTGATCGCCGAGTTCGGCATGACCTATCGGCAATATCGCCGCCGCGTTCCGATGCTGCTGCCGCGGCTTTTCACGCGCCGCCCGGCGGACGAGCGGCAGCCCCCTCGCCCCGCTGGTGCACCCCGATGAGCGCAGTGCCAAGCCGCGCATTTGCAATCGGGCGGGGGCCCGTTCCCGTGGCCGCAAACGCCGCCGTGTTCGCCGATATCCTCGATGGGCTCGACGCCAGCCTCTTTCTCGTCGACACGGACGGACGTCTCATTCATGCCAATACCGCCGGGCAGGCTATGCTCGATGCCTGCAACGTCCTGCTTGAGCTCCGTGGGCAGCTAATGGCCTGCGATACCATGGTCAGCCAGACGTTGCGGCAAGTCTTCGCGGCAGCGGGACGCGGCGACGAGGCCCATGGCATCGACGGACTCGCGATCTCGATGATCGGATTGGACGGAGAACGCCACGTCGCCCATGTCCTGTCGCTAACATCGGGCGTGCGCCGAAATGCGGGTGTCGCCTACAGCGCGGTTGCCGCGTTGTTCGTCCGCAAGGCGGCGCTGACACTATCGCCTCGTTCCGAAGCTCTCCGTAACGCATTCAAACTGGCGCCGACGGAGTTGCGTGTGTTGCTCGCGATTGTCGAACTCGGCGGCGTTCCCGAAGTGGCGGCGGCGCTCGGCGTCGCAGTTACGACGATCAAGACGCATGTCCGTCGCCTGTTTGAGAAGACTGGTGCAGCGCGACAGGCCGATTTCGTCAAGCTCGTCGCAGGATATGCGACGCCGTTGAGAGAACCTGCCGAACATGGACAATCCGCTGGAGCGATACGATGAGAGCAGTTCTATGCAGTTCATTCACCGGACCTGGCGATTTGCGCCTCAGTGAAATCGACGAGCCGAAGCCGGCGCGCGACGAGATTCTGATCGACGTCCACGCCGCCTCGGTCAGTTTCATGGACCAGCTGGTGGTCTCGGGCCTCTACCAGATGCGGCCGCCGACGCCCTTTGTGCCCGGCACGGAAGCATCCGGTGTCGTCGTCGCGGTCGGCGACGAGGTCACGGGATTCGCGCCTGGCGACCGCGTGGCGTGCAGCGCCTGGACCGGCGGGTACGCCGAACGGATGATAGCGAAGGACTCAAAGTGCGTGCTTCTGCCTGAAGGCGTCGCGTTCGAAGCCGCGGCGACGGTCCTGCATAATTATGGCACAGCCTATTATGCGCTGGTCGAACGGGCCCGGGCGCAGCGCGGCGAAACGCTGTTCGTCACCGGTGCTGCTGGCGGAGTTGGCCTTGCCGTGGTCGATCTCGGCCGCCATCTGGGCCTGCGCGTCGTCGCCGGTATCGGCTCCGATGACAAGGCTGCTCTGGTTCGCAATTATGGGGCAAGCGAAATCGTCAACTATCGCAGCGAGGATCTGCGCGACCGCATCAAGTCGATCACGTCGGGAGAAGGCATCGACATCGGCTTCGACAACATCGGCGGCGCGATTTTCGAGCAGATGGCTCGGCTGATGAAATGGGGCGGACGGCTGATGCCGATCGGCTTCACCAGTGGCGATATCCCGTCGCTTCCGATGAACCTTCCGCTGCTGAAGAACTATTCCATCCTCGGGGTCTTCGTCGGCGCCTGGGCGGAGAAATTCTCGCTCGAAGCCGCGCGTATGAACGCCACGCTGATGCAATTACTGGCCGACGGACAAATACGCCCGCACATCGATCGCGTCCTCCCTTTGGAGGAGGCCGGCGAAGCCATGCGTGCGGTGGCCAACCGAACGGTTCAGGGGCGAATTGTCCTCAAGATCAGGTAAAGTACACCGGGCAGAGAGAACAAAACCGATGACACAGATCATCATCGACAAACGCTTTTGCGGTCCTCCCAACTCCGGGAACGGTGGCTATGTCTGCGGCCGGTTGGCCCGCCACATTCCCGGGGCTGCGGAGGTGACGCTGCGCGCACCGCCGCCGCTGGACACGCCGCTCGATGCGGTCGCGACGAACGACGGCACATGGGAGCTTCGCGACGGCGACAAAATCGTCGCGACCGGGCGAGCGGCAAGCGTCGAGCTTGCGCGCATGGAAACAGCCAGCTTCGAGGACGCCTGCGCCGCCGAGCTATCGACGCCGGTGAAGCCGCACGAGCATCCCCTGCCGACATGTTTCGTCTGCGGTCCTGCAAGGACGAAAGGCGACGGCCTGCGCATCTTTGCCGGCTCGCTCCGTAGTCACAGCGCCGTTCTCGCGGCGAGCTGGACGCCGGACAAGAATCTCGCCGCCGAGGACGGCTTGGTCGCCACCGAATTCCTCTGGTCGGCGCTCGACTGCCCCACCGGCTTTGCCTGCAATTGCGATCAGGGAAGCGGCAGCTTCGACAAGGCGCCGCTGCTGCTGGGACGGATGTCGGCGCGGATCGAAGCCCGCCCGCGCCCGGGAGACCGCTGCATCATCACGGCCTGGCCAACCGGCCGCGACGGCCGCAAGCGCATGGCCGAAGCTGCAGCGCATGACGAAACCGGGAAGTTGCTGGCGGTGGCGCGCACGACATGGATTGCGGTGGAGCGCGAGGTGCAGCTCGGGCGTCCTTCGTAGACGGACGTGGGCGGCCGGCCAGCTTTCCGCCTAACAAGGAAGCACTCCACCTGCCCACCGTGCGACGCTGCCAAGCGTCGAGAAGCATTGAACCCCTATTTGATCAAAGATACCCTTGCAGCTGTCGCCAAGCAGAAAGATCCAAAGGGGTACGCAATGGTCCGCAAGTTAAAGGCATTTGCAATCCTTGCTACGGGCATGTTCATCGCTGGCGTCGCAAATGCCGAGGCGCAGCAGCCGGAGCTTAATGCGCCTGACCTGGTCCTCGTTAATGGCAAGGTTCTGACGTTGGACGACCGATCGACCGTCACGGAGGCAGTCGCCGTCGCAGATGGAACGATCATCGCGACCGGAACCAGTGCTTCGATCAAGGCGCTTGCAGGCGCCCGGACCCGCGTGCTCGATGTGGCCGGCAAGACCGTCATCCCCGGATTGATCGATACACACGCTCACTTCAAGGCCGCTGGTCTGGGCGACTATGTCGTAATCCTGGGCCGCGCCAAGACCGTTGCGGACGCGCTCGAGGCCATCAAATCATTCGCCACGAAGAAAAAGCCGGGTGAGTGGATTGTAGGTGGCGCGTGGCATCCGCCCTCACAATTGGCCGAGAAGCGCTATCTGACGAGGCAGGAGATCGATAGCGTTGCTCCGAACAACCCGGTCTATCTTCGCACCGTCGGGCATTTCTCGATGGCGAACACCATGGCTCTACAAGTGGTCGGTGTCGACAAGACCACCGCTGATCCGAGTGGTGGAAAGTTTGAACGCGACGCAACCGGTGAACTGACCGGCGTGCTCGTGGAGACGGCGATCGATCGGGTCGAGAAGGCCGTACCACCCTGGACAGAAGACGACGAAATGCGGCAATTCACCATTGCCGAAGGTGTGCTGAACAGCTTCGGCATCACCAGTGTGATCGAAGGCGCAACAGAGCCACGCGATGTCCGCACGCTGCAGAAGCTTGTCGCAGCCGGGAAAGCCACTTTGCGCACCGGCGTGATGTTTCGACCGGAGCCCCCAGCCGATCTGAGCGCATGGGAAGCGATCATGTCAGGCAATGGAGCCTCATCAGGCTTCGGTGACGATTGGCTCAAATTCGCCGGCATCAAGATCTTTTACGACGGCGGCATGACGCTGAAGACAGCGCTCATGCGTGACGTGTATCCCGATTCACACGACAATTATCACGGCATCGCGCAGCAGACACCCGAGCGGCTGAAGCAACTCATCTCCGTCTGCAACCGTTATGACTGGCGTGTCGGAGTCCACGTCGTCGGCGACCTGGGTGTTGACCAGGTGCTCGATGCCTTCGAGGCCGCGGATAAAGAAAAATCGATCCGCGACCGTCGCTTCGTCCTCATCCACGCCAGCCTGATCCGGCCAGAACAGATGGAGCGTGCGCAAAGACTGGGAGTCCGCATCGATTTCCAGAACGTTTTCATGTGGGACAAGGGAGCGACCGTCGAACGATTTCTCGGGAAAGCGACCGCCGACCGCGCCGTGCCGACCAGGACGTTGATCGAAAAAATGGGGCTCAACAGCCTCGGCGCCGGGACGGATTTTCCGGTCAACCCGATCAACCCCTTCCTCAACATGTACATCATGGTGACCAGGAAGGACCCCAACGGAAACGTCTACGGCTCGGCAGAAGCCATTACGCGCGAGCAGGCCCTACGGCTCTACAGCAGCGCGGCTTCGCGCTACACGTTCGATGAAACGCGCAAAGGGACGATTGAGCCCGGAAAGCTGGCGGACATCGTGGTGCTCTCCGCTGACTATGCGGCCGTGCCGGAGGAGCAGATCAAGGACATCAAGGTGGACCTGACCCTGGTCGGCGGCAAGATCGTCTTCCAGCGCTGAACCGGCGCTGATCGGCCAAGGTGAGCGAGAGCGACAATTCGCTCCGCTTCCCGACGAAATCTACATGCCCTGCGCGATCATCCCCTGCAGCCGCGCCAGCTCCGCCTCCAGATCCCGCTCCACATCCGCCGCCCGCATCTCGATTACCCGATAATCCCGCGCCTCGAGCCACGCCCGCCGGCCCGCGCGGTCGGCAGCGATGGTCTCGCCCTCGCCCGGGTTGACCAGTTCGATCGCGATCCGGTGCGGGAACGAGACGAAGTCCGGGATGTGTCGGCCGACCGGGGTCTGGCGCTTGAACTGGCCGGCGAAACGGCGATCGCGCGTCAGGGCCTGCCAGAGCAGACGCTCGGCATCGGTCGGGTTGCGGCGGAGCAGGCGGGCGAGGCCGCGCACGGTGGAGCCGCTGTCGGGCACCTCGGCGCCCTGCCCGTGCTCCGCCAGCAGCGCGCGCAGGCGCGTGGCCTGCTCGCCGTCGAGCACGCCGCCCTTGGCCGGGCCCTTGCGCCCTTCAGCGATCGCCATCACCACCCCATGCAGGGTGTGCATGTCCTGCTTGGTCGGCTCCATGCGGGTAAAGATGTTGCGCAGGTTCACAAGCATGGTGTCGCGCTTCTCGGCCGGGCGCAGGAATTCGACCCGGTCGAGTTCGCGGATGAGATTGTCGAAGAAGGCCTGCATCTGGTGCTGCGAGGCGCGCTCGGAGCGCTCCGGCATCGCGTGCGGCAGCTCGCCGGAGGTCGCGCGCTTGAACCATTCGTAGCCCACCAAGAGCACGGCCTGGGCAAGGTTGAGCGAGGCAAAGCCCGGATTGACCGGGAAGGTAATGATGCGATTGGCAAGCCCGACCTCCTCATTGGTCAGGCCCCAGCGCTCCCGGCCGAACAGGATACCGGCCTTGCCGCCCGCCGCGACGTGCCCGGAAATCTCGCTAGCTGCGGCTTCCGGCCCCACCACCGGCTTGGCCTGGTCGTGGGGGCGCGCGGTGGTGGCGAACAGCAGGTCGAGGTCGGCGACGGCCTCACCGACCGTGTCGAACAATTCGACCTTATCCAGAATATAGTCGGCCCCGGCCGCGGCGCGCTGGGCGGCGATGTTCGGCCAGCCGTCGCGAGGATTGACGATGCGCAAGGCGCCAAGCGCAAAATTGCCCATGGCGCGCGCGGCCATGCCGATGTTTTCGCCAAGTTGCGGCTCGACCAGGATCACAATGGGACCGTCGAGGGAAAGGCCCGCCTTGCTCTTGTCAGTCCCCGACATCTCGCTTCGCTTTCGCACTGGTTCTCAAGGCCTTGGACAGGCGCTCTTGATGAAATGATTCAAGGCCGGTCCTGACCTGGTCTCGACCACGTCTTGGGCCGGCTGCCCGGCCGCCTGTCGTTTGCCTGTCCTGACGAAATTCTCAAGGGAAATAACGGGTTGGATTCGACTTTTGAATCTCGCCTGAAACCTTATCCCGGCCCCCGCGACGGGGCTCGTCGAACCCCCATCTGCGGGGGCTGGATGAGCTAAAAGTGCATAATCCCTTGGCTTTCGCCGGCCGCGTCCCGGTGCTAAGAGGCGGCGGATATTCCCGTGGCGCGCCAAAGCGCCGTTCCCAAGAGGCTTCCCCGATCATGGCAAAAATCAAGGTGTCCAACCCCGTCGTCGAACTCGATGGCGACGAGATGACCCGGATCATCTGGCAGTACATCAAGGACAAGCTGATCAACCCGTTCCTGGATGTCGAGCTGCTCTATTTCGACCTGGGCATGGAATACCGTGACGAGACCAACGATCAGGTGACGATCGACGCCGCCGAGGCCATCAAGAAGGTTGGCGTCGGCGTCAAGTGCGCCACCATCACCCCGGACGAGGCCCGGGTGAAGGAGTTCAATCTCAAGCAGATGTGGAAGTCGCCGAACGGCACCATCCGCAACATCCTCGGCGGCGTGATCTTCCGCGAACCGATCATCTGCAAGAACGTGCCGCGCCTGGTTCCCGGCTGGACCAAGCCGATCATCATCGGCCGCCACGCCTATGGCGACCAGTACCGCGCCACCGACATCAAGTTCCCCGGCAAGGGCACGCTGACGATGAAGTTCGTCGGCGAGGACGGCACCGTGATCGAGCGGGAGGTGTTCAAGACCCCGGGCGCCGGCGTCGCGATGCAGATGTACAATCTCGACGATTCCATCATCGACTTCGCCCGCGCTTCGTTGAACTACGGCCTGCTGCGCAACTACCCGGTCTATCTCTCGACCAAGAACACGATCATGAAGGTCTATGACGGCCGCTTCAAAGACATCTTCCAGGATATCTACGAGCGCGAGTTCAAGAAGGAATTCGACGCCAAGGGCCTGACCTACGAGCACCGCTTGATCGACGACATGGTCGCTTCGGCGCTGAAATGGTCCGGCGGCTATGTCTGGGCCTGCAAGAACTACGACGGCGACGTGCAGTCCGACACGGTGGCGCAGGGCTACGGCTCGCTCGGCCTGATGACCTCGGTCCTCCTCACCCCCGACGGCAAGACGGTGGAAGCCGAAGCCGCCCATGGCACGGTGACCCGCCATTACCGCGAGCACCAGAAGGGCAAGGAGACCTCGACCAACTCGATCGCGTCGATCTTCGCCTGGACACGCGGCCTGTCGCACCGCGCCAAGCTCGACAACAATGCGGAGCTCGCCAAGTTCGCCAACACCCTGGAGAAGGTCTGCGTCGACACTGTCGAGGAAGGCTACATGACCAAGGACCTCGCGCTGTTGGTCGGCGCCGACCAGCGCTGGCTCTCGACCACTGGATTCCTCGACAAGGTCGCCGAGAACCTCGGGAAGGCGCTGGCGGCGTAAGCCGTCCGCAATTTCGCCCGACTGGGTCGGACATCATTACGGGCCGCGTCGCAAGCGCGGCCCGTTCGCTTTTTTGGACCTTTGCGCGGAGATGCGACCATGTCGATCAAGCTAGCCGTCCCCTGCCTGTTGCTGCTCGCTGGACCGGCTGTGGCCGCCGACCCGCTCCCCGACGCAATCGCGGCCCCCGGCGAGAGCATCGTGCTCAGCGTCCACGCCGAGGGCGCGCAGGTCTATGAGTGCAAGGCCGGCACCGACGGCAAGCTCGCCTGGACGTTCCGCGAGCCGATCGCGACGCTGCTGTCCGAGGGCAAGACGATCGGCCGGCACTATGCCGGGCCGAACTGGGAGCATGCCGACGGCAGCGCCGTCGCCGCCAAGGCCGCCGGCAATGCGCCGGGTACCACCGCGGCCGATATTCCCTGGCTGAAGCTGGAAGTGACCGCCCACCGCGGCAGCGGCGTCCTCGCACCCGTTACGACGGTTCAGCGCATCAACACCCATGGCGGCAAGCTCGAGGGTTCTTGCGACAAGGCCGGCGATTTCAAGAGCGCGCCCTATTCGGCCGACTACGTCTTCCTGAAGAAGGGCTGAGCCCTCAGCGGTCGGTGCCTTCGCGCTCCGCCTGCGCCAGCTCCGCCACCGCAAGGTCACCGCTGCCCTCCAGCCGCGCCTTCGCGGTCTTGTGGACGTGCGCGGCGAGCGTCGGCATGCGTTCGATCAGGGCGTGAAAGTCCTGGGCGTCGAGCACCAGCAGCCGGGTCTTGCGCGTTGCCGTCACCGTCCCGCTGCGTTTGGTTTTGTGCAGCAGCGCGATCTCCCCGAAGAAGGTGCCATCCGCGAGCCGCACCTGCTGGTTCGGCAGCGCGATCTCGACCTCGCCGGCGGTGATGAAATACATCGACGAAGCCGCATCGCCCCGCCGCACCAGGATCTCGCCCTGCTCGATCGTGCGCGCCCGAAGCAGCCGCATGATGTCGGCGATCTCGGATGCGCTGAGATGCGAGAACAGCGGCACCCGCGCCAGCATGCCCCAGGTCACGACAAAGTCGCGCCGCTTCACCTCTTCCGCAAAGGCCGTCGATATGATCGCGACCGGCAGCGCGATCATGGCAAATCCGCTGATGATCGTGAAGACGGAAATGAACTTGCCGAGCGCCGTCACCGGCACGACGTCGCCGTAGCCGACGGTGCCGAGCGTCACGATCGCCCACCACATCGCCTGCGGAATGGTGCCGAGCTTGTCGGGCTGCACGTCGCGCTCGATGGCGTAGAGCAGCGAGGCAAACGTCAGAACCGCGCCGATCAGGATGACGATGCAGCCAATCAGCGCCCGTCGCTCGGCATGGACGGCGGCGAGCAGCGAACGCATCGCCGGCGAATAGCGCACCAGCTTGAAGAACGGCAGCACGCCGAGCGCCGCCAGCGTCGCATGGCGGCCAGTAGCGAGCACGACCGCAGCCGGCAGGAACGCGAGGAGATCGATGATGCCGAGTGCGGAGAAGACATAACTGAGCCGGTCGGACAGCGCGGACGCCGGGCGCTGGGTATGGCCCGCCACCGTCCACAGCCGCGCGGCATATTCCAGCGCAAACACGATCACGGCGAGGATGGAGATGCCTGCGAACAGCGCACCGAATTGCGCGTCCAGCTCCGGCACCGAGGCAAGGATCATCGCGGCGACGTCGAGCACGATGACGCCAATGATCAGCTGGATGAAGCGCGACCCGACCGAGTAGGCCAGCGGATCGTGCTCCAGCAATTCGTAGAGGCGATCCCTCAGATTGGGATCGGTTGAGCCACGTCCTCGCGGAACGGGGCGCACCTGCTTACGCGCCGGCCGATTTTTGTTCGGTCATGGCTTTTTCGATCGCCGTGAGCGCTGCGGCCGCATTCGCGCCATCGGGGCCGCCGGCCTGAGCCATGTCGGGCCGCCCGCCGCCGCCCTTGCCGCCGAGCGCTTCGGAGGCGACCTTCACCAGATTGACCGCATTGAAGCGCGAGGTGAGGTCAGCGGTGACGCCGACCACGACGCCGGCCTTGCCATCCTCGGTGACGCCGACGATGGCGACGACGCCGGAGCCGATCTGCTTCTTGCCGTCGTCGGCAAGGCTCTTGAGATCCTTCATCTCGATGCCCTCGACCGCGCGCGCCATCAGCTTGACGTCGCCGACCTCGCGCACGCCGGAGGCCGCGCCGTTGCTCGAAGCTGCACCGCCGCCCATCGCCAGCTTCTTGCGGGCGTCGGAGAGTTCGCGCTCGAGCTTCTTGCGCTCTTCCATCAGCGCGGCAATGCGCGCCGGAACGTCGTCGATCGACGTGCGCAGCTCGTGCGCGGCGGTCTTCGCCAGCGCCATGGTGTCGTTGGCGTGTTTTCGCGCGTAGTTGCCGGTCAGCGCTTCGATGCGGCGCACGCCGGAGGCGACCGCGCTCTCGCCCGTCAGCGTGATCAGCCCGATGTCGCCGGTGCGCCTGACATGGGTGCCGCCGCACAGTTCGACCGACCAGCCGAGTGCGTTGGCGCCGCGCTCGCGCGCGGTGCGGCCCATCGAGACGACGCGAACCTCATCGCCGTATTTCTCGCCGAACAGCGCGCGTGCGCCGGCCTCACGGGCCTCGTCCACGCCCATGACGCGGGTCGAGACTTCGTCATTCTCCAGCACCACGTCGTTGGCGATGTCCTCGACGCGCGCAAGCTCCTCTGCCGTGATCGGCTTCGGATGCACGAAGTCGAAACGTAAACGGTCCGGCGCGACCATCGAGCCGCGCTGGGCAATGTGGTCGCCGAGCACCTGGCGCAGCGCCTCGTGGATGAGATGCGTGGCCGAGTGATGCGCGCGGATCGAAAAGCGCCTGCCGTGATCCACTTCGAGCTGCAGCGCGGTGCCGAGCTTCAGCTCGCCGCTCTCGACCGTGCCGACGTGAACGAAGAAATCGCCGAGCTTTTTCTGCGTGTCGGTGACGCGGAATTTGATGCCGCCCTCGCCGGTCAATACGCCGGTGTCGCCGACCTGCCCGCCGGACTCCGCGTAGAACGGCGTCTGGTTCAGCACGATCGCGCCGGTGTCGCCGGCCTTGAGGCTCGCGGCGTCCTTGCCGTCCTTGACCAGCGCGGTCACCACGCCTTCGGCGCTCTCGGTCTCATAACCCAGGAATTCGGTCGCGCCGAGCTTCTCACGCAGCGGGAACCAGATCGCCTCGGAAGCAGCTTCGCCAGACCCCTTCCAGGACTCGCGTGCCTTGGCCTTCTGACGCTCCATCGCGTCGGTGAACGAGGCCTGATCGACGCTGATGCCGCGCGACTTCAGCGCGTCCTGCGTCAGGTCGAGCGGAAAGCCGTAAGTGTCGTACAGCGTGAAGGCGACGTCGCCGTCGAACATGTCGCCCTTCTTTAAGGACGCGCTCTTCTCGTCGAGAATGGCGAGGCCGCGTGTCAGCGTCTTGCGGAAGCGGGTCTCTTCCAGGCGCAGCGTTTCCTCGATCAAATTTTCCGCGCGCATCAAATCCGGATAGGCCTGGCCCATCTCGCGCACCAGCGCCCAGACCAGCCGATGCATCAGCGGTTCTTTCGCACCTAACAACTGCGCATGGCGCATCGCGCGGCGCATGATCCGGCGCAGCACATAGCCGCGGCCCTCGTTCGAGGGCAGCACGCCGTCGGCGACGAGGAAGGCCGACGAACGCAGATGGTCGGCGATGACGCGGAACGAGGCCACGGTCTTCTCATCCGGTCCGCTGCCGAGCGCGGACGCCGTCGCATCGATCAAATGACGGAACAGGTCGGTCTCGAACACGCTGTCGACGCCCTGCATGATGCAGGCCATGCGCTCCAGCCCCATGCCAGTGTCGATCGAGGGACGCGGCAGCGCCACGCGCTCCTCCTTCGTCACCTGCTCGTACTGCATGAAGACGAGATTCCAGAATTCGAGGAAGCGATCGCCATCCTCCTCCGGGGAGCCCGGCGGCCCGCCCCAGATGTGATCGCCGCGATCGATGAAGATCTCCGAGCACGGGCCGCACGGGCCGGTGTCGCCCATCGCCCAGAAATTGTCCGAGGTCGGGATGCGGATGATGCGATCCTCGGAGAAGCCCGCGATCTTCTTCCACAGTCCGGCCGCCTCATCGTCGGTGTGGTAGACCGTGACGAGTAGCTTGTCCTTCTTCAGACCGAATTCCTTCGTGATCAGCGTCCAGGCCAGCTCGATCGCGCGCTCCTTGAAATAGTCGCCGAACGAGAAGTTGCCGAGCATCTCGAAGAAGGTGAGATGGCGCGCGGTGTAGCCGACATTGTCGAGGTCGTTGTGCTTGCCGCCGGCGCGCACGCATTTCTGCGAGGTGGTGGCGCGCTGATAGGGCCGCTTCTCGACGCCGGTGAAGACGTTCTTGAACTGCACCATGCCGGCATTGGTGAACATCAACGTCGGATCGTTGCGCGGCACCAATGGCGAGGACGACACGATCTCGTGGCCGTTCTCGGCAAAGAAGTTCAGAAAGGTCGACCTGATCTCGTTGACGCCGCTCATGTTCATCCAATCGGGTGTGCTTGCACCCGCCTTCAAGCCATCCAAACCGCGAGTTTGGGCTGATATCTGCGGGTCAAAGCGCTTTTAGACAAGGCCAGCTTCGCTGTCCAGAAACTGTGCAGACAGATCAAGGCGTTGCCGCAGTCGCGTAATCCGTTGGAAAGCCGCCGATGCCGCGTTGACAGGCTTGGCCGGCCTGTGGTCTTTACCCATCTGTATCGTACGGCCACGTCGGGAGAGACCGGCACTGGTAGCCGGCGCCGAAGGAGCAACCGCCCCGGAAACTCTCAGGCAAAAGGACCGCGTGGCTTTGACAGCATCTGGAAAGAGGCGCCGACGGGCTTAAGTCCCGGACAGCGTCCGCCGACGGGATAATACTCTCAGGCACAGCGACAGATGGGGCTTCGACTGGTGTCCACGGGAAATCCTTCCCGGGGAACCGCCGAGGGCCCCCCGATGCTTGCGCGTGACGACAAAGAATCCCTGAAACGCACCCCCCTTTACGACCTGCATGTCTCGCTCGGCGGCAAGATGGTGCCGTTCGCGGGCTATGACATGCCCGTGCAATATCCGGCCGGAGTCCTGAAGGAGCACCTTCATACCCGCAATGCGGCCGGCCTGTTCGACGTCTCCCACATGGGCCAGCTCGCACTCAGGCCGAAGTCGGGCAAGGTCGAGGACGCCGCCTGCGCGCTGGAACGGCTGGTGCCGCAGGATATTTTGGCGATTGCGCCGGGCCGGCAGCGCTACGCCCAGTTCACCGATGCCGGGGGTGGGATTCTGGACGATCTGATGGTCGCCAATTTCGGCGATCACCTCTTCCTGGTCGTCAACGCCGCCTGCAAGGCCGAGGACGAGGCGCATCTGCGTGCGAATCTCTCGGACACCTGCGTCATCGATTCGCTGGCCGACCGCGCGCTGATCGCGCTGCAAGGGCCGAAGGCGGAATCCGCGCTGGCGAAATTATGTGCAGAGGCGCCCGCCATGAAGTTCATGGATTCCGACCCGCACAAGGTCGCCGGCCTCGACTGCTTCGTCTCGCGCTCCGGCTATACCGGCGAAGACGGCTTCGAGATTTCGGTTCCTGCAGGCGATGCCGAATGGCTCGCCAGGGCCCTGCTGGACAATCCCGACGTCATGCCGATCGGGCTCGGCGCCCGTGACAGCCTGCGGCTCGAAGGCGGGCTTTGTCTTTACGGCCACGACATCGATACCGCGACCACGCCGGTCGAGGCCGCACTGGAATGGTCGGTGCAGAAGAGCCGCCGCACCGGCGGCGCACGCGCCGGCGGCTTCCCGGGCGCGGCAAAGATTCTGGCCCATTTCGATCACGGCGCATCCCGCCGCCGTGTCGGCCTGCGCACCGAGGGCCGCGCGCCGGTGCGCGAGGGCGCGCTGCTGTTTGCGGACGCGACCTCCGGCGAGCCGATCGGAAAGGTCACCTCGGGCGGTTTCGGCCCGAGCCTGAATGCGCCGGTCGCGATGGGCTACGTGCCCACCGCATCGAGCGCGATCGACACAAAGCTCTTCGCCGAGGTGCGCGGCCAACGCCTGGCCGTGCAAATCGCCGCCATGCCCTTCGTGAAAAACACCTACAAACGCTGAGGACTAAGAAAATGACCACGACGCTCTACTCCTCTGACCACGAATGGCTCGCGATCGACGGCGATGTCGCGACCGTCGGCATCACCGACTACGCGCAGTCGCAGCTCGGCGACGTCGTGTTCGTCGAATTGCCCAAGCTCGGCCGCACGCTGAAGAAGGCGGAAGCCGCCGCCGTCGTGGAATCGGTCAAGGCCGCATCGGACGTCTACGCGCCCGTGACGGGCGAAGTGCTCGAGACTAACGCTGCGCTCGCCGCCGAGCCCGCGCTGGTGAACTCGGCTGCGCAAGGCGCGGCCTGGTTCTTCAAGATCAAGATTGCCGACAAGAGCGAGCTCGGCGGCCTCATGGACGAGGCGGCGTACAAGGCCCACACGGCGTGAGGAGGCGAGCCATCTCCACACACTCACCTGTCATGCCCCGCGAAGGCGCAGGGCTACCGCATGAGAGTGTACGCGATGTTTCCACAACGTCATGGCCGGGCTTGTCCCGGCCATCCACGGCCTTCGCGCGGCACCAAGAACGTGGATGCCCGGGACAAGCCCGGGCATGACGAGTTTGTGGCACGGACGTGCCATGCGATTACCCCCGCGCCTGCGGGGCACGACGACGACAGATGACCTGAAGCGAGGACCCATGATGACCGCGCACCGCAAATCCAACGGCGACACCACCAGCTTCGTTCGCCGCCACATCGGCCCCTCGGCACGCGACGTCACCGCGATGCTCGAGGCGGTCGGCGCGAACAGCGTCGATGCGCTGATGGCGCAGACGCTGCCGGCCTCGATCCGGCAGGCCGCCCCGCTCGATCTCGGCAAGCCGCTCAGCGAAACCGAGGCGATCGCGCATATGGGCGAGCTCGCCGCCCAGAACGAGGTCTTCACCTCCCTGATTGGCCAAGGCTATTCCGGCACGATCTTGCCTGCGGTGATCCAGCGCAACATCTTGGAGAACCCGGCCTGGTACACAGCCTACACGCCCTACCAGCCCGAGATCAGCCAGGGCCGGCTCGAGGCGCTGCTCAACTTCCAGACCATGATCTGCGATCTCACCGGGCTCGACGTCGCCAACGCCTCGCTGCTCGACGAAGCCACCGCGGCGGCGGAAGCGATGGCGCTCGCGGAGCGGCACTCGAAAGTTGAAGCAAAAGCCTTCTTCGTCGACAAGGACGTGCATCCGCAGACGCTCGCGGTGATGCGCACCCGCGCGGAGCCCCTGGGCTGGACCCTGGTCGTCGGCGATCCCCTCACCGATCTCGACAAGACGGACGTGCTTGGCGCGCTGCTGCAATATCCGGGCAGTTCAGGCGCTGTGCGCGACCTCAGGCCTGCGATCGCCAGCCTGAAGGCCAAGGGCGCGCTCGCGATCATCGCCGCCGATCTCCTCGCCCTGACACTGCTCGCCTCGCCCGGCGAGCTCGGCGCCGACATCGCGATCGGCTCTGCCCAGCGCTTCGGCGTGCCGATGGGTTATGGCGGGCCGCACGCGGCCTACATGGCGGTGCGCGATGCGCTGAAGCGTTCGCTGCCCGGCCGCATCGTCGGCCTCTCCGTGGATTCGCGCGGGATGCCTGCCTATCGCCTCGCGCTGCAGACCCGCGAGCAGCACATCCGCCGCGAGAAGGCGACCTCCAACATCTGCACCGCGCAGGTGCTGCTCGCGGTGATCGCCTCGATGTATGCGGTCTATCACGGCCCCGAAGGCTTGACGCAGATCGCGCGCAATGTGCATCGCCGCACGGCCGTGCTGGCTGCAGGCCTGCGCAAGCTCGGCTTTGCGCTGCAGTCCGACAGCTTCTTCGACACACTAAGCGTGGACGCCGGCGCGAAGCGTGCCGAGATCGTCGCGCGCGCGGCCGCCGAGAAGATCAATCTCGGTATTGGTGAGAGCGCTCTGCGCATCGCGCTCGACGAGACCACCACGCCTGCGACGGTGGAAGCGGTATGGCGCGCCTTCGGCGGCCAGCTCGCGTATGCCGAGATCGACGCGACCACGCGCGAGGCGCTGCCGGAAGCGCTGAAGCGCGCGACCTCCTTCCTCACCCACCCGGTCTTCCATGCGCATCGCTCGGAGACCGAGATGCTGCGCTATATGCGCAAGCTCAGCGATCGCGACCTCGCGCTCGACCGCGCGATGATTCCGCTCGGCTCGTGCACCATGAAGCTGAACGCGACCACCGAGATGATGCCGCTGACCTGGCCGGAATTCGGCAGCCTGCACCCGTTCGCCCCGCGCGAGCAGGCGAAGGGTTACTACGCGCTGTTCGCGCGGCTGGAAAAATGGCTGTGCGACATCACCGGCTATGACGCGATCTCGCTGCAGCCGAATTCGGGCGCGCAAGGCGAATATGCCGGGCTGCTCGCGATCCGCGGCTATCACGCGGCGCGTGGCGAGACGCATCGCAAGATCTGCCTGATCCCCTCCTCCGCCCACGGCACCAATCCGGCCTCGGCCGCGATGGTCGGCATGGACGTGGTGGTGGTCGCCTGCGAGAAGAACGGCGACGTCGACGTTAACGATCTCCGCGCCAAGGCCGAGAAGCATTCGAACGACCTCGCCGCTGTCATGATCACCTATCCCTCGACCCATGGCGTGTTCGAGGAGCATATCCGCGAGATCTGCGACATCGTGCATGGCCATGGCGGCCAGGTCTATCTCGACGGCGCCAACCTCAATGCGCAGGTCGGCCTTAGCAGGCCCGGCGATTACGGCGCCGATGTCAGCCATCTCAACCTGCACAAGACCTTCTGCATCCCGCATGGCGGCGGCGGCCCGGGCATGGGCCCGATTGGCGTCAAGGCGCATCTCGCCCCGTTCCTGCCGGGGCATCCAGCGGCGAACGGGGATGTGCCGGTCGGCCCAGTCTCGGCAGCGCCGTTCGGCTCAGCCTCGATCCTGACCATCTCCTACATCTACATCCTGATGATGGGCGGCGAAGGCCTCAAGCGCGCCACCGAGATCGCGATCCTCAACGCCAACTACGTCGCGGCACGGCTCGATGCGCACTTCCCGGTGCTCTACAAGAACGAGAAAGGCCGCGTCGCGCATGAGTGCATCGTCGATCCCCGCGCGCTGAAGACGACCTCAGGCGTCACCGTCGACGACATCGCAAAGCGCCTGATCGACTACGGCTTCCATGCGCCGACCATGAGCTTCCCGGTGCCGGGCACGCTGATGATCGAGCCGACCGAATCGGAATCCAAGGCGGAGCTCGATCGTTTCTGCGATGCCATGATCGCGATCCGGAAGGAAATCGCCGAGGTCGAGGCCGGCCGCTTCAAGATCGAGGCGTCGCCCTTGCGCCACGCCCCGCACACCGTGCACGACATCGCGGACGACGATTGGAAGCGCGCCTACACCCGCGCCGAAGGCTGCTTCCCCGCGGGCACCTCGCGCACCGACAAATACTGGAGCCCGGTCGGCCGCGTCGACAACGTCTATGGCGACCGCAATCTGGTGTGCTCGTGCCCGCCGGTGAGCGATTACGCGGAAGCGGCGGAGTAGGAATAGGGCGCGACCAATGAGCGGCTCTCGCGATCCCATCGCCACAGCCGCTCGTTTGTCAGTTCAGCTTCTTAGGATGGGTAGAGCGAAGTGAAACCCATCACCCCACACAAAACGAAACAGGCGCCGAAGACGTCGGCAACTCAACGTCCTCAGCGCCCGCTCCTCGCGAAAAACTTTACTGTTGAAGTTTACTCGTCCGCCGGCTCCTCGCCGTCGGCATCACGCTCGGGGCTGCCGGCGAGAATCTGCTCGGCGATCAGGCCGGAGTTCTGGCGGATCGAGGTTTCGATCTTGGCGGTAATGTCGGGGTTGGCCTTCAGGAACGCTTTCGAATTCTCGCGACCCTGGCCAAGGCGCTGGCTGTCATAGGAGAACCAGGCGCCGGATTTTTCGACGATGCCGGCCTTGACGCCGAGATCGAGGATCTCGCCCATCTTGGAAACGCCCTCGCCGTACATGATGTCGAACTCGACCTGCTTGAAGGGCGGCGCCAGCTTGTTCTTGACGACCTTGACGCGGGTGGTGTTGCCGACCACTTCGTCGCGCTCCTTGATCGCGCCGATGCGGCGGATGTCGAGGCGGACGGAGGCATAGAACTTCAGCGCGTTGCCGCCGGTGGTGGTTTCCGGCGAGCCGTACATCACACCGATCTTCATGCGGATCTGGTTGATGAAGATCACCATGGTATTGGACTTGTTGATGGAGGCCGTCAGCTTGCGCAGCGCCTGGCTCATCAGCCGAGCCTGCAGACCCGGCAGCGCATCGCCCATCTCGCCCTCGAGTTCGGCCTTCGGCACCAGCGCCGCAACCGAATCGATCACCAGCACGTCGACCGCGCCGGAGCGCACCAGCGTGTCGCAGATTTCCAGCGCCTGCTCGCCGGTGTCCGGCTGCGAGATCAGGAGTTCGTCGATGTTGACGCCCAGCTTGCGCGCATAGACCGGGTCGAGCGCGTGCTCGGCGTCGATGAAGGCGCAGATGCCGCCCTTCTTCTGCCCTTCCGCCACCGTGTGCAGCGCCAGCGTGGTTTTGCCCGAGGATTCCGGCCCGTAGATCTCCACGACGCGCCCCTTCGGCAGGCCGCCGATCCCGAGCGCGATATCGAGCCCGAGCGAACCCGAGGAGACCGCCTCGACATCCATCGAACGGTCGTTCTTGCCGAGCTTCATCACCGAGCCCTTGCCGAACTGCCGCTCGATCTGGGAAAGCGCGGCGGCCAGAGCTTTACTCTTGTCCATGGAAGATCCTTCGACGATACGCAGGGCAGTGGTGGACATTGGGTCGTGCTCCTTATGGCGAGGATTCGCTAGAGGGACAAACGGCTGGCGAGGCGGCGCGGCGATAAAATCAATGTACCCTATTTGTTCTAGGTTCGCAATATGTTCTTTTGCGGATTTTGGTGCTGCCTGACGCGCATCAAAGACGGATGATCCGCGCGCCGTCAGAATTCCGTAATCCTGCGGCACCGAACCTTTCGCGGCCTGCGGTCTTCTCTTGGATGGGACCGCAACTCTGGGGACCTTAGTCATGACGAACAACACGCATCACGATACGAACCGGCGCAATCCGCTGCTGGAGGCGGCGCGGGAAGAGATGATCAAGTTCGAGCGCAAGGAAAACGAGTTCCGCAAGAAAGATCGCCAGGAGCGTGCCGCCGAGCTCCATTTGCCGCTGGACGCGATCAAGGTTCATTAGGCAACCACGACGAGGGCTTTAGGGGCTGACCGAGGCCGCCTGCCGGCTCGGGCAGGTGGTGGCGGGTTCGCCAGCGGCAACGCGCCGGTGACGATGCCGAAGCGTCCGCCCGCTGATCTCAAGGAATCGGTACGGGAATCGGGATTCGCATGGCCTGTGGAGGCGGGTCCGAGCTCGTATGGTATCCCAATACTACCAGTAAATCGTTGATTGGACGATGGAATTTGTAGGCGGGCTACTGTGCATGGGGTTGTTTTCGCGTTTTTGAAAGGCGCGCATGGGCCTTTCGACCCCGAGCCGTGTCCCGGCACCCAACACCGCCTACAGCAGAACCAGCAACCCGATGCCGATCACCAGCACTACGAAGCCAGCCGCCGTCGCGGCGGCGAATGACCGCTCTACGTTGTCCATGATGCCACCCCGTTGCCGGCACGCCACGTTTCCCCCATGGCAGCACCGTCGCTGCGGAATCTCGCCTGCGGTTGTGTCCTGAGTTGTGCGAACGGATGTCGAAATTGGGACCGGTGCAGGACCAGTGTGCGGCCCCGAGCTCTGGGCCTTCGCTGCCGCCGTCGCCTTGTCAGGCTGTCGTAAGCTGAGCCGGCTATGGTCCCCCGGCTATGGTGTTGCAGCCCAGCACCTCAGCCTCCAATAACCTTTTCCCCGCTTGGCTCTCCAAGCGGGGTTTTTTCATGCCGGTTTTCATGCCGGCCGGCCGGTTTGCGAACCGCCCTCCTCCTGCGTCAGCCGCAGCGAGAAGGCGCGGATTGCAGGCGCCGCCAGCAGCACGATCGGCAGCATCGCCGCCCATGCGATCAGCCACGACACCAGCCAATGCGCGAGGAACTCCAGCGCGTTCCCTGCGGGAAGGCTGGCGATGCCCGCGGCGACCAGCGAGGTCAGTCCGGACTGGATGATTCCGAACACGAAATGAGAATAGCGGCGGGGAATGCCCAGCATGATGCGCCCATGTTCCTTAGCCTCATCGGGCCAAGCAAGGCACATGCCGCCGCGCGCCGGACGACGCCGTTGCCCGGTCCAGGAACTCTGTTCATGGCCGGAGAACCACGGGAGAGGCCTCGCGCCGCCGCCGGGCGGCCGGCGCTTTTCGAATTTCGATTTCGTATGTTTCGGAGCGCGTGCGCTCGCGAGATAGCCGTGAGCGATCCGGGGCTTACCGACAGATTTAGCTTCCCCTGGAATATTATGCCGCCCAGCATTGTTTGCAGTGATGGAAGTGAATCGTGGGAGAGGCCATGAATCACAGGGGCGTCGAGTTCACCGTCGCCAAGACGGCACTTGGCAGTGGCAGTTCCGGATCGGCGAGCAGATCAAGACCGGCAGGACCGAGACCAAGATCGATCTCTTGGCGATCCGGCGGGTGCAGCTCCGCATCGATCGGGAGCTGAAGGCGATCGGGCGCGAAACCGCCTGAACGGCCGGACCGAGATCGTCGGCGGGATGGCGCCCCTGCGCGCTGCAGCCGCCATGACAGCAGGGCGCGCGGCGTCCATGGGGGCTATTCCGTAGCCGCCCGGAATTGATCTGCCGATGGTTTGGGATTGGACTGCCGCGATTATGGCCGTGGGGACTGAGCCATCAGGCGCGATCGGTGCGAACCATGCCGCTCTACTTTTTTCGAATCCGGAACGGCAGCTATTCCGGCTGTGCCGACCAGGCGTCGGAATTTGCAAATCGCGATTTGGCCTGGAAGGAGATGACCAGCGTCTGCGCCGACATGGCCGCCGGCATCGCCCGCAAGCTCCAGGAAAATTCCGAATGGCACATGGAGCTGCTGGACGAGGCTAAGGAGCCCGTGTTCCGGATCCGCATCACATCCGAAACCTTCGAATAGGGGCCGGCCTAATCCGCGCTGGGCAGGCGCCGCATCGTGAATTCGATGTCGCCGCCGGGCAGCTCGCGCCAAGTCTCGACCGCGCTCATATAGCCGGCCTTGGGGTAGCGGGCGAAGAAAGCCTGCGCCCTCTCCCGCGCCGCCGCGCGCGGCAGCGTGAAGGTCTCGCGCAGATAGCCGTCGCCGGCCGTCGCGCCGGGCTTGCCGCCCATCTTGCGCCGGCGCGCCATCCGCTCGGCGAGATCCCGCGGACGATCGGCCATGTTCTGCCCTCCTCGACGCAATACGCTCCCGCGCAATGTAGGAAGCAGGCCGATCAAAGAGGAGTCCCGGCCGGAGGCATCAGCGGCCTCCGACGAGGAGAAGGTCAATTGGCAGTCGTGCCGGATTTCTTCTTCGGCGCACCAGTTGCGGCCGACGCCTTTGGCGCCGTCGGCTGTTTCGGCGGGTCGGAGCGCATGCCGCCCCAGGGATCGTTGGAGGCCTTGGAGTCCGGAATCTTCTTCAGCGTTTCCTTGTAGGCCTTCTCACGCTCGGCTTCCGCGGCCTTCTCCTCTGGAGTCTTGCTCGGACCGTCCTGCAGCAAGTTGATATTGGGCATTTGCGCATAGGCCGGTCCCGCCAGCACGGTCGGTCCGGCCAGGACAGCCAGCACCGCGGCCATACGGAAAAGCTTCATCATTGACTCCTTGATTATCCATGGCGGCGCGGATCGTCCGCGCCTTGTCACCCCTGTCATTACCGCAAGGGCCGCTCGACCCGCTAGAGCCGGTCCGATCTGCACGATTTCGGCGCGTGGAGCCAGTCGTCCCAGATCGGGCCGCACCTGGTGCACCCGTTCAGCAACAGGCCGAGCCCGGCCAGACAAAACACGAGGACATACCGACGCAACATCACCCACCCATACCCGCTCCATGGCATCATACCGGGCGAAGTCAGGCATTTTCAAGCCGACGGGACCCGCGGCAGACCGGGTGACTTTGCCGCGCCGGTCTGCTCGCAATGCCGAACATCCGGCAATACAGGAGGGAACGACAGCAATGCCATCGCAGCCAGAAGCCGAGTTCGGCATCACGGAAGCCCGACGCATCCTCGGCGAGGTCTTTGCGCCCTGGGTCCAGGATCTCAACCTCTCGGTCGAGCGCATCGAGCACCTGCCGCCGCCGGACGTGCCGGACTGGCAGCCCGCAGCGCTCCTGCGCATGCCGTTCTCGGAACGGCTGTGCCGCAACGGCGGCGTGGTCTGCGGCCAGGCGCTGATGGCGCTCGCCGACACCGCGATGGTGATCGCGAACCTCGCCGCCAACCGCGGCTATCGTCCGATGACGACGGTCGACCAGACCACGCATTTCATGCGCGCCGTCTCCTCGTCGGACGTGCTGGCCGACGCCCGCGTGGTGCGGCTCGGACGCACCATGAGCTTTGGCCGGGTCACGCTGCTCTCGGCCACCGACAACAAGCCGGTGGCGATGGTGTCCAGCGCGTTCGCGATGCTGCCCGGGTGAGCATCATCCGAAAACAAAAAAGCCGCGGGAGCGCAAAGCGCACCGCGGCTCTCGATGGCGTCATGTCGAGGAAACGCGATGGCGATCGCGCTTCGCACGGCCACGCGGGAAATTACTTGCCGAGCACTTCGTCGGCCGCGGTGACGATGCTGACGTTCGGATTTTTTCCGCAATAGCTGCCGAACTTCTTGGCGTTCTCTACGAACACGTCGGTGTCGAAGATCGCGTTGTCCTCGTCGCCCTTGTACCAGCCGTCCATCCAGGTCAGCACCATCTTGATGGTGTCGTCGCCACTATCGAGGAACTGCTTGCAGCTCATGGTCGCGAGATCGAGCTTGGTGGCGTGGGCGGGCATGGACGACAGCGAGAGCGCTGCGGCGAACAGAAGCGAAAACGTGGTCTTCATCAATATCTCCATCGGCGCGTAGCGCCACAAAAAGAAGGGCTCGGGGAAAGTCGGCGGACTGACCTCCGCTTCGACGTCGTAAACGAAGTCTGAAGCGCTATGCAAGTAGCGCCAGTATTGAGTTTAGTTCAACGTAATTTCTATGCACTACTTCACAAACATCATTATGGATTAACGCGGATGATCGAGAAGCGTGCGGCGCAGCGTTACCGTGTTTTCAAGGGTGGAAAGATCACCTTTGAGAATTGCGGCATCACATGCACGGTGCGAAACATGTCGGCGAACGGTGCCGCAATCGACCTCGACGCCCTCGTCACATTACCGCAATCGTTCACGCTCGCGATCGCGCGCGACAATTTCGTGCGGAAATGCCGCACCGTCTGGCGCACCGAGCGGCGCATCGGCCTCGCTTTCGTACAGTAGTGCATATGATGTGAATGATCGTTCGCATCGCGCGCGCGATGCCGTGTTATGTTCGCGCGATACGACGTCGGCGACGCCAGCGCAGGCTTGCGATCACAAGCGAGACGATCGCGAGCGCGATCATTGAAGATGCCGCAAAAAATCGTCCACCGGGGCGATCGATGGTACGCGACCACAGCGACGGCGCTTCGCCCGGCCGTGCGAGGCGAAACGCAACGACACTGTCGCCAATCGAGGTGCCTGCCTCGGAGTGGCCGCCGGCGCCGATGGCGACATACTGCTCGCCCTTCCAGAAATAGGTCATGGGATTGGCGACTCCGGGCACCGGCAGCCGGCCTTGCCACAGCTCCCTTCCGCTTCGTGCATCGAAGGCGCGCAAATAGGCGTCCATGGCTCCGGTGAAGACGAGACCGCCTGCCGTGACCGCGAGCCCGTTGACGAGCGGCGCACCCCACGGCAGCGGCACGCCGAGCGGGGCGAGATCCTCGGTGGTGCCCACTGTCGAACGCCAGAGGATCTTGCCGGCCTTCAGATCGACCGCGACCATCTCGCCCCAGGGCGGTTTGTTGCAAAGAAAACCAAGCGGCGATGTTGCCACCGCACGCGACATCGCAAACGGCGCACCATTCTGCTGGCCGAAATCATGACCGGGCGGAGGATCGAATCCGGCCGCCTCCGCCCGCGGAATCAGCTTGATGAGATGAACGGCCCGGCTGGTGTTGGCATAGAGAACCTGGTTGACGGGATCGAAGGCTGCGCTGCCCCAGTTGACGCCGCCGCCGGTGAAGGGAAACTCCAGCGTGCCTTGCGTTGAGGGTGGCGTGTACAGGCCCTCGTTACGTGCCTCCGCGAACTGCGTCTCGCAAGCTGAGCGGCGCAGGCCAGGAACAAGCGAGAGCGCATCCTCAGTCGAGATTTTTTGGGAAACCAGCGGCGGCACATGCGTCGGGAATGGCTGCGTGGGCGACAGCCGTTCACCTTCCGCTGCCGCCTGCGGAACGCTGCGCTCCTCGACCGGCCACACCGGCTTGCCGGTATCGCGATCGAGCACGAAGACAAAGCCCTGCTTGGTCGGCTGGATCACGACATCGCGCTGACCTTCGCCGGTGTCGATGCGCGTGAGCGTCGGTTGCGCCGGCAGATCGTAATCCCAGACGTCGTGGTGCACGGTCTGGAATGCCCATACGAGTTCTCCGGTCTCGATGCGCAGCGCGACCACCGAATTGGCATGTTCGTTGTTGCCCGGCCGCTTGCCGCCCCAGAAATCCGGCGACGGCGAGGACGTCGGCAGGAACACCAACCCGCGCGCGGCGTCGACCGACATCGGCGCCCAGACGTTGGCGTGACCGGCTTCGATGCCGTCGCGCTTGAGCGGCTCGAAGGTCCAGCGCGGCTGACCGCTGCGCGCATCGAACGCGCGCACCACACCGCTCGGCGCGTCGACGCGGCGGTTGTCGCCGATCGCGGAGCCGACCACGACGACCCCGCGGCCGATCGCCGGCGGCGAGGTGATCTGGAATTCGCCGGGCCATTCCAGCTTCATGCCGACGTCGGGCCTGACCTCACCGCTCTCGCCGAAGCCGGCACAGGGCATTCCCGTCTTCGCATCGAGCGCGATCAGGCGAACATCGTTCGTGCCCATGAAGATGCGCGATCGACATGCGGCATCTACAGGCGCCTCATCGTCGATCCAGTAGGTGACACCACGGCAGACGTAGCGGTTGGCGGGACGCTGGTTGATCGCGATCTTGGGATCGTAGCGCCATTTCTGCGCGCCCGTGCCGGGATCGAGCGCGATCACCTCGTTGAAAGGCGAGCAGAAGACCAGGCTGTTCTCGACGAACAACGGCGTCGCCTGGAATTTGGTTCGCCGCATCACCCCGGGCGGCCGCGCCGCGAGATCACCCGTGTGGAATTCGAAGGCCCGAACCAGGTTGCCGACATTGTCGGGCGTGATCTCCCGCAATGACGAGAACCGCGAGCCTCCGGGATCGCCACCCCAGCTCTCCCAGGCGAGGCCTGGCCGCGACGAAAACAACAGGAGCGTGATGAGAGCGGTCAAATAGCAGGAGCGGGTCGCCAACGCCCGCCTCACCTATTTCGGCTTCTTGGCAGGTTCAGGCGGACGCGCCCCGCTCCACGGATCGTACTTCTCCTTGGACTCGGGAATGCGCTCGAGTGCGGCCTTGTAGGCCTTCTCGTCGACCTTGGGCTTGTTGTCCGCCTTCTGGCCGCCCTCGTTAGGCTGACGCCTGCCGCCGCCCATCTGCGCCTGCGCGGAGGCAACCGCCAGCGCCAGCACGGCGGCCGCTATGACCAAAATCCTCATGGGCGCAATCCCCCTCGTCTGGGGTACAAACTAGCCGGCAATGATGGAATAGCCAATGCCGCGAGCTCCAAGACTTCAGGAATCCTGACTTCAGGAAATCCTGGCTCCAAGAAATTCTGGCTCCAAGAAATTCTGGCTTCAGCAAATCTTGATCGGCCGGGTCTTCGTCGGATCGCATTCGTGCCTATGTTTTGGCCCGCAGGGGACCTTCACGGATGTTACGAATTATTGCTCATGCCGCGCTGCTGGCCAGCGCGCTCGCGCTCGGGGCCTGCGGTTTTGCCGACAGCCGCGCACCGGTGCCGGAGTTCATGCGCATGAAGGAGGCCGAGCAGCCGCCGCCCGAATCGCCTCCCGACGTCAAACGCGTCGTGCGCGAGCAGATCGAATTCGTCTTCCTCAGCACCTCCTATCCGCGTGAGGTGCATGTCGCCTCACCCCATCGCGAGGTGCGGGGACCGGGCTGGACAGCTTGCGTCCGCGCCCAGCTCACCTCGGCGACCGGCTCGCCGCTCGGGCCACAGACCTACATCGTGACCATATCAAGCGGAAAGGTGGTCGATCGCCGCCGCGCAGAAGCGGACGACATCTGCGGGTCTGAAAGCTACGAGCCGATCTAGGGAACGGATCAAGCCGACATCCGATCCGGTTCCGGGAAAAACGTGTAATTTTGCCGGAACGATCATGGCCTCCCCTTCTTGTTACCGCCGAGGGCAGTTTCGAGGAGGACATGATGAGGACATTCACGATTGCGTTGCTGACTGGCGTCGGAGCCTTGGCAGCGGTGAGCGGCGCGAAGGCCGCCGACGTCTATACGACCAGCGAATACACCAGCCCCGATCTCGTCCAGGAAGTGCGGCTGGTCTGCGACGATTCCGGCAATTGCTATCGCACCCGCGGCGGCTCGCGCGTGATCGTGCGCGACTCCTACGCGACCATGCCGCGTGATCGCTACTATGAGCGCCGCACCTATCGCGACTGGGACGATGGTCCGCGCGGCGGCGTCGGCATTCGCGCGCCCGGCGTCAGTGTTGGCGTCGGTGTCGGCGATCGCTGGTAATCGATGAAGCCATGACAGGCGGACCGGACGAGACAACTCGCCCGGTCCTGTTCCATGTCAGATCTCGAGCGGCTCTCCCGGCGTGACGCTACGCGTTGCCGACGGGAGTTGCGCGATGAAGCGGGCGACCACCATGCCGGCACACATCGCGGCAACGAAGATGAAGGCGGAGGCCGAGCCAAATCCGAGCGCGGTCAACGCCGGGCCTGGACAAAAGCCTACGAGGCCCCAGCCGATACCAAAGATGGCGGGACCGGCGATAATTCTCGGATCGATATCGTTTCGCGTTGGGACGTAGAAGCGGTCGGCGAAGACAGGTCGTGCGAGTTTCAAGACGCGGCTGAAGCCGATGAAGGTCACCGCGACCGCGCCGGCCATCACGAAAGCGAGGCTTGCGTCCCACGTTCCTGCCGGGATGCCGCCAACGTCCAGGAAATTCAGGACCTTTGCCGGGTTCGACATACCTGAGACGATGAGGCCGAGGCCAAAGACCAGACCGATCCCGAATTGAATGAGAAGTGTCATCGCGGTCAGCTCCAGTGCCGCATCACGAAGACGGTCGCCATGCCTGCCGCCATGAAGGTCATCGTCGCGATCAGCGATCGCACCGACAACCGCGACAAGCCACAGACGCCGTGGCCCGAGGTGCAGCCGCTGCCCCACACCGCGCCGAAGCCGGTGAGCAATCCCGCGACGATCAGAAGCGGCGTTCCGGCGGCGATCGTTTGCGCCGGCAGGCTTCCGGTGACAAGGCGCACCAGGACGGGCGCGACGATAAGGCCCGCGACGAAGGCGAGCCGGCCGGCGAATTGCCGATCCTCGTAAGGCGGAAACAGCCGCGCCGCGATACCGCTGACCCCGGCGATCCGTCCCGTCGTCCACATCAGCAGGACGGCGGACAGGCCAATCATCGCGCCGCCAAGGAGCGACGCAATCGGCGTAAAAGGTGTGGCGACCATGATGATCCTCCGGGTCGAGAGCATTCTGGCTTATCCATCGAGACATCCGGCCGGCTCGCGGCCGGATGCTCAACGAGACGTTAATATTACCACTCGAATTGAAGCGGTGTCCCAACGGTATTTTCCAATCTTTGCGCTAAGCATGGCCTCCTGAACGGGGACGACGGGACGTGGTCGATATCGCGCACCAAGCTGCGATCAACCCGGCATCGGCAGAGCATGCCGCGGCCTCGCGCGCGCGTGTTCCGCTTACGGCGATCGAACCCGGCCAGTGGCGCGCACTCGCGCAGCGCGCCATCGAGCCGAACGGATATTACTTGCCTGGCTGGGAGCTCGCCGTCAGTGCAACCGCGCGCGGCCGCACGGATGCCTCGGCGCTTCCCGCATACGATGGATCGCGGCTGATCGGGCTGATGCCGGTGATCTCGCTCTGGCGGGCATGGAAGATTCCCCTGCCCGCGCTGGTGAGCGCGCATCCCTACGGCACGCTGTGCAGCCCCCTGATCGACCGCGATGCCCCGATCGAGGCAGCGGCGCGCCTGTTGCAGCAGGCCCGCGCGGCCGGAGCGCATGCGCTCGTGCTGAAGGACGTCGCGCTCGAGGGGGCGGCAATGACCGCCGTCAACCAGGTTCTGAATCGCGACGGCTTGAAGCCGCGCCTCCTGAGCTCCTACAGCCGCGCCAGCCTCGACGCGACGCAGGACGGCGAGGCGCTGCTTCGCGACGCGCTCGGTACCAAAAAGGTGAAGGAGCTGCGCCGCCAGCGCCATCGCCTCGAGGAACACGGCGCCGTCGTGTTCGATGTCGCGCACAGCCCCGACGAGATCGGGCCGGCGCTCGAAACATTCTTGCGGCTCGAAGCCAGTGGCTGGAAAGGCAAGCGCGGCACCGCGCTGGTCCAGCATGCCGGCGATGCAACCTTCATCCGCCGCGCCGTTCCCGCGCTGGCAGGAACCGCGCAATGCGAGATCGTCACCCTTCGCGCCGGCGCGACGCCGGTGGCCGCCGGCATCGTGCTGCGGCATCAGGACCGCGCCTTCTTCTTCAAGCTCGGCATCGACGAGCGCTTTGCAAGATATTCGCCGGGCGTGCAGCTCACGCTCGAGCTCACCCGCCGCCTCTGCGCCGATCCCGCCATCGCCAGCGCGGATTCCACCGCGAGCGCCGATCACCCCATGATCAACCCGATCTGGCGCGGGCGCTTCGCCGTCGGCGACGTGCTGATACCGCTGCGGCGGAACGACCCCATCGTGGCGCTCGTGCACGGAGCGCTCGCGGCGCACGGCATCGCCTACGCGGCGGCGCGCCGCGCAGTTCGCCTGCTTCGCAAATAGATAGCTCCTACTCCGCCGCCTGGGCGTTGATCTCCGCTGAGACCTCGCGGATGGCGCGCGCGAGCATGTTGGGATCCTGCGCGCCTGAGACGGCGTATTTTTGCGCGAACACGTAGGTCGGCACGCCGGAGATGCCCTTCTCGGCGGCTTCCTGCGCGTCCGCCGATACCCGCGCGACGTCCTCGTCGGTGGCGAGGCGCCTGCGCACGTCGTCGGCATCGAGGCCGACATCGGCAGCCGCCTGCACCAGCACGTTCACATCAGTGAGGTCGCCGCCGTCGCGGAAGTAGAGCTCCATCAGGCGCTGCTTCATCTCGGGCGCCTTGCCGATCGCCTCGGCCCAGAGGATCAGGCGGTGGCAGTCGGTGGTGTTGGGCTGACGCGCGACAAGCTCGGGCCGGTAGACGAGCCCCTCCTCGCCCGCGGCCGCAACGACGCGCCCCGCAATACCCTTGTAGGCCTCGACCGAGCCGAACTTCTTGGTGAGATACTCTTCCCGGCTGATGCCCTCGGACGGCACCCAGGGATTGAGGAAGAAGGGACGGAAATTGAGCTTGACCGGAACGTCCGGCACCAGCGCCAGCGCGCTCTCGATCCGGTGCTTGCCAATATAGCACCAGGGGCATACCACGTCGGAAACGACGTCGATCTGGAGCGGCTTTAGGGTGCTCATGAGCGCCTCCTTCGGGCATTGCGGGTTGTGCCCAAAGATAAGCCGAACCCATGCCGAGGCAAGGCCGCTAGCTCATGGCTGCTGCCATTTGTCGGAGCCGCTCGGCAGTGCGGTCGTCGGCCGGGAAGAAGGTTTCCAGAGCCAGCTCCGACAGCGTGATGTCGACGGGCGTGCCGAACACCATGGTGGTGGAGAAGAAACTGAGGATCTCCCCGTCGTGTCGCAGCTTGAAGGGGATCGCGACATTGTCGCTCGACAGCGGCGCCGCGCGCGCCGGGATCGGATAGCTCTTCAGGTCGTTGTACAGCTTGATCAGCTCGGGATCGGCGGTCGCCTCGCATTGCCGGTGCAGCCGCTCCAGGAGATGTCCGCACCATTCCGCGAGATTGACCGTTCGCGGCGCCAGCGCCTCGGGATGGAAGGCGAGCCGCAGCACGTTGAGGGGCTGGCCGAGCAGCCGCTGCGGAATGCCGGCAAGCAGCGGCGCCAGCATGCGATTGGCCGAGACCAGATTCCAGTGCCGGTCATAGGCCAGCGCCGGATTGGGCTCGTGCGCCCTGAGGACGAGGTCGATCGCCTGGCGAGCTGATTTCAAGGCGGGATCCTCCAGCGGGCGCTGCGGAAAGGCCGGGGCATAGCCGGCGGCGACCAGCAGCACGTTGCGTTCGCGCAACGGCACGTCGAGGCGCTCGGCGAGTCTGAGCACCATGTCGCGCGAGGGTGCGGCGCGGCCAGTCTCGACGAAGCTCAAATGTCGCGCCGAGATTTCGGCCTCGCCGGCGAGATCGAGCTGGCTCATGCGGCGGCGCTGCCGCCATTCGCGCAAATGGTCGCCGATATGGACCGGTTGGCTGCGTTCGGCCTGTGCCGTAGATGCATGTGCGTTCATGGTCGAAAACCTAGCACGCAGATTTCGGCGCTTCCATTACGTCAGAGGTAATCGAATTGGGCCTCGGGCCGGCGCATCTTCGGTCGTAACAGGAGACGACCATGATCGCACTGCTGCTCTACCGGACCGTCACAGACCACCTTGTCCCCTGGGCCATGGCGCTCGCAACCCGGATGCTGGCGCGCAGCCTCAACATGCCGGAGCCGCTGGTGCAATCGACCGGCGACTATGTCGTCGCACAGGTCACGGCCTTCGAGCACAGCGTCGGCAGGAGCCTCTGCCCGTTCCGCATCGCCCGCCTGCTCCGCGTCTGGTGGCGCGGATGGCACTGAGTTTATTCCCGAGCCCACCCCAACCATGGAGACCACGATGATCGACGCATCCACCTTCCTTCGCCGCGCGCTTCTTGCCGACGCGATCTTCAGCGGTATCGCCGCTCTCGGTTTCACTTTCGCCGCCAGCGCATTCGCGTCGCTGTTCAACCTGCCCGAGGCGCTGCTGCGCGAGACCGGCCTGTTCCTGATCGCCTACACCGCACTCGTCGGCTGGCTCGCTTCACGCGCCTCCGTGGCAAAGCCGCTCGTGCTGCTGGTCGTGGTCGGCAACGCGGCCTGGACGGTCGGCAGCATCGCGCTGCTGCTCTCGGGCGTGGTGTCGCCGAATCTTGCCGGCGAGCTCATGGTCGTGGCACAGGCGATCGCGACCGGCGTGTTTGCCGAACTGCAATATGTGGGCTTGCGCAGGAGCGGGAGTGTGCTGGCCGCGTGAGGCCACATCACTCGCTGTGGTCGCCCGGCTTGACCGGGCGACCCAATATTCCAGAGGCAGTCGTCGCATACGGAGAGGCCGCTGCGTACTGGATGCCCCGCTTTCGCGGAGCATGACAGTTGTGCCAGAAGCTCGAACTCAGGCTACGCCCGCGCGCGCCCGTTGGCTTTGCCAACAGCGACGCCGTTGAGCTTCTTCTTTTTGACGGGCTTCGCCCCCGCCTTCTGCGCCTTGCGCTCCGTGCGCGCCTTCACCTTGGCGCGTTCGGTCCGCGCCTCGGCGCGCAGCTTCTTGCGCTTCTTCTCGCAAGATTCGCACTTGCAGCCGATCGGCTTCAGGTAGGCTTTGAAATAATCGGTGCCGTAGTCGTAATTGATCTCGTCGCCCGGCTCGATGTTCTTGATGGCACGGATGAAGACCTTCCGCTCGCGCGGCCGGACGTCGGATTCGGCGTTGGGCCGACACGAATGGTTGATGTAGCGCGCGAGGTTCTTGCGCACCGAGCCGTCGATGGTCCAGCGGCCGTTGAGCTCGAACAGGTATTTGTTCTCGATGTCGTCGTGCTCGGGAATCCGGGAGTCCAGGATCGGTCCGTAATAACGGATGATCCGGGTGCCCTTCTTGATCGGCTTGGTTGCGAAGAGGCCGAGCCCGGTTTTCGAGCGGCCGACGCGATAAGGTTTGTTCGAAGAGGTGGCTGGCATGATCACGAAAAACGAGGACGCGGACGAGGCTGAAAGAGCCAAGCGAAGCCGCTCTTCTAGAACGATTCCGCGCCGCTGTCAGGTGTCTGTCGACCCTGTTTGAACCTTGCCCACAATCAAGACGTCTGATGGTACGGAGTTCCCGTTCGATCAAAGCCGTCGTCATGTTCCGCATCACCACCGCAGGCTTGGCCATATTGCTGTTGGCCATGTTGCTGATGTGCAGCGGTCTCGACCGCGCCGACGCCCAATCCGTGGGCAGCCAATATACCTCGACGGCGCCGAAGGATTGTCGCCAGATCGGCAAGCCCAGCGAGCTCGACGGCAGCACCGCGCGGGTATGCAAGGGCAAAGATGGCCTCGTGGTCCTGATCGCCGAGGACGATCTTCGTGAGGTCGTCTCCGTTGGCCGCAATCGCAAGGCCGCGGCCGAGGAACCGGCGGCAAAAGTCTGGTTCGCTCCGTTCAACTCGTCCGAGACCACCGTCGAATGGCGCACCGCGGCCGCCAAGCCGTTTGCGATGATCCAGCGCTGGCACATCGCCGATGGCACCGACCCCGACAAGCAGGGTCGGCCGAACACCAAGGCCATGCTCATCGTGACCCGGCTGCCACCCGGCCCCGTCTGCCACGTCGCCTATGTCGACGCGATCGCCAACCCGAACGCCAATGAGCTGGCGCGCAACGCCGCAGACGACCTTGCCCGCAGCTTCACGTGCGGCAAAGACGAGGTGAAGATCATCGGCGCACGGGGCCGTGCGGTCGAGCTGGCGACGATGCGCTAGGCTTCCGGTGCGGTGTTAGCGCGACGTCTTTGCAGCCTTCTTCGTTGCGGCCTTCTTTGTAACCTTGCGCTTGGGCGATTTCTTCGCGGATTTTTTCTTTGAAGCTTTGGCCTTGGACGTTTTCTTCGCTGCCATGCGCATGTTGTCCACGAGGTTGGGATAGCGGCGCCCGGCGCGGCGGGCACGCGCCTTGGCCGCCGATTTCTGCGCGGGCGTGAGATGCTTGGACGCCCTGCCGGCGCGCTTGCGCGGATTTTGACGTTTCCAGGGGGCGCGGGGTGCTCTTGCCATGCGGCGTCAACGCCGCATCATGGCTGGGGTTGCGTTGAGCCCGACTGAATCAGGGACCCGGCGGCTTCCCCGTCACGGGCGACATCAGCATCGCTTCGAGCAGGCGTTCGGGAGTCGTCCCCTCGGGCAGGCGGCCCAGAATATCCTCAAGCCGCCCATCGAGCAGCAGCATGGTAAAACCGTGCACCATCGACCAGGCGCGCGCGATCGCGGCGCCCTGTTGGAGCGTCAGCGCGTCGCCGCGGATCTGCTCCTGCCGCATCATGCCGACGGCATTGGCAAGCCCCGCGAAGGACGCCTCGGCGGCCTCGTGCAGCGACGGCCTGGAATAGTCGAGCCGCTCGGTGCGGAACATGATGCCGTACATGCCGGGATGAGCCTGGGCGTAGGCGACATAGGCTTTCGGCCGCGCCAGCGCGTGCTCGAGCGGGGTGGTGGCGGCGTTGGAGGACGACGCCATCGCCGCATTGAACTGGCGGAAGCCGACCGCCGCGAGCTCACTGAGAAGCCCGGTGAGGTCGCCGAAATGATGGGTGGGCGCGGCATGCGAGACGCCCGCCTCGCGCGCCACCGCGCGCAATGTCAGGCCGGCGAGCCCGTCACGCTCCAGTACCCGTTCGGCGGCCTGAAGCAGCGCCTCGCGCAGCGCGCCGTGATGATAGGGCGCCTCGGCCTTGACGCGCGCCGGCCGTGGCGCGGGACGCGCTGGCGCGCTCGCCTTCTTTGGGGTGCGCCCACCGCGCGCGGTTGCTGTCCTGATTTCGCTCTTGCCCATGGGGCAGCTATAGGACGCAATATTGACAGTGTAAAGATTTCACTTGACCAGCGCCCCTCGTACGGCTAATTGATCTTTACGATGTAAAGATAAAGAGGGACACGCTGTGCAGCAGGACGCCGTTGCCGAACGCCGCCATAACCTCGGTCCGATTCCATTCGAGGCCGACGCGCCCTTCCTGAAAATCATCGGTGAATTGCCACGCGAGCTGAACGGCACGCTGTATCGCAATGGTCCCAACCCGCAGTTCGACTCGCCTGGCGCGCACTGGTTCGTCGGCGACGGCATGCTGCACGCCTTTCATCTCGAGAACGGCCGCGCCAGCTATCGCAACCGCTGGATCCGCACGCCGAAATGGATGGCCGAGCACGATGCCGGCCGCGCGCTGTTCGGCGGCTTTGGCCGCAAGCTGCCGGATGCGCCGCAAGACCTCACCGACAGCGGCGTCGCGAATACCAACATCATCTTCCATGCCGGCAAGCTGCTGGCGCTGGAAGAAGCCCATCTGCCGACCGAGATCGAGCCGGGCACGCTCGCAACGCGCGGCTATCACAATTATCAGAGCCGCGTCGCCGGCAGTTTTACCGCGCATCCCAAGATCGATCCCGTGACGGGCGAGCTGGTGTTCTTCGGCTACAATGCCGCGGGACCGCTAACGCCCGCCCTCTCCTACGGCTCGATCGACGCGTCCGGCAAGGCGACACGCTTCGAACGTTTCGAGGCGCCCTATGCCAGCATGGTGCACGACTTCATCGTCACCGAGAACCATGTGCTGTTTCCGATCCTGCCCATCACCGGCAGCATGGAGCGCGCGATGAGCGGGCGGCCGCCCTATGCCTGGGAGCCGGACAAGGGCGCCTATGTCGGCGTGATGAAACGCAACGGCACGGCGAAGGACATCGTCTGGTTTCGCGCTGAAGCCTGTTACGTCTTCCACGTCATGAATGCGTGGGAGGACGGCAACCGCATCATCGCCGACGTCATGCAGTTCGAGGAAGCACCATTATTTACGCATCCCGACGGCCGGCCGACCGATCCGGAGAAGTCGCGCGCCCGCCATTGCCGCTGGACGTTTGATCTCTCAGGCGACACCGACCGCTTCCAACAGACCTATCTCGACGATCTCACCGGCGAATTCCCGCGCATCGACGACCGCCGCGCCGGCTTGATGAACCGTCACGGCTGGTACGCCTGCGCCAATCCGAAGCTGCCGATGTTCGGTGCGCTATCCGGCGTCGTCCATGTCGACGGCAATGGCAAGCGCCTCGGCCATTATCTGCTGCCGGCCGGCGACACCATCTCCGAGCCCGTGTTCGTCGAGCGGTCGAAGGATGCGGCGGAAGGCGATGGCTGGCTGCTGGCGGTGGTCTGGCGCGCGCGGGAGAACCGCAGCGACCTCGCCGTGTTCAACGCTGGAGATGTCGAGGCCGGCCCCGTCGCGCTGGTGCAGCTCGGCCATCGGGTGCCCGACGGCTTTCACGGCAATTGGGTCGACGCGCAGTAGCTGTTCCTCGTCATCGAGGATGTCATCAAAGGGTCTCTCATGCATATGTCTTCGCTCATCGCGGACTATCTCGTCGTCCTCGTCCTGATCTGCGCCGCGCTCACACTTCAGATGATCCGGCCGCGGCGGAGCGGCCAAACCATCTTCAACGGCGGCATCCTGCTCGCCTTCGTCCTCTCGGCCGCCTGCGCGTTACCTGTCCTCTCGCACCTGCCCTGGGCCGGATTCATCGACGAGATGGCCGCCCAAGCCCTTGCAGTCACTGAATTTTTGGAAGTCGCCTACGTCATTTTGACACTGTAAAGATTTTGCTTGACCCCGCCTTGCTCCTGACTTACTGATCTTTACACCGTAAAGATAAGGCCTGACCGAGGCGGACTATGGCGATTTTCCTGATCCTCGCGCCCTACGGCGCCTTCACCTTCCTGATGCTGATGACATCAGCCACGATCAGCGTGTTCGCGGCGTCGGCAATCTGTCTCGCGACCGTCGCGATCGATGTCGTGCGCGGCCGCTCGGTGAAGATCCTGGCCGTGGGCTCGGCGCTGCTATTCGCCGCAATCGGCCTCCACCTCGCACTGTTCAACCCCGCGCTCGGGACGCTCGGTGTCAAGCTATCGATCGACATCGGCATCTTCGTCATCTCGCTCGGCTCGATGCTGGTCCGCCGCCCCTTCACGCTGCAATACGCGCTCGAATCCGTGCCGGCCGAGACCGCGGCAATGCCCGGTTTTCTCTATGCCAACTACGTCATCACCGGCGCATGGACTGCGGCTGCGCTGCTGATGGCGGCCGCCAATCTCGTGCTGCTCTACGTCCCCGGCCTGCCGCTCTGGTCGAGCCTAGCGGTCGCCTTCGCCGCCCGCAACAGCGCGATCTACTTCACAAAATGGTATCCCGAATATCGGCAGATCAAGTACGGTGCGCCGGCCAGCGCAATGCCCAACTCCCGCTGAACAGGATCGACGATGAAGGACGTATTCGCCCGCCTCGCCTCCGACCTCTTCTCCGCCATCGTCTTCCTGGTCATCTACCTCGTTACCGACAACGTCGTCCTGGCAACGTCGGTGGCGATTGCCGGAGCGATCGCGCAGGTGATCTACGCGCGCGTCAAGGGGCAGCAGCTCAATTACATGACCTATGCGAGCGTCGCACTCGTCGTCGTGCTCGGCACGGTCACGCTGCTCACCAACGATGCCCGCTTCATGCTCGCAAAGCCCTCGATCGCGCATTTCGCGATCGGCGCCATCATGCTCAAGCGCGGCTGGATGCTGCGCTACATGCCGCCGATCGTCGTCGAGACCGTTCCGGAATATGTGACGGCAGCGGGCTATGCCTGGGCGGCGCTGATGTTCGTGATCGGCGCCGGAATGATCGCCGTCGCCTCCACAGGCGATCTGAAACTGTGGGCGTTCTATCTCACGGTGGTCGCGGGCGGCGGCAAGATCCTCGCCTTCGCCGTGCAATATGTCGTGCTCCGCCTCATCGTCACCAGCCGACGGCGCGCCGCCGCCCGCGCCTAAATGCCTCCTACGGAGCGTTAGGCGCGAGCGGCGAGTTGCGCTATACGCTCGGCCGGGACTGGTCCGCGGATCGTCGCGGTCCACCGGGATATGGGAGACGCGAATGGCCGTGGACGGCAACTGGACTCTGACCATGACGACGCCCATGGGCGAGCGCAAGGCGACGCTGAGCCTGACTGCCGCGGGCGGCACGCTTACGGGTACGCAGGGTGCGGAAGGCAATACCGCCGAGATTTTCGACGGCACCGTCAGCGGCGATGCCGTCAACTGGAAGGTCTCGATCACCAATCCGATGCCGTTGACGCTCGAGTTCATCGGAACCGTTTCCGGCGACAGCATGAGCGGGGAGATGGGCATCGGCCCGATGGGCAGCTTCCCGTTCACCGGCACGCGCGCGTAAGCCCGCGCCGCACCGATGCGAGCGCTCCGTCTCATCGCGGCGACGATCCTGTGTGTCGCGACACAAGCGGCGCGCGCGGACGATGCCGAACCGCCGTGGCGGGCGAGCGCGCTCGCCATGATACCGGCAGGTTATGTCGCCGGCACGGCCTATCGAACCGAAGGGTCGACGGGCTACCTCGCCGTTTATCCGACCTCGTCGAACGATCCCAAGTCACCTGCAAGCGTGTTCGCTGCGCGCCAGGCTCTCGTGGTCGCCCTGACGCCGGATGCGACACGCGCAGTCTCAGCCGAATTGAAGCCGCGTAATGGGCCGGATCCTGACAACGACGACACTGAGTTCGCAAAGCTGCACGCCGAACTCGTCGCCAAGCGGTCAACGCTCCCCGACGGCACCGAGCCCTGCGATCTCGGCGCCTGGTCCGTGGACAAGGATCCCAACGGCCTCAACGTGCGTGCCGAACCATCGGTCAAGGCGCGTGTGCTCGGCACGCTTCCGCCACCCTACCGCCTCAAGCTCGGCGGCAGCGAGAACACGCCCGATGGCGGCTGGCTCACCGAATTCCGCATCATCGGCTTCAAGAACGGCTGGTTTCTGATCGAAGGCGCCAAGCCGCCGGGCAAGGACTACGAGGACGACAAGAAATATCCGCGTAGCGCGCCAAAGCCCTATGCCGGACGCGGCTGGGTCGCCTCCAACAAGGTCGGCGCGTCCTACGCCAATGGCGCGACACGCATGGGCGGCCTATTCCAGGCGCCTTTCGTCGATGCGAAGTGGATGCCGGCCCAGCGCGAGCTCGGCGGCCCCATCGACACCGACGGCGGGCCGAAGCACATCTTTGCTTGCAGCGGCCTCTGGGGCCTCGTCGAAAGCGCGGACGGCGTCCGCGGCTGGTGGCGCGGCCTGTGCTCCAACCAGGTCACGAATTGCAGTTGAGCGAATGAGTGCGCGCTTCGAAATATGGGCGCTGGCTCGCCTCGCACACAGGCGTCATCACCGGGCTCGTCCCGGTGATCCACGCCTCTTCGCGATCCCGGAAGGCCGTGGATGGCCGGGACAAGCCCGGCCATGACGAGTCGAGAGATGAACTCTCTCAGCCCAAGTTCAACTCCTTGAAGAAGTCGTTGCCCTTGTCGTCGATGATGATGAACGCCGGGAAGTCGACGACCTCGATGCGCCAGATCGCTTCCATGCCGAGCTCGGGATATTCGAGCACCTCGACCTTCTTGATGCAGTGCTCGGCAAGGTTCGCCGCGGCACCGCCGATCGAGCCGAGATAGAAGCCCCCATATTTCTTGCAGGCCTCGCGCACGGCCGGCGCGCGGTTGCCCTTGGCGACCATCACCATCGAGCCGCCGGCGGCCTGGAACTGATCGACAAAGGAATCCATGCGGCCCGCGGTGGTCGGGCCGAACGCACCGGAGGCGTAGCCCTCGGGCGTCTTGGCGGGGCCCGCGTAATAGACGGGATGGTTCTTGAAATAGTCCGGCAGCGGCTCGCCCTTGTCGAGCCGCTCGCGCAGCTTGGCATGCGCGGAATCGCGCGCAACGATCATGGTGCCGGTCATCGAGACCCGCGTCTTGGTCGGATATTTCGCGAACGTCGCCAGGATATCCTTCATCGGCTGGTTGAGGTCGATCTTGACGACCTCGCCGCCCAGCGACTGCTCGACCTCAGGCAGGTACTGCGCCGGGTTGTGCTCGAGCTCTTCGAGATAGACGCCCTCCTTGGTGATCTTGCCGAGCACCTGGCGATCGGCCGAGCAGGAGACGCCGAGCCCGATCGGGAGCGAGGCGCCATGACGCGGCATGCGGATCACGCGCACGTCGTGGCAGAAATATTTTCCGCCGAACTGCGCGCCGACGCCGAGCGACTGCGTCATCCTTAGAATTTCCTGCTCCATCTCGACGTCGCGGAAGGCGTTGCCGTCGGGCGAGCCGTGTGTCGGCAGCGCATCGAGATAGCGGGCAGACGCCAGCTTCACCGTCTTCATGCAGAGCTCGGCCGAGGTGCCACCGATCACGATCGCGAGGTGATAAGGCGGGCACGCTGCAGTGCCCAGCGTCAACACTTTCTCCTTGAGGAAGGCGAGCAGCCGGTCCTTGGTCAGCACCGAAGGTGTGGCCTGGAACAGAAAACTCTTGTTGGCACTGCCGCCGCCCTTGGCCATGAACATGAACTTGTAGGCATCATCACCTTCGGCATAGATCTCGCACTGCGCCGGCATGTTGTTGGCGGTGTTCTTCTCCTCGTACATAGACAAGGGCGCGACCTGCGAGTAGCGCAAATTGCGGCGCAGGTAAGCATCGCGCGCGCCTTCCGACAGCGCCGCCTCGTCGTCACCGTCGGTGATGACGTTGCAGCCTTTCTTGCCCATGATAATCGCGGTGCCGGTGTCCTGGCACATCGGCAGCACGCCGCCGGCAGCGATGTTGGCGTTCTTCAGAAAGTCCAGCGCGACGAACTTGTCGTTGGGGCTCGCCTCGCCGTCCTCCAGGATCGCGCGGAGCTGCTTCAGATGACCGGGGCGCAGATAGTGGTTGATGTCGCCAAAGGCCGCTTCCGACAGGGCCCGCAGCGCCTCCCGCGACACGACCAGCATGTCTTTCCCCAGGACCTTCTCGACCCGCACGCCCTCGGCCGTGATCTTCTTGTAGGGTGTTTCGTCCTTGCCCAGCGGAAACAGCGGGGTGTGCTTGTAGGGCGGAACGGGCTTTGCGGGGTCGGGGAAGGCGGTGGGAGCGTTCATGGGCTGGAATCTCGGGGTTTTGGAGCCCTCGCATGGGCCCCTTTCATAGAAGCGTTCTAAGCTTTTTTGCCGCAAAGGGAAGGCGCTCTGGTGCGGTCGGGGCATCCCGATTCGGCGACACGGCGAGCTATCTTCGGCGGTTGTCGGCGGACACGAGGCCCTCATGATGCCAGTGAAGACCCTGGGTGCACCCCTTGCGCTACGCGCGGGACGACGGTTGAATGCGCCCGCTAAGGGGCTCTTCATCATGACATTGAACTTGCACGTCCGCGGCGCGATCCTGGTCGCCGCCGCCATCACCGGCCTTGTGACCCTCGCCTCGCCCGCCCGCGCGGACCGCTGCGACGACAGCGCCAAGGAACTGGCGAACCAGGTCGATAGACTCAAGGTGAATTTTCGCGCCGCCAACGTGGTCTACCTCACCCACCCCGCGGCCAAGGAATTGTCCGTGGCTTGCCGTGGCGACAAATATTCGATCGAGCTCTATGCCAAGGGCGATCGCAAGCCCAAGCCGGAGTTCCTGGCGCTGGTGGGGTCGACGGCAGCGATCGTCTTCACCGTGACCAAGGACGATACGACGACGGGCGCGACACGCTGCCTGAAGCGGATGGGGCTCTTGCGCGGCGACAAGATCAGCATGCGTTACCGGCGTCTGAACATGGAATGCACCCGCACCAAGACGGATGCGTCCATCGCGATCACGCGCGGCAAGGACGAATAGGCGGGGCGCCCCTCTTTCCACACATTCCGTCATTGCGAGCGTAGCGAAGCAATCCAGACTGTCTCTGCGGTGACAGACTGGATTGCTTCGTCGCAAGGGCTCCTCGCAATGACGAGGAGAGGTCCGAGAGCACATTCCACCGCACCGGATCCCTCGCATTTTAACGATTGGCTTGAAGGAAATTTCGCGTCTCGCGGCGCAGGGTCAATTGTTTCCATATGTGAGGATTTGTGGATGAGCGTTTCTACCGTTTCGCCGCCGCCGATCGCGATCGTGGTGCCCAGCTACGACACGACCAAGCAGCAGGACGATCAGATCAAGACCAAGGACAACGACCCGACCTATAAGCCGCCGCCGCCCGCGCCGCTGCCGCCGGGTCAGGGTACGCGGATCGATCAGCTCGCCTGATCAGCCGCGTCGAAGATGAAATGCCCGATCCGGTCGATCGGGCTTTCGCGTGTCCGGCCGCATCTTTGCCGGATACGGGGACCAATATCGTGCGCGGCTACCCTGAGACCTGCGCATGATCGCAAGACTCCTGTTGCAGAGCACGATCACCACCGCCGCCATGGGCGCGCTGCTGTTCGCGTCCGCCGGGACCCTGCATTGGCCTTCGGCCTGGGTGTTCCTCGCGACCTCCGCCCTGCTCGGCCCGCTCTGCGGCTGGTGGCTTTACCGGGTCGACCCCGCACTGCTCGCCGAACGCCTGCGGCCGGTCCTGCAAAAGGACCAGCCCGCTGCCGACAAGGTGTTCATGACCATCTTCGTCGTCGCGATGCTGGTCTGGCTGGCGGCGATGGGGCTCGACCGGCGTACGCTGTCCTCCGACATGCCGATGGCGCTGCAGATGCTCGGCCTCGCCCTGTTCCTGCTTTCGACGCTGTTCATCCTCTGGGTTTTCCGCGAGAACTCGTTCGCGGCGCCCGTGGTGAAGCTGCAAGCCGAGCGCGCGCAGCGCGTGATCTCGACGGGACCTTATGCCCATGTACGCCATCCCATGTACAGCGGCATGATCCTGTTCTTCGCCGGCGTACCGCTGCTTCTGGGCTCATGGTGGGGAATTCTGATGGCGCCCTTGTTCCTCGTCTTGTTTGCGGTCCGCATTCGCATCGAGGAGCGCACGCTACGCGAGGGCCTCCCGGGCTATGCCGACTATGTGTCGCGCGTGCGCTATCGCCTGCTGCCTGGCGTGTGGTGAGCGCGCGCATCACTCTGCTGTGCACTTCCCTTCGGACCGGCTAGCCATCCAACTCGCGGTAGCGGCGGAAGATGCCCTGCTCGTTGAACGGAATGCGGCGCTCGCTTTCAAGATAGGTCTTGATGTTCGGCCGCGCGGCAACGCGGTCGTGCAGGCCGACGAGACCCGGGATATCGGTCTCGAACGCCTTCATCCGCTTCGGAAACGCATAGCGCAGCCCCGCGACGATCTGGAACAGCGAGAGATCGACATAGGTCAACCTGCGGCCAGTGAGATAGGCGCCGCCATTGTCCTGAAGAAGCTGCTCGAAATAGCCGAGATATTTCGGCACGCGCTCGCCCCAGAAGTCGGCCGTGCGCTTCTTCGCCGGCGGCTTCTGATCTTCGTAGTAGAGCGAGGGTCCGAGCGGATGATGGGTGTCGTGAATCTCGACCACGAAATCGGTGATCGTCAGCTGGAGCTGATGTACCCAGAGTTGACCGACCTCCGACTTCGGGGCGAGGGCGTGGCGGCCGCCGAGATAGAGCAAGATGTTCGCGGTCTGGCCGACGACGAGCTTGCCGGCTTTGAGGAACGGCGGCGCAAAGGGCGGCGTGCCCTTGTGCGCATCCATCATCTTCATCATCGCAGCTGTGCCGCGTGGGCCACGCGCCACGTCGACGTAAGCCGCGCCCGCCTCCTCCAGCGCCAGCCGCACATATTCACCGCGGCCCTGGATCTCGGGCCAATAATAGAGCTCGTATTTCATGGAAGGGTCCGTGAGCGTGGAAGCGACAGGACCAATCTATCACGCGCGACAAGGTTCCGTCAGGATGGGGCGGAAGGGCGGCACCACACGCTCCGTCATTGCGAGCGCAGCGAAGCAATCCAGACTGTCACCCTGGAGGGACTCTGGATTGCTTCGTCGCTGCGCTCCTCGCAATGACGGAAGCCTCAATTCGATGCGAAGCAATAGAGCAAGCCGTCGCCGCCGGTGCTCTTCAGATCGGCCTGCGAGCAGCCGCCATCGGGTCCGCGCGAGGGGTGTGCGGTGTTCCAGGATTTGACCGTCGGGTTGGTCGCAGGGCCGTTGATGTCGGAGTGGCCGAGCATCGCCGCGCCTTGCGTACTCGACGTCCAGTTTTTGCAGGTGCGGTCGTCGGGACCCGCAAACGCGGTGCCGTCGGACTGCGATCCCGTGAGAATGTCGTGCCGGTTAGGCTGGTCGCCATAGCCGTTTACAATCTCGCCCTTCTCGGTCAGCGCTGTCTCCTTGCTGATCTTGTTGGCGCTGTGCAAATCGGCCACGTCCTTGGCGATTTCCACGCCCTTGGCGTTCTGCCACGGTCCCTTGCCGATGCGGTCGCGCGCGTTGACGGCCGGCTTGCCGTCGGCGGCCTGCGTGGAGAGATAGGCGCGCCAGGTCTTACTGCCGGCGCCGCCGGCCAGGGCCAGCTTCTGGCACTGCGCATCGGCCCCCTCCAGACCGCCGAGATCAGCGCCTTTGCCAGGACCGCTGGAAGTCACGAAGAACGTCATGTTCGCCGACTGCGCCTGCGCCGATGGCGCCGCAAGCAAGGCCGCAGCGAGCGCGAGGCCTGAAATCGTCACGGTTCTCTCAATGCGGATCATCCTGTCCTCCATTTGTGTTGTCGTTGGCCGCCAGATTTCAACCCGACGCAGGCCCGCTTATTCCGATGCCGCGATGCGAGACGCCCAAAAGAAAAAGGCCCCGTGCAAGAAGCACGATGCCCTGGTTTTTTCATGTCGTCTGCGATCAGTTGGCCGGCGGGATCGCCGACGATTCCCAGCCGCTTCCCGACTGCCATGTCGATTAATTGCTTCCCGGGACAATGGTGCCGGGCGAGCATACCAAATGGGCCGATCCTCAAGTGATCGTCCAGGGGAGGACGCGGGGGACTGTGGCGGGACCGTTCAGGGCGGTATCCGCGATCACATCGGGGCTGCGCAGGGCGCGGCGCAAGGGGAGATCGTCATGCACCGGACCACAATCCGCCCAATCACGACAATTGCCGGCCGCGCCACCCTTTGCTGTCTTGCCGTCGGTCTTGCCATCGGTCCGAACTGCGCCTTGGCCGCGGAACTGCTCAAAGCCCGGCTGGCACAAAATCTCGCACCGATCTCCGGCCTTGCGATCGTCGCCAAGTCGAAGGGAATATTCGAAAAGCACGGACTGGACATCACGGTTTCGAACTTCACGTCCGGCAAGCAGTGCCTGGACACCGTGATCGGGGGCGGTGCTGACATCGCGACCACGGCGGAGGCGCCGGTCACCGCTTCGACGATGGCAAACCAGCCCATCGCCTTCGTCGCCGGGATGGAATATTCCGATCTCAAGACGCTCGTCGCGGCCAAGGCCGGCGTCAAGACCAGGGCAGATCTTCGCGGCAAGCGAATCGCCTTCACTGCCGGCACTGGTAGCGAGGTTTACACGGCGACCTTGCTGAAGTCGGCGGGATTGACGCCCAAGGATGTCACCCTCGTCAATCTGCGGCCGCAGGAGATGCTGCCGGCACTTGCCGCCGGAAGCATCGACGCGATCGACACCTGGGAGCCCCACGTGGCCAACGCGAAGAAGGCCCTGGGCGAAGCCGTCGCTGAGGTGGATACAAAAGGCACCTACTCCGAGACGTTCAATATCGTCGTCATGAAGCCCTATCTGGACGCCAACCCAGTGCTGGTCGAGAAATTCATCGCCGCACTGATCGATGCCGAGATCTGGATGAAAGCACAGCCGGATGAAGCAATCACGACAGTGGCGGACGCGGTTGGAATGAAGCGGGATGAACTCGCCCCCATCTGGGCCGACTATGTTTACCGGGTGCGTCTCGACGACCGGTTGATCGAGATTCTGAAGACCCATTCCGCATGGCGCCTTGAGAGCGGCAACCATCCTCCGGGAGCGGCGATGCCCGACTTCAGCAAGGTCGTCGTCACCGAGCCACTGAAAAAGCTCGATCCCGCACGCGTCACCCTGTCATGGAAATAGCCACCCGCGCGGCCATGCAGGAAGCCACTTCAGCGGGACGCGATATTGCCATCCACACTGGCGGTCGCGCTCGGCGGCCGAATTCGGTTCGGCTTCGCCGCCTCAATATTCTGGTCGGGGCGCTTTCGCTTCCCTTGTTCATTGGGCTCTGGGAACTGGTCTCCCGTTCCGGGACCGTCAACATGGTGCTGTTTCCGCCGCCGACGGTGGTTGCTGCGGCGGTGCTTGAATGGATACGAAGCGGACAGTTCTTTAGCGATCTGTTGGCCAGCCTCTTTCGCGTCACCACGGGATTCATCATAGGCGGCGCGCTCGGCATCCTCCTCGGTGTCCTCACCGGTCAATTCCCCCTTATCTCGAGCTTGCTGTCCCCGCTATTCCATATCTTGCGACCTATTCCGCCGATTGCGTTCGTGCCGATCGTCATTCTCTGGTTCGGCCTGTCGGAGGCGGGAAAATTGTTCCTCGTCGTATGGGGCGTATTCTTCACGGTATGGCTTTCGACTCACATCGGCGTGCAGAAGGTCGACCGTGGCCTGATTCGGGCGGCGTTGATGCTCGGCACGCCCCGACGGCAGATGCTGCAGGAGATCGTGCTGTTGGGCGCGCTTCCCTACATTGTGGTCGGGTTGCGCACCGCCGTCAGCATCTCGTTCTACACGCTTGTCGCGGCTGAACTGGCTGGCGCTTTCGCCGGCATTGTCTACAGGATCGAAATTGCGCAGCAGAATTTGCAAACGGGCCAGGTCATGGGCGGGCTCGCAGCGCTCGGGTTGATTTCGTTCATCGCCGACCGGCTGTTTGCGGCTCTTGCCGAACGTATCGTCTGGTGGCGCTGATGTCGGGATCCCGATCGAGCATGAACCTGGCGCTGGCAAGTTCGCCTGCCTCCGTCGAATCGGCGCGGAAACAACCGGCCATTCAAGTCTCGAACCTGAGCATCGTTTTCGACACCAAGCGCGCGCAGATCATCGCGGTCGATCGCGTTTCGTTTGACGTGGCGCCTGGCGAGTTCGTTTGCATCGCCGGTCCCTCCGGCTGCGGCAAGTCGACGGTGCTCAATACGATCGCCGGGCTGGAAGTGCCGTTCGAAGGCGAGATCCTGGTCGAGGGCGCGCCCGTCTACAGTCCGCGTCCCGATGTCGGCATGGTGTTCCAGCAGCCGCATCTCTTCCCCTGGAAGTCCGTCCGCAGCAACATCGCCCACGGTCCCAGGATGCTCGGGAAGTCCACGACGGAAGCGTATGCCATCGCCGACGATTTGATCGCGATGGTCGGCCTCAAGCGTTTCGCCGACGCTTATCCGAACACGCTGTCCGGCGGCATGCAACAGCGCGTGGCGATCGCGCGAGCGTTGGCCAATCAGCCCCGTGTGCTGCTGATGGACGAGCCCTTCGGGGCGCTCGACGCACAGACCCGTGCGGTGATGCAGGACAATCTGCTGGCGTTGCGCGACCGGATCAAGGCGACAATCGTATTCGTGACGCATGACATCGATGAAGCCATCGTGCTGGCCGACCGCGTTCTCATCATGAGCGCGGGACCCGGCCGCATCCTGCGCGAAGTCGCGGTCAAGCTGCCGCGCCCACGGTCGAGTTCTGTCATGGTCGAGCCAGCTTATCTTTCGCTCAAGAAGGATTGTCTCGACGTCATCCGCGCAGAAGGGTTGCGGGCGTTCAATCAGTCGGACGCGGACTGATGACCCGGAGCCCTCGGGTCTGAGGCGGACCGCAGCGGGCTGGCATGGTTCTTGAATAGTCGATGCCGGGTCTCACATGCGGAGCCGGCCATGCACAGGGCGAACAGCGCGATTGCGGCAGGTGTGATGCTCGCGGAGTCGGACGATCTCGTCAGACCGCTGCCCGGCTTGCTGGATGGTCTCAACCGGGCTGATTGCAACCGGTTGCGTGCGATCGGACGCGAAAAGATCCTGGAAGCCGGCCAACTGGTTTGGTCTCAGGGCGACGCGCAGGCCGGAATTTACCTGATCAGCGAGGGCCGCATACGCAGCTACTATGCGGCACCGTCGGGGCGCGAAGTCACGCTCGCCTATTGGTTTCCCGGCAACTTCGTCGGAGGGCCCGACATATTCGGGACGGGCCCGCACATGTGGACATCGGTTGCGGCCGAGCGCAGCCGGTTGACCTTCATGCCCGGACCGGCGCTGCGGCGGCTTGCGCTGGAATCGCCGACGATTGCCGTCGCCTTGCTGGATGCCCTGGCATTCAAGGCGCGATGCTATTCGGCGATGGCCCAGATGCTGGGGACGCGCTCGGTGACCGAGCGGCTGCACAGCTTGCTGATCTTCCTGTCTCACGTCTACGGCGTAAAGCGCGACGGTGAGATCGTCGTCGGCATACCGTTTACCCACGGGGATCTCGCCAACCTCATCGGATCCACCCGCCAATGGGTGACCGTGCAACTCGCGCGGCTCCAGGACGAAGGCGTGATCAGATACGAAAGATCCGTGATTTCGATTCTGGATGTTTCTACGCTCGGGCAGGCGATGGGATAATGTCCGCCCTTTAGCCGCCAGACTTTAATTCGAATGCCGATCCGTCTGCCCCGCCTCGAACCGCCGCGCCAGTCCGATCAGCGCGCGATCGTGCCAGGCCGGCGCCAGCAGGGTCACGCCCATGGGCATGCCGTTTGGCAATTTCGCATTCGGAACGGCGACGCCGCAGAGATCGAGTAGATTGGCAAAGTACGAGTAGTAGCCCAGACGATTGTTGAGGGTGATCGGATCACGATGCATCTCCTCCAGTGTGAACGGCCGCGGTGCAGTCGGAACCACCAGGGCATCGATGCCGGCAAAGATTGCTTCGGCGTCGCGGCGAAGCCGGTGCAGCCGGTGAATGGCACCAAACGTGTCGATCGCCGAATAGCCGGCGGCTGAGTCCAGCACGGTCCTCGTGACATCAAGCAAGGAGCCGGATTGCACGTCGATGAGCGAAGCGATGGCAGAGTGCCTCTCCGCGACCCAGGGACCGCTGAACATCAACTCCCCGGCCTGGCGGAATGGGGCGAAGTCCACCTCGATCGCCGTTCCTCCGATATGAGAAAAAAGCTCGCAGGCGCTCTCGTAAAGTTCGCCGCATTCCGACATGCCGAAGCATTCGAGATCCGCGGGCGCAACGCGGCCGAACCGGAATGATGCCGCCGCCCCGTTGGCGGGGAAAAAGGTTCTGGGCAGGCGACTGTAGGGATCTTCGAAATCAAACCCTTCGATGACGTCGAGGATTGCCTCGCCGTCGCTGACGGTATTGCAGAATACCGAAACGCAATCGATCGTCGGACAGTTCGGCACCAGGCCACGTGATGACACCAGCCCAACGGTCGGCTTGATTCCGACGATGTTGTTGAACCCGGCAGGTATGCGCCCCGAGCCGCCGGTATCGGTGCCGAGCGCAAAGGCGACGTGCCCGGCCGCCACGGCGACGGCGGACCCGGAACTGGAGCCGCCCGCAACATAGCGCGCATCGGCAACCGACGCGCAGGGGCCATGGGGCGACCGCACGCCGGATAGGCCTGTGGCGAACTGATCGAGATTGGTCTTTCCGAGGCAAATTGCGCCGGCCGCGATGAGGCGTTCGACGCTATGCGCGGAATGCCAGGGCGTATAGCTGAACGCCGGACATGCGGCAGTGGTCGGCATTCCCGCGACGTCGATATTGTCCTTCACACCAAATGGAATGCCGAGCAGCGGAAGATTTTCGCCCGTCCGCGCGCGCGCCACCAGCTTATGACATTCTTCGAGTGCCTCCTGCCGCGGGCGAAGATAGATCCAGCAATTGCGGTCGCGCTCCGCCTCGATCCGGTCATACGCCGTTCCGATCGCCTCCAGCAGCAGGGACGAACTCCTGGCAATGCCTTCGTAGTTTGTCCTGAGGCGCGCGACACACTGGCTCACGGAATATCTCCTCATCCGACCCGGCAGGCGCGAAATTGCGGCAGCTCTGCGCGGCCAACAAGCAATTAAGTGCTTCGCCCAAATGGCCGCCTGACCGGAAACGCGCCGCTCAAACAAAAAGGGCGCCGTGCCGAAGCACGACGCCCTCGTTTGTCGCTATACGCGCGATCAGTTGGTCTGCTGGATCGCCGACAGTTCCCAGGCGCCGCCCGGACGTCGGGCAAAGGTCCAGACTTCGGTGGCCTCGCCCGGCTGCTCGCTGCCGGCGACAATTGCGCCGGTATTGCGGTCGAGCGTCTTGTCGGTGAGCGCGAAGCGCAGCGCCACCGTCGCGTAATCGGTCTCGCCTTCGCGCCAGGATTCCGCGAGGTCGCCCTGCATCAGCTTCACATCGCTGACCTTGTTGACGACGTTCCGCGCACGGTTCTGGCCGAGGTCCTGCTCGAAATAGGAGACCATTTCCGGCGTCGCCAGCGTGTGCAGCTTGGCCACGTCCTCGTTGGACCAGGCGGACTGGACGTCGCCGAGCAGGCGCTCGAACGCCTCATAGTCGTCCGGCTTGATCTCGAGCGGTGCGTTGTTGGCGCCGAAGCCGAAGCCGCCGCCAAGACCGCCACCAAGGCCACTACGGTTGTTCGCCTGCGGTCCCGGACCGGCACCGGCTTCAGCGTTGGCATAGGCCGCCTGCGGGGTGTGGCGGCGCTGCCACCAGGACATCGCCAAGCGAACCACGAGCACCACGAGCACGATCTGGATGATCAGGCCGATGATCGACGACATGCCGCCGAGGCCGCCGAACAGGCCACCGCCGAACAGCATGCCGAGCAGGCCTGCGCCGAGGAAGCCGGCCGCAAGGCCGCCCATGAAGCCGCCGGCCCGGCCGAACAGGCCGCCGCGCGCGGGTGCGGCGGCAGCCGAATTCATGCCTGCGCCCGGCTGGGTGTAGGTCCGATTGAACTGCGAGGTCGAGCCCGGCGCGGTCGTGGTCGACGGCGGGGCCGAATAGGTGCGTGAACCGCGCGAACCCGACGACATGCCGCCACCGACGCGCGCGTCGGCGGACGAGATCGCCAGCGCAGTCGGCAGCGCAAGCGCCAGCACGACGGCAATCGTCTTGAAGATGCTGCGGGAGCGTTGCGAGAAATTCATGTTCGTTTCCCAGATCCCCGGCATGGGGACGTGTCCCTAACATGGGCAGCCTTCCGTAAAAAGGAAGCCACTATCGGAACTTATGGCTGCGGCCCTCAGTCGCGGGGATGTGGCAAAAGCCCATATTTGGCGGCGGCTTGGCCGGGTGTGCAAAGGAGCCGCGGTCGCGGGTTACCGGTCGCTTTGGCGACGGGAATTCCGCTTTGCCGTCATCATTGCGTTGAGGCCCTCACCCCGCCTTCGCCATCGTCTCCTTCACGGCCGCCACGAGCTGGCTGAGCGTGAACGGCTTGGGCAGGAAGTCGAACTGCTGGCCTTCGGGCAGGCTCTTCTCGAACGCGTCTTCGGCGTAACCGGAGACGAAGATGAACTTGATGTCGGGGTTCTTCTCGCGCATCGCCTTGAGCAGTGTCGGGCCGTCCATCTCCGGCATCACGACGTCGGACACGACGAGATCGATTCCGCCGCTCTGTTCTTCCAGCACCTCCAACGCCTCGACGCCATTCTCGGCCTCGACCACGGTGTAGCCGCGAGAGCGCAGACCGCGTGCGTTGAGCGCGCGCAGGCCCTCTTCGTCCTCGACCAGGAGGATGGTGCCCTGTCCGGTGAGATCGGTGCGGGGCTTGGCGTCCGCCGCAGGCCCGGCGTCCTTCGCGGCACCATTGCTGGCGCCAACGACCGGCGCCGGCTGCTCGACCTGCACCTCCGGCTCGGCATGATGGCGCGGCAGGAAGATGTGGAACGAGGTGCCCTGCCCCGGCTCCGAGTCCACGTAAATGAATCCGCCGGTCTGCTTGACGATGCCGTAGACAGTGGAGAGCCCGAGGCCGGTGCCCTTGCCGACTTCCTTGGTCGAGAAGAACGGCTCGAAGATCTTGTCGCGGATATCGGCGGGGATGCCGGTACCGGTGTCGGCGACCTCGATCCGCACGTAGTCCGCGGCCGGCATGCCCTTGTAGGCCAGCCTGGCCGCTTCCTCGGTGGTGACGTTGGCGGTGCGGATGATCAGCTTGCCGCCGTCGGGCATGGCGTCGCGCGCGTTGACCGCGAGGTTGACGATGACCTGCTCGAACTGGGAGACGTCGACCTTGACCGGCCAGAGATCGCGGCCGTGGATGGTCTCATGCTTCACCTTCTCGCCGATCAGGCGGCGCAGCAGCATGGCGAGGTCGGAGAGCGCATCGCCGAGGTCGAGCACCTGCGGCCGCAGCGTCTGCCGCCGCGAGAACGCCAGCAACTGCCGCACCAGCGTGGCGGCCCGCGTCGCGTTCTGCTTGATCTGCATGATATCCTGGAACGACGGGTCGGTCGGCTTGTGCGCGTTCAGCAGGAAGTCGTTCGCCATCATGATGGCGGAGAGCACGTTGTTGAAGTCGTGGGCGATGCCGCCGGCGAGCTGGCCGACCGTCTCCATCTTTTGCGACTGGTTGATCTGGTTTTCCAGCGCGCGCCGCTCGGTGGTCTCGAGCATGTGCACGATGGCGACTTCCGCATCGTTCTCGGCCGCGTCCACCGGCGTAACGAAGAACTGGCCCCAGCGCTCTTTGGTTCCTTCGAGCGCCACTTCGACCGGCGCGACGTCGGCTTGGCCCTCCGCGGCCTGATTGATGGCCGCGATCAAAAGGTGCCGGTCGCGCGAATTGACCGCGCGGAAGATCGACTTGCTGGCGCTATCGAGCCCCAGCGCCTGCCCGAGCTTGGCGTAGCGCGCATTGGCGCGCACGACGTTGCCGCCGCGGTCGACGGTGGCGATCGCCATCGGGGTATGGTCGAAGAAGCGCATGAAGCGCACTTCGGCGGCGCGATCCGGATCGCTGCGCTCGTCGCGGGCACGGCTGATCACCAGCGTTCGCGACGGGCCCGGCGCGCCGTCGGCGCCGAAGGCGAGCTTGTGATAGAGCCGCACCGGCATGGTCTTGCCGGTGCGCATGCGCAGGTCGATGTCGAAGACTTCCGTCTTGACTTCGCCCGGCACCGCCACGATCGCCGTGAGCAGCGAAGCGCCATCGCCGGAGACGATGTCGGTGAGCTTCAGCCCGCCCGAGCCGATCTCGGCGAGGTCGTAGTCGAGCCAGTTCGCCAGCGTCGCGTTGACGTAAGCGAGCTCCCCGGCCGGATTGACCGAGAAGAAACCGCAGGGCGCGTGATCGAGATATTCGATCGCGTGCTGGAGTTCCTGGAACACGTCCTCCTGGCGCTCGCGGTCGCGGGTGATGTCGGCGATCGACCACACTGCGTATCTCGTCTCGCGCTTGCCGGTGCCGAGGGGCCGCACCCGCATGCGCAGCCAGCGGCCCTGGCTGCCGTCATTGCCGGAGATGCGCACCTCTTCCTGCTGCCGCTTGCCTTCGCGCGCGGCTTTCAACAGGCGGAACACCGCCTCGGAGACGTCGGGGTTGCCGATGAAGACGCGCTCCACGGGGCGCACGTCCTGCGGGCCGGCGGCGCCGGTCAGCGTCAGATAGGCCGCATTGGAATAGACCACATGGCCGCGCGGGTCGGTCACGGCGAGGCCGTCGAAGGCGTGGTCGGCGATGCGCCCCATCACGGGATCGTCGAGATTGCGATCGACGAAGCGGATGATGCCGGCGGCGAAGGCAAACAGGTTGAACAGGCCGACCATCGCCAGCACGGCGAGGATGCCGAGAATATAGGGCTGGGCCTGCGCGCGCCCGAGCGTCATCAGCCCGACGGCGACGGCGACGAGGCCGGCAGCCACCAGCAGCACCAGCGCAATGCTGCCCGAGCGCGGCGACGGCTCGTGCGCCGCAACGGGCTCGCGTGTGAGGTCGTGGTCGGTCTCGGCAGTCATCTCAAGCTGGCACAGCCTGTCGGCAGAGAATCAACGCGCTACAGGGCGCGCAGGGTCCTCCCTGCCTGAATCGGACCCGCAGGCGCAAGGGCAGCAGGGGCGAAAGGTACGCTGATTCCCAGATTACGGCCATTTCCAGTACTTTTCAGGGGTTTTATTGCCGGCTGGCGCCAAATCCGCTCTTCAGACGCATGACGTAGCCGATGACTTCGGCCACCGCATGGTAGTGCTCGGTCGGGATTTCCTCGTCGATCTCGACGGTGGCGTAGAGCGCGCGGGCGAGCGGCACGTTCTCGACGATCGGGATGTCGTGCTCGCGCGCGATCTCCCGGATCTTGAAAGCGAGGTTGTCGACGCCCTTGGCGACGCAGATCGGCGCAGACATGCCGCGCTGGTAGGACAGCGCGATCGAATAGTGGGTCGGGTTGGTGATGATCACAGAGGCCTTGGGAACCGCCGCCATCATGCGCTTCTTGGAGCGCTGCTGGCGCAGTTGCCTGAGCTTGCCCTTGATGTGCGGATCGCCTTCGGACTGCTTGTACTCTTCCTTGATCTCCTGGAGCGACATCTTCTGCCGCTGGAACCAGCTGCGATACTGGAAGAAGTAGTCGCCGATGGCGATGATCGCGAGCGCCGCAACCACCGCGCCGAGCAGGTGAATGGTCAGGCTGGTGGTGGCGCCGAGCATGGCGGCCGGATCGAGCCTGACCATCGCCTCCATGCGATGCCGTTCCGGCCACAGGATCGTGGTCATGACCGCGCCGAGCACGATCAGCTTGCCGAGACCCTTGAGGAAGTTTGCCGCCGCTTGCTTGCCGAAGATGCGCTTGAGGCCTTCGGCAGGCGACAGCTTGCTGAACTTGGGCTTGAGGGATTCGGCCGACCAGACCAGGCGGTGCTGCAGCATGTTGCCGGCAATTGCCGCCAGCACCAGCATCAGCAGCGGCACGCCCATCGCCGCCAGCACCGCGACTTCGATCTGCTGCATCAGGGCGAGCAGCGCCCTGCCGTCGGTCTTGATCATCCAGGAATTGGCGATCAGGTTGCGCATCGGCGCCAACAGCCCGCTGCCGACCGATCCGGAGAAGCTCGAGACCACGAGCGTGGCGCCCGCGATCATGAACCAGGTGTTGATCTCCTGGCTCTTGGCGACGTCACCGCGTTCGAGCGCCTCTTCGAGACGTTTTTGCGTCGGGTCTTCTGTTTGACTCTCTGGATCGTTGTCTTCCGCCATCGATCACCCGGTCACTTGAGTGGCATCATCTGGTGCATGACACCGATGAAATAGTCGAGATAGGTGCCCATCATCGCCGTGAGCACGACGGCGAGCACCAGGAAGCCGGCGAAGATCGAGAGCGGCACGCCTACGAAATAGACCTGCATCTGCGGCATCAGCCGCGCCAGCACGCCGAGCCCGATGTTGAAGACGAGGCCGAACACCAGGAACGGGCCGGAAAGTTGCAAGCCGAGGCGGAACGCGGCGGCAAAGGCGCGCGTCGCCAGCGCGGCGATATCGCCGCTCGACACCGTCTCGCCCGGCGCGAAGATCGTGTAGCTGTCATTCAGTGCCGCGATCACCAGATGATGGCTGTCGGTGGCGAACAGCAGCGTGACCCCCAGTATCGTCAGGAAGTTACCGACCAGCACGCCCTGCTGCCCTTGCGTCGGATCGACCGAGGTGACGAAACCTAGCCCCATCTGCTGTGCGATCACGGAACCGGCAACCTGGAGCGCCGACAACGTCACCCGCGCGGTCGCCCCCAGCACGATGCCGATCACAATCTCATGCAGCATCAGCACCAGCAGCGGCGCGATCGAGCCCATGTCGACCTGATAGGCGTTGCGATGCAGCGGCAGGATGATCAGCGTGAGCAGCAGCGCGATCGACAGTTTGATCCGTGTCGGGATATTGGTCTCGCCCAGCCCCGGCAACAGCATCACCATCGCGCCGACCCGGGCAAAGGCGAGCATGAAGGAGGCGGCAAGCGCCGGCAGCAGCGAGACGTCGATGCGCATGACGGGCGCATTGTGCCTCAGCCGCCGATGATTCGCGACGATATCCGCAGCATGTGGGAATGCAGCGCGTCGGCCATGAACGGCAAGGCCAACAGCATGGTGGCAAAGATGGCCAGGATCTTCGGCACGTAGATCAGCGTCTGCTCCTGGATCTGCGTCAACGCCTGGAACAGCGACACGACGACGCCGACCACGAGGCCGACCACCATCAGTGGCGACGACACGATCACGATGGTCCAGATCGCATCGCGCGCGACGTCGAGGGTTTCCGGTCCGGTCATTCGCAGTTCCTTTATTCAAGTCTCATCCGCACCGCTCGGTGAGGACGACACGAAGCTCTCCTCGTCATTGCGAGCGAAGCGAAGCAATCCAGACTGCCACCGCGGAAGATTTTGGATTGCTTCGCTACGCTCGCAAGGACGACCGAGAAAATCAGATCGGCATCTTCATGATGTCTTCATAGGCCGCGATCACGCGGTCGCGGACCGAGACCAGCGTGGACACGGCGACGTCGGTGTCTGCGACCGCCGTCACCACGTCCATCACGTTGGCCTTGCCGGCGGCCATCGCCACCGTCTGCGCATCGGATTTGCGGCCGGACTCCAGGACGCTGCCGACAGTGTCTTTCAGAAGAGAGGCGAAGGACTGCCCGCTCGGTTCGCTGCCCTTGCCGGCACCGCTGTTCTCCAGCACGCGGGCGAGGTTTGCATAGGCGTTGGCGGCAATTGTCGGTGTTGCCATGGTTCAAATGTCCTGTTCAGCTCTTGAGGATGTCGAGGGTGCGCTGGATCATCCGGCGCGTCGCGCTGATGATGTTGAGATTGGCCTCGTAGGACCGCTGCGCGTCGCGCATGTCGGTCATCTCGACCACCGAGTTCACGTTGGGATATTTGACGTTGCCGGTCGCATCCGCCGCCGGATTGTTCGGCTCGTATTTGGTGCGGAAATTGGACTGGTCGGGTTTGATCCTGCCGAGGGTGACGACCTGCGCGTCGAGTGTGCGGTCGAGCGCGGAGGAGAAGGTCGGCACCTTGCGCCGGTAAGGATCGCCGCCAGCGCTTTGTGAGGTCGAATCCGCGTTTGCGATGTTCTCCGAGATCACCCGCATGCGCCCGGCCTGCGCCCGCAGACCGGAGGTCGCGATCGCCATCGAACGGGCAAAGTCGCTGCTGTCATTCGCCATGATGCGCTTCCTCTAGCTCTAGCCTTTGCCGATCGCGGTCTTGAGCAGGTGCAGGCTCTTCGAATAGAGCGAGGTCGCCGCCGCATAATCCATCTGGTTGCTGGCGGCCTTCATCATCTCCTCTTCGAGATTGACGGCGTTGCCCGCGGGGCGGGTCTCAAAACCCGCATTCTTGTTCTGGTCGAATCCGGAAGCCGCGCCTGACGGCGCCATGTGGGAACCGCTGGTGCGGGTGAGCGTCAGGGGGCCCATCGAACCCGTGACGGCCCCGCTCTTGTCCAGCTTCGGCTCGACCAGGTCGCGCGGCCGGAATTTGGGCGTGTCGGAATTGGAGACGTTCTCGGACAGGACGCGCTGGCGCTCCTGGTGCCATTGCATCTTGGTGCGAAGCGCCGATAGCACCGGAAGATCGTTGATGGACATCGTTGCGGCTCCTTCCGCCTCGCAGGACCCATGGTCCGAAGCTAGGCAGAATTTGCCGCCTGTATGGTTAACAGCTGGTTAAGGAGTCGTAGGCAGTTGTCCCCCGCCGGGACACGAATGCGCCCACCCCGTGATTCTACGCCTCCAAAAGCGGCATTAACCCAACCGCTTGGCGGTGCGTACACAGGCCAAGAAGTCGTTTTGGATCGAGCGATTCATGGGTTATTAAGAGTTGGGGACGGCAAAACTTGCCGTGGGACGTTAAGAAATCGCAGTTTGGGCAACGTAAGCCGGTGGTTGGCGCATCTGACCACGGGCCCGAGAAAAGCGCCATTTGTCGGGGACAAGTATGCAAGGCAGCCCTATCACCTTCATCGTCGCGTTCATCGTCGTTCTGGCGTTGATCGGCGTCGCTGCATGGCTGGTTCGCCGATTCGCCACCAGCCGGCTCGGCGCCAACACCCAGCGCGGCCGGATGCCCCGGCTCGCCGTGATCGATGCCGCCGCGGTCGACGGCCGCCGCCGTCTGGTGCTGGTCCGGCGTGACAATGTCGAGCATCTTCTGATGATCGGCGGCCCCACCGACATCGTCGTCGAACCCAACATCGTGCGTGCAGCGCCCGGCCGCGACCAGCTCCCGCAGCGTCCCAATGCCGCCGAGCCGCCGCGTCTTGCACCGATGCATGATTCCAGCAGCTGGGCCGACGAAGCACCGCGGCCCGAACTGCTCGATCATCCCGAGCAGCAAATGCCCGAGCCGCCACCGCGGCCCGCGCGCCCCTCCTTTGCCGACGAGGTGCGCCGGCCCGCTCCCGGGCTGGCCGAACGCCGCAACGAGCCGCCACTGGCCGGCTTCGGCTCCGAGCCGATCGCGCCGCGCCCCGAGCGCGAGCTGCGTCCCGAACCTATTCCGCCGCGCGTTGGGCGCAACGAACCCCCGCTGATGCCGCGTCCGCCGCGCCAGAGCGAGCCGGTGAAAGCGCCTCCAGTGCGCGCCGAGCGCGTAGCCGCGCCTCCTCCTCCGCCTGTGCCGCAGGCTCCGCCCGTTCCGCCGCCGGCACCCGCTCCTGCGGCGCCATCGAGCGCCGAGCAGAATCTCGCCGAGATGGCGCAGCGGCTCGAAGCTGCGCTGCGCCGCCCCGCCGGCGAGACGCTTGCCCCTCCGGTCGCCCCGGAGCCCCCGGCCGCTCCTCCGCGTGTGGCCCGTAGCGAGCCGGCACCAGCGGCCCCTCCCGCAAAGCCGGCTCCGGAAAAGACCAGCTTTGAAAATCTCGAAGACGAGATGGCCTCGTTGCTCGGCCGTCCGAAGCCGTCTTCGTGAGGCTGCCGGCCCTCCCGCGTAGAGTTTTTCTTCTTTCTGTCCTGATCGGCGCGGCTTCGCTCGCGATGCCGGCGCATGCGCAGGACATCAGCATCAATCTCGGCGGCGGAGGCGCTGGCGGGGGCGGCGTCACCGAGCGCGCGATCCAGCTGATCGCGCTGCTGACGGTGCTGTCGATCGCACCGTCGATCCTGATCATGATGACGTCGTTCACGCGCATCGTGGTCGTGCTGTCGCTGCTGCGCACCGCGATGGGCACAGCGACCGCCCCGCCGAACTCGGTGATCATCGCGCTGGCGATGTTCCTCACCTTCTTCGTGATGGGACCGGTCCTGCAGAAATCCTACGACGAAGGCATCCGTCCGCTGGTCGCCAATCAGCTCGGCGTCGAGGACGCGCTTCAGCGCGCCTCCGTCCCCTTGCGCGGCTTCATGCAAAAGAACGTGCGCGAGAAGGACCTCAAGCTGTTCCTGGATCTCTCCGGCGAGCCGCCGCCCGCGACCCCCGACGAGCTCGGCTTACGCATCCTCGTCCCCGCTTTCATGATCTCGGAGCTGAAGCGTGCTTTCGAGATCGGTTTTCTGCTGTTCCTTCCCTTCCTGATCATCGACCTCGTCGTCGCTTCCGTGCTGATGTCGATGGGCATGATGATGCTGCCGCCCGCGACCATCTCGCTGCCGTTCAAGCTGATCTTCTTCGTGCTGGTCGACGGCTGGTCGTTGGTGGCGGGGAGCCTGGTGCAGAGTTACGGGGGCTAGCGGGCCTGGGGAGCGGTCACAGACCCCATCCCCTCTGGCCCGAGGTTTGTAGGCGTGCACTTCAGCTTACCAGCGCAAGGCGGACCGTGAGCGCCTTCGGCGGTTCGTGACATACCGGAATATGCTCAGGTTGCGCAATTCAATGGGTCGTTGATATGATGGTTATCATTCATTGATCCGAAGCGGCTTATGACCAGCAACGTCGAAAACCGTCCGCTCGCTCGAGCCGTGCCGCTTGGTCTTCAGGTCGCCGTTCTTGCTGCGTTGTCTGCGAGTGGCACGTTGGCCACCAACATCCTGTTGCCTTCGCTACCGAGTATCGCCGTCGCGGTAGGCGTCTCCAGCGCTCAGGTAACGTCAGCTATCACCATATTCCTCGCCATGTTCGCGGTCGGACAACTTGTTGTCGGCCCGTTGTCGGACCGTTTCGGCCGGCGCGTACCCGTGATGATCGGGTTTGCTGTATTTTTCGCAGGTAGCATATGGTGCGCGTTAGCCAATGATTTGGCGGCACTATTGATTGGTCGCGTTGTGCAGGCCGGTGGCGCATGTGCCACGTCTGTCCTTTCGCGAGCTATCGCAAGAGATCTTTTCCAGGGCGAAAAGCTCGCGCGCGTGCTCACCTTTGTTATGGTTGCGATGGCAGCGGCGCCCGGATTCTCGCCCCTGGTCGGTGGCGCGCTGGATCATTTTTTTGGCTGGCGTTCAGCATTTGTGTTCGTCGGAATCTTCGCCGTCGTCGCCGCTTCAGCATTTCTTGCGGCTTTCGGAGAAACGCACCACGCGCCACGCGCCGAGTTCAATTCCTCGACGATCGCCAAGAATTACTGGTCGCTATCGACTGACCGCCGTTTCTTGGTTCCTGCCGCAACTGTTAGCCTCATCTTAGGTGCGCTGTTTGCAATGTTTTCGGCGTTGCCGCGTGTCTTGATAGAAGGCCTCGACTTCACGCCCATGCAACTCGGCCTGTTCTTCGCAGGCACTGTCATGATCGTCTTTAGCGCTGGCATTATCGCTACAAAAATTGTTCCGCATCTTGGTCTCGACCGATCGATTTGCATCGGCCTCGCGCTGGCCTGTGTCGGTGGCGGCATGGTGTTGCTATTCGCGCTTTTCGACGGGCGCTTTTTGCCATTTCTTGTCGGCGCATGCGTATTCCTGCTAGGCATGGGCATGGTCAATCCGCTCTGCAGTGCGCAAGCTCTTTCGCCATTCGGCGATCGCGCCGGTGCTGCCTCGGCCCTGTTGGGTTTCTGGCAGATGTTGGCCGCGGCGCTGGGGGTATCGCTTGCGGCGGTGATCGCAAGGAACCCCATGATCGGGCTTGGTCTCGTGCTAGTGCTTGCCTCGACCTTGGCCTCGGCAATCTATCAGGTGCGGGTAAAGCTCAACTAAGCCCGTTAAGATCGCTTCCTGGCCCTTAGCTGCTTCCCTGTTTCTACGCCCTAAGGTCTTTCTCACAATGGACCTGGAGCCCTCAGCCGACTAGCAAAGGCAAACGGGCCATGTCCGGTCTCAAAGACTGAATGGACGTGGCCTAGGTCCGCGGGGCTGATCGGGTTGATGAGTACGCGCCCCTGGGCGATAGTCTTCGGACCCTGCCCGTCACTCCGAGGAGTTTGCTCACGGGCACCTGTCGCGAGGCCCAGAAGGAGCAGCGATCCTACCGCGTCATCTTGATCTGCCGCACCACCGGGATCGTGGGCAGCGAGCCGGTGTGGTCGGACTGGTCCTTGGCCTGCGGCGAGGCCGGCGCCCGGGCGGTGGCATCGGGGAAACGCTGCTTCATCTCGCGCAGGAAGCCGTCGAGCGTGTCGACGCTGGCAGCCAGCTTGGCGATATCGGCGAATTCAGCGCTGGAGGCGCCGGTCGGTTTGCTCGCGATGTCGAAGGCGAGCCGATCGGCGCTCTCGCTCATCAGCGGCGCATATTTCTCGCGGAAGCGCGACATGCCGATCGAGTCGTCGGCGAGCGCATAACCGACGGCGGCGCGGATGATATCGCTTTTCTCCACCGCATTGAGCGGCTTGAAGTCGCGGAAGCGCTCGCCGTAATAGAGCTCGATCTGCTCGGCGGACTCGCGCCAGCGCCGCGCCGCCCAGAAGATGTCCGAGCGCAAACGCAGCACCTCGCGCCCTGTAACGTTGGAGACGATGTCGAGCGCAAGATCGTGACGGCCGACGTCGCTCTGCGCACGCCCCTCCAGCAGCAGGCGTTGCTGCCTGAGCTCGCCTGAGAGGTCGCTGATGCGGCTCGCGCGCAACGCCGTGATCGCCATGTCGGGTCTGCGGTTGGCGAGATAGATCATGGAGAGGCGCGCGGCGACTTGTGCACGCGCCGCGCCTTCGAGGCGGTGGTCGACCTGGTACTGCAGGAGCTCGGCGGCCTGGTCGAGCAGATCGATCGAGGCGAGACGGTCGGAGAGGCGCCGGATCAGTTCGTCGCCGCGGCGGCCGATCGGCGTCAGCTCGCGGAACTCGTAGAACATCCCCAGCGCTTCGATCGGCGGCAGCTCGTCGCCCTTGGGGCCCAGGAAGATCTGCGTGAACAGGTCGGAGGCGAGGTCCTGCGCCTGGCGCGAGGCTTCTGCGTTCGGCTGCAGCTTTGTCGCGGTACGCGCCGCGGTGAGCGCGTCCCGGTAGCGTCCGTTCTCCGCGAACATCTGCGACAGCATCTGGAGCGTCTTGACCTCGATCGAATCGCCGCGCCAGGTCATCGAGAGCGTTTCGAGCTCGCGCAGCGCGTCTTCCTTGCCGATCTCGTCGCGCTTCTGCCGCAGCGCGACCTCGAGCTGCTTGGCCTCGGCCGCAGCCGGCCGGTCCGACGAGCCGACCGCGAACTTGTAGTCGTCGAGCGCGTCCTTGTCGTGGCCGAGCGCCTCGGCGAGCCGGCCGCGCAGCACGGCGAAGCCGGGCGCGGCCTCGGGCGAAACGCCGACCACCTCGAGCTCGCTGCGGCGCTTGGAGGCGCCGGCATAGTCCTTCACCTCGAGCGACGCGCGCATCGCCTCCATCGTCACGATGCGCTGGATGTCGAGCGGCAGCGAGGCGATGGCGAATTCGACGTTCTTGAACTTCTCGCGCGCGTCCGCCCATTTGCCCTGGCGCGCATAGGCGAGCGCCTTCCAGAGCTGGGAATCGTGGCTGTTGCCGATCACGGGATTGGCGAGGTCCTTCAGGCCCTGTGCCGGCCGGCCGATCAGGATGCTCGCGATCGCATGCATGATCAGCGCACCGCTCTCCTCCTTGTTGAGGGGGTCGGCCAGCATCAATTCGGTGACGGCCTTGGCCTCGTGATACATCGCGCGCGACATGTAGAATTGCGCGAGGTCGAGCCGCGGCAGCGAACGCATCGCCGGTTCGACGCTGGAGATCGCGGTGATCAGGTCGTTCTGGCGCGCGATGAAATTTTCCGACTGGCCCTTGCGCCAGCCTTCCGGGCTGAAGACCGGCCGCACTGCGGTCGGCGCGCGCTCGGCCGAGATGTCGACTGGCGACAGCGTCAGCCCGCCCTTCTTGCCAAGGATGACCTTGTCGGCCCCGACCTCGACGCCGACCTCGTCGGAATTCGGCCGGATCGCGATGCCATGCGCGGATTCCAGCAGCGCGAGATCGACAAGGTCCTGCCGCTTGATGAAGCCGCGCACCGGCCGCTGCGCGGTGACGACATAAAGCGTGTCGCCTGCATCGGGATCGGTGAGCTTGTGCAGGAGCCCCGGATTGGCGAAGGGGATCGCGATGTTGGCGAGCGCTGGGTCGGTGATGTTGCGCGAGATCATCAGCGGCAGCGGCGTCGCCTGGATTTTGTCGGCGAGGGTCAAGAGCCAGTTGGTCTGCTTGCCGACCTCCTCGCTTGTCAGCGAATAGACCAGCGGACGGGTGAGACGGATGCGCACCGCCTGTCCCTTCTCGAGCGGGACGCGGCCGACCTCGCCGATCATCGCACCGCCCCTGGTGCGGATCGCCTCGAGGTCGATCGGCTTCGCCGTGTCGAACACCAGCCAGACGGTGTCGCCACGGCGGAAAGCCGCCGCAGGCGTTGCGACCTGAAGCGGGAAGGTCACGCGCAGGCCGTCGCTGTCGCGGCGGACATCGACGCTGGCACCAGTCGGCTGCGGCGCGGCGGGCGCCTCTGCTGGCGCGGCCTTGACCGGCTCCTTGACGGGCTCCTGGGCAGCTTCCTTCACGGCCTCTTGAGGCGCTTCGGCCATGACCGGCTTTGCAGGCGCGACCTCAGTTTCTGCAACTGGCGCGACAGTCTTTGAAACTTCCTTGGGCGCTTCCTTGAGCGCTTGCGCAGCGTGCGCGGCTTCGGACGCAGGAGCCGGCATCGGCTTCGGCGCTTCAGCAGGCTGCATGGCGGCGGGTGCTTCCGGCTTCACCTCGGGCTTGACGTCGATCCTGGCTTCGCGCGCGATCGTCTCGGACGTCGGTGGCGCGATCTCGCGCTGCGCCTCCTTCGGCTTCTCGACCGCCGGCTTCTCGGGCGCAGGCGCCGGTCCATGAGCGGCGGGCTTGGCCTGCGCGATCGCAGCCTCCGCCGACGCGGCCATCTTGCCCTTGTCCGGCTGGAAGGAGATGTCGACGACGTAGTTCTTCTCGTCGCGGAACGAATGCACGTCGGAATCGCCGATCAGCGCAATCTCGACACTGGTCTGGTCGATATCGGCCTTCTGCTTGATCGAGGCGACGTTCGGCGGCGCCGCGACGACCGCGTCCGCCAGATCGAAATTGAGGTTGGCGTTGAAGGCGAGCGTGAGCTTCTGCTCGTTGAGCACGGAGGATACCCCGACTCCGTCGGGCATCTCGAACACGAAGCGGACGAAGGTCGGCTGCACCGAGGCGCGCACGCGGATCTGCGGACGCTTCTTGCTCTCCGCCGCGGCGCGCTGGGCGCGCAGCGCGCGTTCGGCGACGCGCGCGCGCTCGGCGAGTTCCTTGACCACGTCCATCGGCAGGCTCGGCGGCGGCCCCTTCCAACCCTCCGGCAAGAGGTCGATGAAGGTGCGTTCGCCGGCATTCATGGTGTTGACCGTGACGCGCCGCGCCAGCGACAGGCGGATGGCGCCGCCATCGGGATCGCGGCGGGCGGAGTTGACGTAGTCGGGCGCGCCTTCCGGGACGCGGTCGACGGGAACGTCGACCGGCCGGTCGAAACGGATGACGAGAATGGAGCCGGCCGTCGTCACCTCGGAGGGGACGTCCTCTCCGAGCTTGATCACGAGACGGGCAAAGCCGCCGCCGGCCGAGAAAGTCGCCTCGCCCCGGATAGCATCGGCCGCCGGGACAGGCGCCGTGAAGCCGATCAGCAGGCCGGCTGCCAGCAGCGGCGCCGCGCAGACATGACGCGACAGGCCCTGCGCCAAAGCGCGGGCTCGCGACCACAATCCATCGGCAGCCTTCTGCGCCATTGGCAGCATTTCTTCCGGTCTGACAATCCAAGCCGGCCATCGCGCCGGCCGGTGCCATTGACTGTAGGTCTCGCCAATTAAGGACTTGTTAATGCTATATTTTGATTGGGGCCGCACGCCCTGCCGGATCGAGCGTGGTCGGCCCCCAGCTTTGGAGTTGAGACGCAGGCGGTTAAGGAGTTGTTAACACCCACGCAACAGCGCCGCCGCGATTTGTCAATCGTTAGACGGCACTCCATAGCGGGCAAAGTCCTCGCCAATTCCAGCGTCGATTCTTCTTGCCGCGCTAATATCGCTATCGCCGCCAGCTCTGTCGCCGAGCTTAAGTCTGGCAACTCCGCGGCCATAGAGCGCATGTGCCAGCTTGGGCGCGAACCGCAGCGCAAAATTGTAGTCGTCGATAGCCGCGGAGAATTGCCCCATTTTCAGGTTTATCAGAGCTCGCGAATCGTATGTTGCGGCGTTTTTTGATCCCGATTCAAGCGCCCTATCGCAGTCTACCAGCGCGGCCCGCAAGGCGCCGAGGACGGCTCGGGCCCAACAGCGTCCGCTCCACACCGCCTCCAGATTCGGATCGAGGCGAATTGCTTCATCATAGTCCTGCGTTGCACGGTCGTACGCATTCCTCTTCAGGTAGGCTGCCGCACGGTTGGCAAAAGCAGCGCCATAGTTTGGGTTGAGCTTGAGCGCCTCCCCAAAAGCGACAAGGGCCAGGTCGTGCGCGCCTTTCCTCAGATAAGCCACGCCGAGGTTGTTGAAAGCTTTCGCATAATCTGGATTGAGCCTGGTCGCTTCAACCAAATCACTGATCGCGCGTTCATAGTCGGTTTTGGCGCTGTAGGCATTGCCCCTGTTGTTGTGAGCGACAGCGAAGCCGTTCGCCGTCCCCTCGCCCGCATCGATGAACGCCGTGCAGCCATCGATCCGAGCTTCGGGCAATACGCGATCTGAGCCGTTACACAGTTCAACATTCTTGAGCGAACTGACCTTCTTCGGCTTCTGCGCTAAAGCCGACGGACCGGACAGCACAATGACGAAAATGAGCATCACCGTCTTGATGACACTGGCTCTTGCGATCATTTTCAAACCAAGCGTCTGACTGCGTGAACGAAGGGCTAACCCTGGGGCTCTCTGCCCGGCCGGCATTGCGGGTATCACGGCGCTTCGGAACGAGCAAAGTTCTCAACATCCCCGACAGATGTTGAGTCTGCGGTTGCTGCTTCGATCGGGCTCCGCTGCTGCGGATGCCGGCGGCTTCTTCAGGAGCTTGCTTTTGCCCTCTTCGATCAGGGTCGAGAATTTGACTGACCCATCATCCGAAATCTCGATATGCGGCGTCGTGCCTCGGATTCCTAGCGTGGCGACGGGAGTATCGACCTTCATGTCGCCGGTCTTTGCGACACTGCCAGCGACAAACGTGAACGTTCCCCTGGTGAGATTGAACAGCGTCGCATTAGACTTGCCGTCCGGCTCGTACACATAATGATCCAACACCATACGGGCATTGCTCGACAGATTGAACGAGGTGCCGTCCGTAAAGTTGATGCCGATTCGGCCGTCGGCCCCGGTCCGCACCACGTCACCGAGATATACGGGATCACCCGTGTTGGCCCGGCCGGGCTCACCCGAGACATTCGCCTGAACGATCACTGCGCCCGCATGCTCGATCGAGACCGAGCCTGTGGCCGCCACTACCTTACCAATGGGTTTCGATGACGAGCTAACGACGGCGGGCTTGGCGGAATCGATTTGCGCTCGAGCCGCACTCGGCAGGAAACCGACAAGCGCCAAAACAAAGCTGGTCGCCAATGCGGCTATCATAGATCTGCACATGATCCACCCTTTCTGAGAAGATCTGTCGCTGTCGTCGGCCCATTTTTTGAACCGCGAAGCCAAGCTGCCACAAAATATAATATATAATTCTTGTTTAATTTGTTTTATCATTTTAATTTATCTCCAGGGTGACGGAAACGCCACAAATTAAATTCTCCGCGTTTGTAAATTTAATCACTTTTTGGGAGGGCAGGGCACGGCGGGGATCGGAAGTACGCGTCGCTGTTCGCTGCGCAATGCGCCTCTCTCTAGAGCAGACTTGATTAGTTTGACGGGCAAGCCTTGGGCTGCTGGCGCCCAGGATATTTGTTGTCCCTAGGCGAGGACGGAGCCGAGCAAGACCATGGCAGCGCGCCGAGCCTGAATCGATCACCCAAGCGAGGTCGAGCCATGTCAGTTGCGTCCGGCATCCAGGTTGGGAACGAGGCCGCCATAGCCCTGCCCGTCCCAATCATCGGCCACATTCATACAGTGATCGGTTGCGGTACGCTCAGGCGAGCCAGCGGCGTTGCCACACAAGCCGTAGCTGGTGCGCCGGTCGACCGGGCTGACGTGATAGAAACCGGTGCCGACGGACAGATTACAATTCGCTTCATCGACGGTACTCTTTTCAACCTGGCCTGCGGCACTCACGTCGCTCTGAGCGAATTTGTCTTCGAAGCCGAAGGCATATCACATTCGGCCTTGCTCGACGTGAGCCGAGGGAGCTTCGGTTTCGTGCCAGGCCGGCTGGCAGAAGCCGGGTCGCTCCGGCTGAATACGCCAGTTGCAGGCATTCGCGCCCGGGGCCACGCGGGCGGTTTCGGGATCCTGACGCTTGCAGCCTTGACTTTCTCCGCCGCTAAAAATGGCGAGGCCGCGGACCCGGATGTGACAATTCTGGATGACGATTCCATCACTTACAAGGACCTTGCCCACGGCGCATTCGAGCTCGTGACGAAGGAGCCGATCCCACGGCACATCATCGTCGAGGATCCCGGCGAGACGATCGTGCTCAAAAAGGTGGGGTCCTCGGTCAGCGTAAACCAGGTCACGAACACTGCTGCTCACATGGAGGAGTTGAGGGCCGCGCAACAGGACGCGCTCACCAATCTTCAAGGGCAAGGACCCCACGGGTCGGGCACACCCCCCTTCGTCAAATCCCAGCCGCTACAGCCGATCAATTTCATTCCGCCCGAGGCTCCCGCACTGCAAGATCCGCTTGAGCATGCCCCGCCGTTCATCATCCCTGTGCCCCTGATCATACATGCACCGCCGACGCTGAGCATCGGAGCCGGCCCGGCCGAACTCGATACCGTGGTGTTTGACACATTCACGGCGACGAGCGGGACGTTCACCGCGAGCAGCAACGATAGTGATGCCAAGCTGACCTTCGGCGTCATCGGGGCGAGCGCCGGCAACACGGTCATCGGCGGAGTGACATACGATCTGTCGAAGACAGATCCCTACGGGACGCTCTACGTCAACAGCGCGAGCGGCGCCTATACGTTCGTGCCCAACAGCGCCGCGATCAACGCGCTGACGGCGCCCACGACCGAGAGCTTCGTGGTGACTGTTTCCGACGGATCCGCCTCTGTCAGCCAGACCTTCACGATCGCCATTAACGGCGTCAACGACACCGCATTCATCTCCGGAACCACGACCGGCTCAGTTGTCGAGGCTGGCGGCATCACCAACGGAACAGCCGGCACGCCGATTGCGAGCGGTACCCTCACCGACACCGACGTCGACGATCCGCCCAATATCTTTAAGGCAGTAAGTTCGCCAGCAACGAGCGCCAGTGGCTATGGCACCTTCACGATGACCGCAGCCGGCGTGTGGACCTACACGCTCGACAACACCAATAGGACAGTGCAAGCGCTCGATTCCGGCGAGACGCTGACCGACAGCTTTACGGTGACCACGATCGGAGGCACGGCCCAAGTGGTGACGATCACGATCCACGGCGCCAGTGACGCGGCGATCATCTCCGGCGCGGCAACCGGTGCTGTGATCGAGGCTGGCGGCATCGCCAATGCAAACCCCGGCACCTCCACCGCGACCGGCACGCTCACCGACACTGATGTCGACACGACCGCAAATGTTTTCACGGCAGTCGGCACGGCAACGGCGAGCGCGGCCGGCTACGGCACCTTCACCATGACGGCGGCGGGCGTGTGGACCTATAGCCTCGACAACGCCAACCCTGCAGTGCAGGCGCTCAATGCCGGCGAGACACTGATCGATACGTTCACAGTGACCACTCTGGACGGAACTGCCCAGGTGGTGACGGTTACCATCCACGGCAGCAACGATGCCGCCATCATTTCCGGCGCCACGGCCGGCTCGCTGACCGAGGCCGGAGGCGTTGCCAACGCGACACCAGGCACGCCGAGCGCAACGGGCACGCTCGTTGCCGCCGACGTTGACAATACGTCCAATACTTTCACACCCGTGAGTTCGCCCAAGGCAAGCACGAGCGGTTATGGCACTTTCGCGATAAGCGCCGCCGGCGTGTGGACCTACACGCTCGACAACGCCAACGGCGCGGTACAGGCGCTCAATGTCGGCGGCACACTCATCGACAGTTTCACTGTAACAACCCTCGATGGAACGCCCCAGGTGGTGACGATCACCATCCAAGGCACCAACGACGCGGCCGTCATTTCCGGCACTACGACCGGCTCGGTGACCGAGGCAGGTACTTTCTCGCCCGGGCTTCCCCTCGCGACCGGCACGCTCACCGATACAGACGTCGACAACCCGCCGAACACCTTTACCGCGGTCTCTTCGGCTACCGCGAGCGACGACGGCTACGGCACCTTCGCCATGACGGCAGCCGGCGTATGGACTTACACCCTCGACAACAACAATAGTGTGGTTCAGTCGCTTGAGGTCGGCGACACGTTGACCGACACCTTCGCGGTCACTGCCATCGATGGTACGACGCAGGTGGTGACCATCGCCATCCATGGCGCCAGTGACGCAGACCCCAACGATTTTGATTACTTGGCCACCGGATCTGTCGTGATCTCGGATCCCCCCAACGTGTATGGAACGCCGGGGGGCGAAACCATCGCGGGCGGCGGCGACACAGGTCAGATCATCTACGCCGGGGCCAGCAGTGATACCGTCAACGGCACCGGCAAAGCGGACGTTCTCTACGGCGGCTCCGGCAATGACACAATCAAAGGCAACGATGGGGATGATACCATCTACGGGGGCTCGGGCAACGATACAATCAACGGCAACAACGGCAGCGACACCATTACCGGTGGATTTGGTGCGGACCAACTCACCGGCAGCAATGGGAACGACCGCTTCGCTTACTTGTTCGTAGCCGATTCCAAAGCAAGCCAGTACGACACCATCACCGACTTCGCATCGGGGGCCGACAAGATCGACTTGACCGCTTTTGGCGCGCTTGGGTTCGTCATCTTGGCCTTGAGCTCAACCAGCACGGCCGTGCCGGCACATGCGATCGCCTGGCTCTATGACAGCGCTGCTAACGAAACCATCGTATACGTCAATCCAACGGACCAGACCCTGCACATCGGCGATTCCAGTCTGCTCGAAATCCATTTGCAGGGGATCGCAACCATCGACGCGGCGGACTTCATCCAGGCACCGGCGGCGGTACCTGTGATGGCGAATGCCGGCGAGCTGCTCGACCTCACCGCGGCGGCGCAGAGTGACGCGCTTGTCGTGACGGCAACCTCTTCCGGGGGCTGGTCCGATTCCACGAGCGGCGACGGCACGCTCCTCGCCGACGGGAGTTCGACAATCCAGTCGACCTACAGCCTCGATTCGAGCTGGGTCCAGATCGGACGGACCGACCATTCCAGCCTCTCCCGTTCAGACGGGGAGCAAACGTACGCAACCGAAACGCCCTACAGTGACGCGTTAGCGCCCGCAGCCCTCGGAATGTCCACGATCTTGCAACACGTGGCCACACCGACGGACAGCAGCTTTGTCTTCGATCACTGGGCAAAGCTCGACACGGACACGACTGGCAACCATGGCATGACCGCCGGAACCGGCCAGATGCCTGACATCGCTGTCGCCGCGCTGAATTTTGCTCACAACGCTGCCGACCAGCAGACCGGCCTCGGCCTTCAGCCAGGGAGTAATGCCCGGGATCATAGCGACTTGTACCCGGAACACGCCGCCAATGCCCACGGCCATAGCAGCAATGACGAGGCAAACATTACGCTCAACCCGGGCGCTCCGAAGTCGTCGACCGGCGGAGTCGACCATTCGCCCTCAAGCAAGGCGGCCGAGCAGCACGAGCAGCCCCATGCAGCGGCCGGGTCAATACCTGCCGATTCCCCGCAGCTCGGCGACTCATTCCAGTTCAAGGATGACACTTCGCAGGGTTCACAGCACGGTGCAGTGCTGGATCATCTTTCAGACCTCGCCCGTCATCACGACCACACTGGAGGCACCCACGGGTCCGAGCTGGAGTCCTTGTCTGAAGCATCCCTGCTCGATGTTGATCCACCTTACGGGGCAAGTGCAGTTCACGGCCATATGTTACACGATCTGGTCGTGTGACGCCGTAAGCCGACCGCGTCTTCAGTGTCGCTTGCCGGCGCCATCCGGCGCGGAGGAATTCTTTCCATCGAGACAAGATTCGTCATCGTTGCTTTCGCCCTCTTCGGGCGGCGCTGTATGCTGGTGACTTAGGGTGGATGTCCAGGCGGACGTCATCGCCGCTATGAGGAGACGGTTGACGGCCTCAATGACGCGTTCTCCCGCGGACGAGTAGTTCATGGCCTCCTCCTGCGCTGCTGATTGCGAATGGTGGAAGCCTAGGACGAAGTCTTAACGCGTCACTGTACGCCACTTCACATCTGCGCGCGTCAACTCATCGCAGTCTCAGAAGGTGCCGCCTGCTGCGTCTGCATCCGCGGCGGGAGCTTGGATCCGCGGCTTCGATGAGTTGCTGAGCGCGCGCACTCACAACCTCCGAGGAGTTGCGGTTCGCGAGCGACTCTGAATCAGATGCGATCTCGGCGAAGAATCGATTGGTTAGCTTGGGGGGTAATCAATGAGCGGAGAAGCCGGTTGCATTGTATGTAGCAGGGCGAGAGCGGTCGTCGCAGTCGTTCCGATCGCCAGAGGATATGCCCTGAAAGTATATGAATGTTCCTGTTGCCATAGCACGCTGCAGCTCGTGACTCGTATCACGAAGGCCGCGCTGACCAAGCAACAGTCTCGGATTCTTCCTCGTGGGGAGAAGCAGTTGCGCCTCGCTGGCCGCAGGGTGCAACCGGCGCTCGTGAACTAGACACGCGAGCCTCTCGCTCGGCCTCGCTGAAGCACCGCGGAATAGCGCGCGGGTTGCCGAAGCACGCTTCGACTTGAGCCCTCAATTCGGCTTTTGGGTCGGCTTGCCGTCGATCTTGGGCAGCTCGCCGGCCGAGGCGGACTGATCGCCGCCGCCATTGGCCCGGCGGGCCATCTCGACCGTCAGCCGCTCGGCGGCCTCCGCGGACATCAATCCCATGATGTCCGACATTTTTCGCGGCGCTATCTGCGAGGCGATCTCGATCAGTACGCCCATCTCGAGCCGGTCAAAGACCCGTGCGGCGTCCTTCGGCTTCATGCCCTCATACATGGTCACGAGGCCCTTCATGCGCTGGGCTTCGGCGGCCTTCTGCTCGGCCTGCGTCGCGGAGATACGGGTTTCCACCGCCTTCATCTCCTCGACCTTGTTTTCGATGCGCTTCTCGGCGGATTTCAACAGGCTCTCGCGGATGTCGATCTCACGCTGCCGGGCCTCGATCTCCTGGCGGCGCGACTGCAGGCGTTCCAGGATCGCGCGCTCCGAGGCGGAGATCTGCGGCTGGGCTTCCTCCTTGACCGCGGCGCCTTCGGACTTGGTGTCGGGTGCGGCCGGCTTCGGCGCCTCCTTCGGCGCGCCATGGGTCGAGCCGGTGATGTCGGGATCCTCGCGGCTGGCCGGGAAGTTCAGATTCTCCTGCGCCCAGGACTTCTTGGTTGGGCTCGGCTTGTAGTCGAAGACATAGCCGCCATTGATCACAAGTCCCGTGACCTTCAGCGTGGCGAGGCCCGCGACGGCAACCAGCACGATCGGAATGACGCGGATGTTGCGAAAGGACTTCATACCCTGACTTTATGCGGCAAGACCGTTGGAGCGTCGGCGCTCGGAGAAGGCTTCGGCCGCAGCCGCCACCGCCTTCGCCGACGAGGGCTTGGCTGCGGGCGCGGCGACCATTTCCGGGTTCGTCACGGGGCGTGCGGCGATTGCGATCTTGGACAGGCGCCGCACCACGTTGTCGGCTTCGCCGAGCTGCTTGTAGAGCTGCTCGGACATCTGGGTCGCCGACGCGAGCTGGCTGCCGAGGTTCTCGTTGACGTCGCGCACGGCGAGCTTCAGCCCGCCGATCGCGCGCTCGGCGATCTCGGTTGCGGTGATCAGCTCGCCGATGACCGCCTTCAGCGAATGCTCGTCCGCCTTCAGCCGCGTCAGTCGCTTGTTGAGCGCGACGCAGTAGACGATGGTCAGCATCAACAGGATAGCCACCAGCGTCTCGATCGCCATTCCTAGGGAGTGGTTCATGGGGCCTCCATCATCTTGTTCTGCTCGTCGACCTTTTCGAACATCGCAAGTGTCGTACTTGGCTTGCGCAAGGGTTTCGTCACCCGTATCGCGACGCGGTCGCCGACCCGGCCCATGCGTCCTTCGGTGATGGTGACGTCGCCGCAGCGAACGGTGACGTTGGCATCCGCACGCATGTCAAGCGGCAGCGTGTCGCCGACCTTCAGCCGCATCAGCTGCTTGAGCGGAATGTCGGCTTCGTAGAGCACGGCGTCGACGGAGATCTCGGCCTGCACGATCTCCGTGGCGAAATGGCCTTCCCAGATCTGGTCGCGGCCGAACTTTTCGCCCATGAACATCTGGAGCAGGACGCCCCGGATCGGCTCGATGGTCGCGTAAGGCAGCAGCAGCTCGATGTTGCCGCCGCGATCTTCCATGTCGATGCGCAGGCGCACCAGGATCGCGGCGTTGGCAGGACGGCTGATCGCGGCGAAACGCGGGTTGGTCTCGAGCCGGTCGATGGTGAAGGTCACCGGCGACAGCGGCCGGAACGCCTGTTCGGCATCGGCCATGACGACTTCGACCAGCCGCTTGACCAATTCCGTCTCGATTGTGGTGTAGGGCCGGCCCTCGATGCGGAGCTGGCTCGAGCCGCGGCGGCCGCCGAGCAGCACATCGATCATCGAGTAGATCAGGCTGGAATCGACCACGGCCATGCCGAAATTGTCCCACTCTTCGGCCTTGAAGACGGTGAGGACGGCGGGCAGCGGGATGGAGTTCATGTAGTCGCCGAAGCGCACCGAGGTGATGCGGTCGAGCGAGACTTCGACGTTGTCGGAGGTGAAATTGCGCAAGGAGGTCGTCAGCAATCGCACCAGGCGGTCGAAGACGATTTCGAGCATCGGCAGACGCTCGTAGGAGACCATCGCCGAATCGATGATGGCACGAATGCCGGAGTGATCGTCGAGCGTGACGTCGCCGACGGCGAAGCCGAGGAGGTTGTCGATCTCCTCCTGCGACAGCACCCGTTCGCCGGAATTCTTGCCGGCGCCGAGATCGCGGCTGCCATCCTCGACCATGGCCGCCCATTGCAGGGCCATGGTCTCGGATAGTTCGTTTTCGGCAGCAGCCTTCGCGGCCTCGGCGGGATCCTCAGAATCGAGCGAGGCCTCCCATTGGGCGGCAATTGCATCCTGGTCTGGTTGGTCGGTGCCTGCCATGATCCCTAGCCCGTCATGCTCACTGGATCACGACTTCCTTGAACAGCACCGCGCTGACCTGGACCGGAGCGACCGCCGCGTTGACGCGCTTGGTCAGCTCTTCCTTGAGGCGGAAGATGCCGGCGGAACCGTTGAGGTCGGAGGAGCGGAGCTCGCGCGCATAGGTCTGGAAGATGTCGGTGATGCGCGGCATCGTCGGCTTGATCGCCTCGACCTGCTTCTCTTCCTTCAGCTCCAGCACGATCTTGAGCTTCAGATATTGGACGCGCTCGCCCGGCGCGCCGGCGAGGTTGACCATGATGTCGGGAACCTCGACGAAAGACGGCGGCTTCGGCGGGGGCGCCGCCTCGGCGTGATGCTCGTCATCGCCGTGACGGAAAAAGAAGAACCAGGTCGCGGCGCCGCCGCCGAGAACGGCGAGCAGGCCTACCGCCATGATCATCAGCTTGAACTTGTTCTTGGGCGGAGCGGCTTCCGCGCCTGCGCCGCCTTCCGCTTCATTCTCTGCCATGATCGCCGCGCTCGCTCATCTCTCAAAGGGGTCGAAAGAGCGAAGCTCCTGGCAGACAGTGACGCGATACAAATGCCCCAGCGCAGTGCTCCTCTTACCCGCAAACGCTACGGTAATAATGGTTAACGGAACCTTTCGATTGGGCCTTCGCTAGGAAAAATCTGCCGGGCAAACATGGCTAACAGTCCCTTTCTGCCGCCTCCCCGCACCCTCGAAAAATGAGCAATATATTGAAACTTCACGATTTTTCAGCTTGGCACGAGTTTCGCTGAGAAAGGACCGAGACCCAAGGTTTGGGAGAACCCGAGGTCTCGTTCACGGGATCGGCCAATGCGCTTGGGAGAGCGAGCTGGCAGGTCTCACTCAGGGGAGATTTCCGATGCAGAACGCGCTTCTGATCGGCTTGTCACGACAGATGACGTTGGAACGGCAGATGGATGTCATCGCCAACAACGTCGCCAACGCCAACACCAACGGCTTCAAGGCCGATCATTCGCTGTTCGAGGAGTACCTCAACTCGAACGCGCGTGAGGACAATTTCGTCGGCTCCGACCGCCGGGTCTCCTATGTGCAGGACCGCGGCACCTTCCGCGACGTCGGCCAGGGGCCGATGGAGCCGACCAAGAATCCGCTCGACATGGCGATCAGCGGCAACGCCTATTTCGCGGTTCAGGCCAATGGCGCCGAGCGCTACACCCGCGACGGCAAATTCTCGCTCAACAGCACCGGTCAGCTCGTCACCTCCGACGGCAACCTCGTGCTGGGCACCGGCGGCCCGATCACCTTCCAGCCGACCGACCACGACATCAACGTCGCGCCCGACGGCACCGTCACGGTGCTCGAGGGCACGGCCAAGAACGATTCGATCCGCGGCAAGATCCGCATGGCCTCGTTCGACGATCCAGCCAAGCTGACGAAGCTCGGCGCCAACCTTTACAACATCGGCTCCGCGGTCCCGCAGGCCGACACCAAGTCGACCGTGCAGCAGGGCTATGTCGAGAAGTCGAACGTGAACTCGGTCGGTGAGATGAGCCGCATGGTCGAAGTCATGCGCAGCTACACCGCCATCGCCAACCTGCTCCAGCAGCAGAGTGACATGCACAAATCGGCGATCGAGAAGCTCGCCGACGTTCCGGCCTGATTGAGGGAGAACTGACATGCAGGCGCTTCACACCGCAGCAACCGGAATGGCGGCACAGGAACTCAACGTTCAGGTGATCTCCAACAACATCGCGAACCTGCGCACCACCGGCTTCAAGAAGCAGACCGCGGCGTTCCAGGACCTGATCTACGAACACGTCCGCCGCGTCGGCGCCCAGTCATCCGACCAGGGCACCATCCTGCCGGTCGGCGTCGACATCGGCGGCGGCGTCAAGACCGTCGGCACGCCGCGCAGCATGACCCAGGGCACGCTGTCTCAGACCGGCAACGACCTCGACATGGCCATCACGGGCGAAGGCTTCTTCAAGATCCTGATGCCCGACGGCAGCTACCAGTACACCCGCGACGGCACCTTCCAGATGGACAATCAGGGGCGCATCGTCACCGCGCAGGGCAACCCGGTGCAACCGACGATCACGATCCCGAACAACGCCTCGGGCCTCACCATCAACGTGCAGGGCCAGGTCTCGGTGACGCTGCCGGGTTCGTCGACCTCGGCCGTCCAGGGCCAGATCGGCCTGACCCGATTCATTAACAAAGCTGGCCTCCAGCCGGTCGGCAACAATCAGTTCACCGAGACGCCCTCCTCCGGCCCGCCGCAGGACGGCACCGCGAGCTCCGAGGGTTTCGGCAACATCACCCAGAGCAGCCTCGAGCAGGCCAATGTCGACGTCGTCTCGGAAATGAGCGACCTGATCGCCGCCCAGCGCGCCTACGAGATGAACGCCAAGGTGATCAGCGCCGCCGACCAGATGATGCAATCGACCACGGCGCTGTTCCGCTGAGGTGATGACGATGATCCGCACCACCCTCGCCACGATCTCCGCTCTCCTCGTGCTGGCGCTGCCCGCACGGGCCGCCGACGATTTCATCGCGACGCCGACGTTGCGCGCGAGCATCACCGTGACCTCGGACGTGGTGCGGGTCGGCGATCTCATCGACAATGCCGGCTCGGCCGCGCTGATCCCGCTCTACCGCTCGCCCGATCTCGGCACCACCGGTGCGCTGCCGGTCGCGCAAGTGCTGGCGGTGTTGCGCGCGAAGCAGGTGATCGGCGTGATGACCGGCGACATCAAGGAGGTCCAGGTCACTCGTCTCGCCCGCACGCTGGCGAACAAGGACCTCGAAACCGCGGTCGCCTCGGCGCTCGAGCGCCGCTTCGGGCTTGGCGATGCCGCCAACATCACCGTCACGTTCGACCGCGGCATTGCCGACATGCGGTTGGATGCCTCCAACACCGGCGTGCTGCAGCCGGTCGCAACCCGCTACGACGCCCGCAGCGGCCGTTTCGACATCGCTTTCGAGATCAACAACGACAACAATCCGGGGCCGACCAAGCTGCGCTTCACCGGCAACGCGATCGAGACGGTGGAAGTGGCGGTGCTGACGCGCGACATCGATCGCGTCGATCTCCTGAAGGCGTCCGACGTCGCCATGGAGCGCCGGCCGAAGGCCGAGGTCACCGGTGAGGCCGCCTCGCGCGATCGCACGCTCGGCATGCAGCTTCGCCGGCCGATGCGGGCGGGAACGCCGATCCGCGTCGCCGACATCGTCAAGCCCGATTTCGTGCAACGCGACCAGAACGTCACCGTCATTTACCAGGTCCCCGGAATCTACCTCACCACGCGCGGCAAGGCGATCGAGAGCGGCGCTGAGGGCGACACCATCAGCGTGCTCAACCTGCAGACCAAGCGCACGCTGAGCGGCGTCGTCACCGGCCGCGGCCAGGTGACGGTCCAGGGCGCCAGTCAGGCCGCGCCGATGCCGGCCGCGGTCGAGCAGACCTCCTCGCTCAAGCGCGACGAGGCGCCCGCCCCCGTCGATACCGCAGCCCTCGTCCGGAACCTGGTCCAGACCCCGGCATCCCCGGCCCAGATCGCGCAAGTCCAGGTCCCGCAAATTCGCGTCTCGCAAGCTCCAGCCAAGTCAGAGTAAGTCATGTCCACGTTCAGTTCGGCTTTTCGGCCCCGTCGCATCGCGATCTCTGCCCTGCTGCTGGCGACTTGCACGCTGGCGAGCGGCTGCTCATCGATCGACCGCCTGTCGCAGATCGGCGAGCAGCCGAAATTGTCGGCGATCGATAATCCGACGACGCAGCCCGGCTACAAGCCGGTGCAGATGCCGATGCCGAAGCCCGAGGTCGCCTCCTACAATCCGAATTCGCTGTGGCGCAGCGGCAGCCGCGCCTTCTTCAAGGACCAGCGCGCCCATCAGGTCGGCGATATCCTGACGGTGGCCGTGAACATCACCGACAAGGCCAATATCGAAAACGACACCCAGCGCAGCCGCACCAACAAGGAAGATTCCGGAATCACCGACTTCATCGGCGCCAAGACCTTGGGCGCCCAAGCGCAAAAGGTGTTGCCCGGACGCATCCTCACCGCCGACTCGACCGCGTCCAGCGAGGGCAAAGGAAGCGTGGACCGCAAGGAAGCGTTGCAGACCAACGTCGCGGCGGTCGTCACCCAGGTCCTGCCCAACGGCAACCTCGTGGTCGAAGGCAAGCAGGAGATCCGCGTCAACTACGAAATCCGCGAGCTCATCGTCGCCGGCATCGTCCGTCCCGAGGACATCCAGAGCGACAACACCATCGATTCCACCAAGATCGCGCAGGCCCGCATCGCATACGGCGGCCGCGGCCAGATCATGGACGTGCAGCAACCGCGCTACGGCCAGCAAGTCATGGACGTGCTGCTGCCCTTCTAACTTCTCCCGAGCTCCCACATCGTGTTCGCGAACCTAGGCGCGGACGACGATGTACGACGCGGCCCTCGCTAGCTCCCCTGGCGAGGGCCGCATGTATTTTGACGACGGTTGCATACAGCTGGCCGGATGCGCGATCGTAGCGACACCGCTGCCCTAACCTCCGTCATTTCGAGCGAACCGAAGCAATCCAGACTGCCACCGCGGAGGGACTCTGGATTGCTTCGCTTTGCTCGCAATGACGCGGAGAGATCACGTAAACTCCGCCTCCACCACGCCCAGCCCGTCCAGCTCCATCCGCACCTTGTCGCCGGCCTTCAGCCACAGCGTCTTCACCAGGCTCCCGGTGAGGACGAGCTGTCCCGCGTGCAGACCCTTGCCCTCGGCGGCGAGATGGTTGGCAAGCCAGGCGAGTGCGTTGTGGGGATGGCCGAGCACGTCGGCGCCGGTGCCATGGCTGACCTCTTCGCCGTTGACGATGGCGCGGCCTTTGATCGCATTCAGGTCAGGCACCGACGAGCGCGGCACGACCTCGCCCAGCACGCAGCCGGCGGCGAAGAAATCGTCGGCGATCAGCGTCGGCGCGCCCATGGTTTCCCACTTCACATAGCGGTCGTCGACGATCTCGATCGCGGGATGATAGGCCTCGACGGCTTCGCCGACCCATTCGGCCGTGAACGGCGCCTCGCCGGCGGCGAGATTGCGCTTCAGCCGCACCGCGATCTCGCATTCGACGCCGACCCGGACATAGTCGGCAGCCGCGAGCTGCACGCCGCTGTCGTGCACGCCCTTCTGGAACACGCCACCGCCGCATGGGTGTGGAATGCCGATGTAATCCTGCATCACCTGGCTGGTGCAGCCGATCTTGTAGCCGACCAGCGGGCCGGCATGCGGCAGCAGCAGATCGTGCAGCGCGCGCTGGACCTGATAGCCCTCGGCTTCATCGGCCGGAGGAACTTCGAGCGGCGCGAGCGGCGCATGGTTGCGGCGCGCCAGCGCGATCGCCTTTGCGGCTGCGAGAATTCTGTCCATCGGCGCCGGCTCCTACACACCACAATCGAGGACGGCACTTCAGCATCCCCGCCGGGGCGTGACAAGCGCAGGAGGCCGCGCGGCTGCACGTCATTGCCAGCCCAAGCTGGATGAGCTGCTGACGCTGAGCGGCCACATCATGGCAAGCCGCATGGGCTGCGCCGGCGTTTAAGGAAATATTGAGCTGGTCCGGGCTTTATGGGGATGCGCGCCTTGGAGCGTAGCAACAGGCCTGATGCAGCAAGACGTGAAGCTCCTGGATCAGTGCCTCAGCATTCAAGTCGATGTCCTTGATGCGACTCGCAAAACCTCCCGCACCTGAAGTGAAGGCTGTTTCTCATCCGAACTCACGTGAGCTCGGAGGAGTTGAGTCTAGCCCATTGATCGCGATTCACTTTTCGCGATTGCGCTCGCGCGCCGAAGCGCGCGGTTGCAAGCGACAGGCAAAATGCCGATCAGGGCGCGAAAAGGCGCGCCTTGCGTCAAAAAACAAAGAGCCGCATCGCTGCGGCTCGGACTCTATTCGTCGCGATAGACCTTCTCGCGTTTCTCGTGGCGCTCCTGCGCCTCCACCGAGAGCGTCGCGATGGGACGAGCCTCGAGCCGCTTCAACGAGATCGGCTCGCCGGTGTCCTCGCAATAGCCGTAGGTGTTGTCCTCGATACGCTGGAGCGCGGCGTCGATCTTGGCGATCAACTTGCGCTGGCGGTCGCGGGCACGGAGTTCGATGGCGCGGTCGGTTTCCGACGATGCCCGATCGGCGAGATCGGGGTGGTTCACGTTCTCCTCCTGCAGGGCTTGCAGGGTGAGCTTGGACTCTTTGAGGATCTCATCCTTCCAGGCGAGGAGCTTCAAGCGGAAGTACTCCTTCTGCCTGTCGTTCATGAAAGGCTCTTTTTCGGTCGGTCGGTAGTTTTTCAACTTTTCCAAGGGCGGCCTATCTGTCTAAGCAACGACTCGTACGCGGAACGGGGTCCGCTGAGCGGGGCGTTATATAGCGGCCTCCTGTGACAGACAATGTTTCCCTGATCGTCCGACCGGCGCCCCCAAGCCCTTGCACAGGAAAGGTTTATCCTGAAGGGCCCGGGAGCGGCCGTAGGCCTAGTAGCCGACCGTGAAACGTTGCCTCTCATGGGCGGGCCGCTCGATCTCGTCGGCGAGCGCGATGGCGTAATCCGCGAAGGTGATCCAGCTTTTGCCGTTCGCATCTGCGAGAAGCTGATCGGTACCAAGCCGGAACTTGCCGGTGCGCTCCCCCTCGATGAACAGGGCCGACGGCGAGATGAAAGTCCAGTTCAGCGCCTTTTCCTGCCGCAGCAGGTCGAGAAAGGCCGAACCTGCCTCCGCCTCAGCCTTGTACTGAGCCGGAAAGCCGGGAGTTGTCACCAGTTTGACGCCCGGAGCGACCTCCAGGCTGCCGGCCCCGCCGACGACGAGGTAACGACCGACCTTGGAATCCTTGGCCGCGCCGATCAGCTTGAGCGCGTCGCTGGCCAGGAAGTGCACGGAACTCACGGCGACGTCATGCCCGGCCCACAACTTGGCAAGTCCTGGCTGGTCGAGCACGTCCCCCTTGGTGGGCGTGACGTTCGGCAGGGCCGCGATCTTCTCGCGGTTGCGGGCGATGGCCGTAACCGTGTGGCCGCGATGGGACAGTTCTTTGGTAATCTCCGACCCGGCCCGGCCCGAGGCGCCGGCAACTGCGATTTTCATGGAAGGCTCCTTTGCTTTCTTTGGTAACTATCGGTAACTAGATATCGTAAAGAGCGCTGGTGTTAAGAGAGCACTTTGTGCTTACCTGATTACACAGGAGTAACCGGCGGCGCCGGTAAATGAGCGGAATGGATCGCGAGGACCCGACGATGAAGCCAGACGTCTATGCAGCGAACTGCCCCACGCGACAGATCCTCGACCGCGTCGGTGACAAATGGGCGGTGCTGATCCTGCTGCTGCTGCGCCAGGAGCCGATGCGCTTCAATCAGTTGCGCCGCACGATCGAAGGCATCTCGCAGAAGATGCTGAGCCAGGTTCTCAAGTCGCTTGAGCGCGACGGATTGATCAAGCGTCACGCCATCGCAACCGTGCCGGTGACCGTGGAATACTCGATCACGCAGCTCGGCGTGACGCTCGCTGCAGCCGTCGATCCCCTGCGCGATTGGGCTGAGCAGAATCTGAAAGACGTGCTCGCCGCCCAGCGCCGCTACGACGCGCAGTTGAAGGATGAAGCGGCTTAAGACGCTACGCCTGCCCGGCCTTGGCGAGCTCGACCTCGACGCGCAGCTCGATCTCGGACAGCACCGAATCCAGGCCGGAATCGCCGGAGGACGATTTCAGGTTCGCCGCAGCGTCACGCAGCCGCATCACGGTCGAGGCGTCGAGCTTGCCGGAGAGAAGTCCCATCTTGAGATCGTCGAGCACGTCGAGCGCGGTCTTTCCGCGCACGACAGAGCGCTTGCGACGCTCGACGGGATCCTCCTCGATGCCTTGCAGCGCGAGCAGCCCGTCGATGTTGGCGGTGGCCTTCGGTGCGGCGGCGCCCCGCGTCTCCGGCGCCGACGACGGGTCGGGCAGCACGAAGGTGCCGGAGCTCGTCCGCCTGGCCTGGCTGGCCGGCGTTCCAAGCGTGGTGCCGTTCGGTCCGTAGATGCGCATCGGAAGCAATCCGGGTGATCGATGCGCCACATTCGCCGTTTTATGGTTAACGCCCCGTAAACAGCCCGGCAAAATCTGCCGACAGGCGGCAGTTTCGCTCCTCAGGGACAACACAGGCTGAGGTCGCTCGAAACAGATTTATTCAACCTATTCAGCTACCTACGCCCGCTGCCCCGACTTGGCACAGCGCTCGCAAGGACAGCGTCGGACCAGCTCGTCATGGGAGTGTCGTGATGGTCCTTCGATTTGAGGAGCCTCGGGGAGCAGAGGATGCCAAGCGTTCGTTGGGTGAGACTTGTGGGAGTGGCCTGCGCCGCGCTGTCAGCGCTGGTGCTCTCGGTCAATTCTGCAAGCGCGACATCGCGCATCAAGGATCTCGCCAACATCGAAGGCGTGCGGCAGAACCAGCTCATCGGCTACGGCCTCGTCGTCGGCCTCAACGGCACCGGCGATACCCTCAACAACATCCCCTTCACCAAGCAGTCGCTGCAAGCGATGCTCGAGCGCATGGGCGTCAACATCCGCGGCGCCACCATCCGCACCGGCAACGTTGCCGCCGTGATGGTGACAGGCAATCTGCCGGCCTTCGCCACCCAGGGCACGCGCATGGACGTCACCGTCTCCGCGCTCGGCGACGCCAAGAATCTCCAGGGCGGCACCCTGCTCGTCACTCCGCTCCTCGGCGCCGACGGCAACGTCTACTCGGTCGCACAGGGCTCGCTCGCGATCTCCGGCTTCCAGGCCGAGGGCGAGGCGGCGAAAATCGTGCGTGGCGTGCCGACCGTCGGACGCATCGTCAACGGTGCCATCATCGAGCGCGAGATCGAGTTCGCGCTCAATCGCCTGCCGAACGTCCGCCTTGCGCTGCGCAATGCCGACTTCACCACGGCCAAGCGGATCGCCGCCGCGATCAACGACTATCTCGGCGTCAAGACCGCCGAGCCGATCGACCCATCGACCGTGCAGCTTGCGATCCCGCCGGAGTTCAAGGGTAATGTCGTCGCCTTTCTCACCGAAATCGAGCAGCTCCAGGTCGACCCGGATCTCGCCGCCAAGATCATCATCGACGAACGCAGTGGCATCATCGTGATGGGCCGCGACGTCCGCGTCGCCACCGTTGCGGTCGCACAGGGCAACCTCACCGTCACGATCTCCGAGAGCCCGCAGGTGAGCCAGCCCAACCCGCTGTCGCGGGGACGCACCGTGGTCGCGCCGCGCAGCAGCGTCACCGTCACCGAGGACGGCAAGAAGCTGGCCGTCGTCAAGGACGGCATCTCGCTGCAGCAGCTCGTGGACGGTCTCAACGGCCTCGGCATCGGCCCGCGCGACATGATCAGCATCCTCCAGGCGATCAAGGCCGCCGGCGCGATCGAAGCCGACATCGAGGTGATGTGATGCAGACCGGCATGGTCAACACCGCACGGGTCGCCAGCTCCGCCTTCTCGGTGGAGAGCCGCAACGGCCGGCCGGACTTCGATCTCGCCGCAGCACTGCAGAAGGTCCCGCCGAAGCAGCAGGCCAAGGCACAGAAGATCGCCACCGACTTCGAGGCGATGTTCCTCAACAGCATGTTCTCGCAGATGACCTCGGGCCTGAAGGGCGAAGGCCCGTTCGGCGACACGCCTGGCACCGGCGTGTGGCGCTCGATGCTGACCGAGCAATATTCCAAGAACTTCGCCAACGCCGGCGGCGTCGGCATCGCCACCGACGTCTATCGCACCCTGATCATGCAGCAGGCAAAAACGATCCGCACGGCATAAGGTCAAACGAGATGAACCACTTCAACGCCTCGCGTCAGCCGGTGCAAGCGCAGCGCCCGAACACCGCACCCGGCAGCGCCGAGGCACGCAAGATCGCCGAGCAGTTGATGGATGCGATGAGTGCCCTGCTCGGCCTGATCGAGCGCGAGACCGAGCTCGTGCGCGCCGGCCAGGTCCGCGAGGCAATGACGCTCGAGAGCAAGAAGCAGGAGCTGTCGCGAAACTATGTCGGCGCCGTCACCCAGTTGAAGGCGAACCAGGCCCAGCTCGCCAAATCCGCGCCCGAGCTGCTCTCGACGCTGCATCGGCACCACGATGCATTCCGCGCGATGCTCCAGGTCAATCTCACCGTGCTCGCAACCGCTCACGCCGTCTCGGAGAGCGTCGTGCGCGGCGTCAACGCCGAGATCCAGAAGCGCAACGTGCCGAACACCTATACGGCCGCGGGACGACGCGCCGCGCCGGGCCCGCGCCACATCACGCCGCTCGCGGTCAGCCGCTCGCTCTGAGCGCGCGCAACAACAAGCGACAATTTTACGAAAAGCCGCGCGGCAACATCGTCGCGCGGTTAGGCACGTTTCCTTACCGGATGTTTAATCCCGGTGTTCCATGGTTGCGTATTGAGAGGGGTTGGGATTTGACTCACGTGAGGCAACCAGGAGGCTGCCATGAGTACAGATTTCAGCATCAGGCCGGTGGGGATACCGGCCGCCGTGCAGATCGTAACGACGTCGAATGCGGCGGCGAACGAGGCCGTGCAAACCGATCTGCCCGTGAGCCAGACAGTGGCCGCCGGCGATGCGAGCGCGCCTGCACGTAACGATTTGCGAAGCAACGAGAACGTCTCACGCCAGGTCGTGTTCGACCAGGCGGCGGCGTCGTTCGTCTTCCAGGTCGTCAACGACAGGACCGACGCGGTGGTCAACCAGTTCCCCGACGAAGCAATGCTACGCCGGCGGGCCTATTTCCATGCGCAGGATTTGAAATCCGAGCCCTCGCGTCCGGCAAGCACCGACCGCAGCGCCTGACGATCAGGCGTCGAGCGTCGCAACGGCAACATCGAGATCGCTCGAACCGGTCGCGGGATCGGTGACGACGTTCCGATCTGCGCCTTGCCGCTATCCGTCAGCATGAACTTGGTGTTGCCGAAGCGGAACGAGCCGTGCTCGATCACGGACGGCCGGACAGACCAGCGGCGATATTGCGGTTGATCTCGATCAGCGGACGGAAGTGATCGAACTGCGGGCTCATCTGCAGCGCGGCGGTCTGGCTCAGCACGAACACGCTGATGTTGGCGATCTTCTGCCGGACGTCGATCGGCTGCGGATTGTTCTCGCGCATGGCCTCGCTCAGGAAAATCGTCCAGAGCTTGCGATTGAACATCAGGGCCTGCGTGGTCTGCTCACTGAACGGCTCGGCGCTGTTGATCGCATCCTGAAGCTTGTTCGCTGCCTTGAGCAGGGTCTGCGCTTCGATGTCGCGAGGAGATGCGGTGGTCGTTGCAACACGCGCGTAGGCCGAGGCAGCGGAATTCGACATCAATCACACCCTGGAGGTTACCTAGCCCGTTGAACGCGCTTAAGGATTTCTTTCCCGACCCTAGGCAGCACCGCTTAAGATTTGCTTACATGTGTGCTTGGAAGCACTCCGGATTATTACGGGTCTCGGAGTTCTTCGTCATCGTGAAGCTAGACGCGCATGTGCACGCTGTAAACGCGTCACGCGTTGTGCGCGTCGATCTCAGCTAATCCTGCCTTAGCGATCTCCCTAAAATGAACGGCGGAGCGTTAGCCCCGCCGCGAAATCGATGAGTGATCTTGCGCCGCGAAATTAGCGGAGCAGCTGCAGCACGCTCTGTTGCGACTGGTTGGCCAGCGACAGCGCGGACACCGCGATCGACTGGCGGGTCGACAGCGCCTGGCTGTTCGCCGCTTCCTCGTTGGTGTCGGCCAGCGTCAGGTTGGACGAGCCGGTCTGCAGAACGTTGATCAGGTTCTTGGAGAAGTCCTGACGCACCTGCACGATCGACAGATTCGAACCGAGCGACGAACCCTCGGAGCGCAGCGTGCTCGAAGCGGCATTCAGGCTGGCCAGCACCTTGTTGGTGGCACCGTTGTCGATGAAGTCCGTGCCCGGAACGAGATTGCTGAGACCGAGGCCGGCCGCGTTGAACACGACGCCGTTGATACCGAGCGTCGAGCTGCCGTTCTCGTTGAAGACCAGCTTCAGCGTGTCGCCGTTGAGCAGGTTGACGCCGTTGAAGGACGAGTCCTGCGAGGTCGTGTCGATCTGCGCCAGGATGTTGTTGAACTGGCTGACCAGGCCGGAGCGCGCGGTCTGCGCGACGGGATCCTGAATCGGGGGCTGCGCGGTGGTAAAGGCCAGCACGCCGGTGATCGTACCGCCGACCGTTCCGCCGGCGGCAGTCGAGCCGAGGGTCGAGGATGCGTACTCGTTGACGGTGGTGACCGTCAGCACGCCGTTGGCATCGATCGTCGCCGTCAGGTGGTTGGCCTGAAGCTGCACATTGAGCTGGTCGAGCGTCTTGACGGTGCCGTTGGTGCCGTCGCCGAAGGTGACGTTCACCGGCGTGCCGCCGTTGAAGGACGTGAAAGTCAGCGTCTTGCCGCTGACGCCGCCGACACCGGAGTTGCGCGCGGCGGCGAAAGCGGTCGCCGTTCCCGTATTGCCGCTGAGACCGAACGCGTTGAGCGCATTGCCGGTGCCGGTGATCGACAGATCGGCGTTGATGCCGGTGGAGAGCGCAAGCTGACCGCTGCTGTTGACCGACGAGGGGATCTGGCCCGCGGTGGTCGACAGCGTCGCCGCGCCGTTGAAGATGCTGGCGGTCTTGACGCCGGTGGCGAGGTCGATCGAGTTGAGCAGGTCGGTAAGCGTGGCGCTCTGGATGTAGACGGTCGAATTGCCGTTGCCGTCGGTGACGATGTTGCCGTTGACGCCACCGGAGGTCACGCTGATCGCCGACTGGGGCGTCTGGGCGTTCTTGAAGGTGATGGTGTGGCCGTCGATGTTCAGCGTCGAGCCGTCTTGAACGAGAGAGCCGAGCGAGCCCGCGGTGGTCGATCGGGCCGCAGTGACGCTGGCATTGCCTGCACCGGTCGCCGGGGTCAGACCGAGCTTGTTGAGGAAATCGGCCTTGCCCGTCACACTCAAATCGGCACCGGTCGAGCTTTTCAGCGTAACCGCGCCGCCTCCCGAGATGGACGATGCCACCTGGAGCGTTCCGATAGGACCGGCCGAGCCGCTGACCGTGATGGTTGCTGCGCCTGCACTAATGGCCGCGGTCTTGACGCCGCTGGCGAGGTCGATCGCGCTGAGGACGTCGTTGACGGTCGCGCCGGGCGCAGCCGCCGTTCCCTCATAGACGATCGAATTGCCGTTACCGTCCGTGGCGATGTGTCCGCTGGCGTCGAGGCCCCAGCCGGTCGGCTGCGTGCTCGGGGCGATACCGGTGCGGAAGGTGATGGTCTTGCCGTTGACCGTGAGGGTGTCGCCGTCCGCGGGCGCCGTGCTGAAGGTGGTAGATGCGGTCGTGCCGAGCAGCGTGGCGGTACCGGACAGTGCGGTGGTGCCGTCGGCGGCGAGCGCCGCTGTGCCGGTAAAGGCGCCGGCGGTCGAGCCGAGCGAGGCGCCGAGCGCGGCGGTTCCCGTGACCGGGGTCACGCCACCGGCTGCGCCGGTATAGAGCACGTTGCTCTTGGCGGTCGCGCTCGCATAGGAGGTCGTGCCGCGGAGGTCGGCGGGCGTCGCACCGGGAATCGTGGTGGAGACGTTCGATTTGGTGGAATAGCCGACCGTGGTCTGGAGCGCCTGGTTGGCGATCGACTTGGCGCTGTCGATCAGCTTCTGCAGCGAGGTGATGCCGGTGTTGGCGGCCTGCAGCACCTGCACACCGTTGTTGATGCCATCCAGCAGGTTGCTGATGTCGCTCGCCCGGTTGTCCAACCCCTGCGCCGTGAAGAAGTTGGTGGGATTGTCGAGCGCCGTGTTGACCTTCTTACCGGTCGACAGCCGCTCCTGCGTCGTGGCCAGCAAGTCGGCCGTCGACTGCAGCGACAACAGGTTCTGGCGAACGGACGCCGAGAGAACGATGTTGGACATTGGCGAGTCTTCCTCTTGAACCAGGTACGAATCGGCCGCGCGGTCTTGAAAGCGGGCTTTTGTCCAGTCTTAGAGGCTGTCCTTTAAAGTATGGTTAACGCCGGTTTAAGGGATAGGGTTAATGGCCGGTGAACGTCCCTGCCCGCCTCCAGACGCAAAAAAGCGGCGGGGCAAACGACCCCGCCGCTCTGGTTTTATTCAGTGATGCCAGCTACTTAGCGGAGCAGTTGGAGCACGCTCTGCTGCGAGGTGTTGGCCAGCGACAGCGCGGAGACCGCGATGGACTGGCGGGTCGACAGCGCCTGGCTGTTGGCTGCCTCGACGTTGGTATCGGCCAGCGTCAGGTTCGAAGAACCGGTCTGCAGCACGTTGATCAGGTTCTTGTTGAAGTCCTGACGCACCTGCACCACCGAGAGGTTCGAGCCGAGCGCCGAGGCTTCCGAGCGCAGCGTGCTGGACGCGGCGTTCAGATTGGTCAGCACGCGGTTGGACGCGGCGTTGTCGATGAAGTCGACACCGACGGTCAAGGCAGCGAGGCCGAGACCCTTGGAGTTGTAGGTCACGCCGGTGATGTTGAGGCTCGACTTGCCGGTCTCGTCGAACACCAGCTTGAGCTGGTCGCCGTTCAGCAGGTTGACGCCGTTGAACGAGGAGTCCTGCGAGGTCGTGTCGATCTGGTTCAGGATGTTATTGTACTGAGACACCAGATTCGCACGCGCCGTCTGTGCAACCGCATCCTGGACGGGGTTGGACGCCGTCGAGAAGGTCAGCGCCGACGTGAGCGTGCCGCCGATGCCACCGCCCGCCGTCGTCGAACCGAGCGTCGAGGATGCATAGTCGTTGGACGCGGTGATGGTCAGTCGGCCGTTGGCGTCGATCGTCGCGGACAGGTTGTTGGCCAGAAGCTGCGTGTTGAGCTGGTCGAGCGTCTTGACCGTGCCGTTGGTGCCGTCGCCGAAGGTGACATTGACCGCCGTGCCGCCGTTGAAGGCGGAGAAGGTCAAGGTCTTGCCGGCGATGCCGCCGATGCCCGAGGTGCGCGCCGCGGTGAAGGCCGTCGCATTGCCGGTGTTGCCGGCCAGCCCGAACACATTCAGCGCATTGCCGGAGCCGGTGATCGACAGGTCGGCATTGATGCCGGTCGCGAGCTTGAGCTGACCGGACGTATTGATCGACGAGTTCGACTGCCCTGTCGCGGTCGCAAGCGTCGCGGTGCCGTTGGCGTTGATCGTCGCGGTCTGCACGCCGGTGGCAAGGTCGATCGCCTTGAGCACGTCGTTGACCGTGCCGGCCTGCAGATAAACGGTCGAGTTGCCGTTGCCATCGGTGAGGACATTACCGGAGGCACCGAAGCCGCTCGGAACGCTCGGAGCACCGGTTGAGCCCGGAACCGGCGCGTTCTTGAAGGTGATGACGTGACCGTCGACGTTCAGCGTCGAGCCGTCGGTGATGGTCGCGCCTAGCGAGGCTGCGGTCGTGGTCCGGTTGACGGACACGCTCGCATTGCCTGCACCGGAAGATGTCGTCAGGGCGAGGGCCTTCAGCAGGTCGGCCTTGCCGGTGACGCTCAGATCCGCACCCGTCGAGCTCTTCAGCGTGACGGCACCGCCAGCAGCGGTCGAAGCGGTCTGGCCGGCGCTGGTGGCGAACGTCGCTGCACCCGCGGTGATGGACACCGTCTTCACGCCGCTGGCGAGATCGATTGCGGTCAACAGATCGTTGACGTTCGCAGCCGGGGTGCCCGCGGTGCCGAGATAGACGGTGGTGTTGCCGCTGCCGTCGGTGACGAGATTGCCGCTGACGCCCGAACCGGACGCAACCGCGGTCGAAGCCGGAGCGGAGCCGCTGCGGAAGGTGATGGTCTTGCCGTTCACGGTCAGCGTGTCGCCGTCGGCGGGCTGGGCGTTGGCCGACAGGCCGGTTGCGGTCGTGCCGTTGGTGGCGATCAGCGTGATGGTGCCGGCCAGGGCCGTGGTGCCGTCGCCGGCCGTCGCGCCGGTGCTGGCAAAGGAGCCGATGGTGGCGCCGAGCGTCGTGGTGCCGGTTGCCGCCGTGGTGCCGCCGGCCGTGCCGTTATAGAGCACGTTGCTGCTCGCGGTGGCGCTGGCGAAGCTCGTGGTGCCGCGCAGGTCCGCCGCCGTCGCACCCGCGATCGTGGTGGAGACGTTCGACTTGGTGGAGTAGCCGACGGTGGTCTGCAGCGCCTGGTTGGCGATCGACTTCGCGGAGTCGATCAGCTTCTGCAACGAGGTCAGGCCGGTGTTGGCGGCCTGCAGCACCTGCACGCCGTTGGCGATGCCGTCGAGCAGATTGTTGATGTCGCTGGCGCGGTTGTCGAGCGACTGTGCCGTGAAGAAGTTGGTGGGATTGTCCAGGGCCGAGTTGACGCTCTTGCCGGTCGACAGACGGTTCTGTGTGGTGGCGAGAAGATCGGCGGTGGACTGGAGAGACAGCAGGTTCTGACGAACCGACGCAGAGAGAACAATACCGGACATGACTCTTACCCTTCTGGTTTACGCGTCTTCGTTCGATCGCTTCGGATCGAGTGACGGGGACAGCGTGCCCCGGCATGGCTAACAAAGGGTGAAACGACACGCGTCCGCATTAAGCGCGGGTTCACCATAAGCGCGCGGAAGGCGTGGTCGCCGCCGGCAATCAGGCTGAAATCATTGGTATTTATCCGCGCTTACTCTCCATTAACCATAACCGCTGGTTACTTTTCAGAGCGTCGCATGGCTGCTCGAATGACGGACAAAAAAAGCGGCGGGGCCGAAGCCCCGCCGCCGGATCTTGCTTGCGATGTCGTCCGCTTGTTAGCGGAGCAGCTGCAGCACGCTCTGCTGCGACTGGTTGGCCAGCGACAGCGCGGAGACCGCGATGGACTGGCGGGTCGACAGCGCCTGGCTGTTGGCCGCCTCGACGTTGGTGTCGGCCAGGGTCAGGTTGGACGAACCGGTCTGCAGCACGTTGATCAGGTTCTTGTTGAAGTCCTGACGAACCTGCACGATCGTCAGGTTAGAACCAAGGCTCGACGCTTCCGAACGCAGCGTGCTCGACGCGGTGTTCAAATTGGTCAGCACCTTGTTGGTGGCGGCGTTGTCGATGAAGTCGACACCGCCGGTCAGCGCAGCAAGGCCGAGACCCTTGGAGTTGTAGGTCACGCCCGTGATGCTCAGGTTCGACTTGCCGGTCTCGTCGAACACCAGCTTGAGCTGGTCGCCGTTCAGCAGGTTGACGCCGTTGAACGAGGAGTCCTGCGAGGTCGTGTCGATCTGGTTCAGGATGTTGTTGTACTGAGACACCAGGTTCGAACGCGAGGTCTGGGCAACCGTGTCCTGGACGGGGCTGGAAGCCGTCGAGAACGTCAGCGCCGTGGTCAGCGTGCCGCCGATCGCACCACCCGCGGCGCTCGAACCGATGGTCGAGGACGCGTAGTCGTTGGTGGTCGAAACCGTCAGCAGGCCGTTGGCATCGATCGTCGCCGTCAGGTTGTTGGCCTGAAGCTTCGAGTTGAGCTGATCGAGCGTCTTGACCGAGCCGTTGGTACCGTCGCCGAAGGTGACGTTGACCGCCGTGCCGCCGTTGAAGGAGGAGAAGGTCAAGGTCTTGCCGGTGAGGCCGCCGACGCCCGAGGTACGCGCCGCAGTGAAGGCGCTCGAAGTGCCGGTATTGCCGGCGAAGCCAAGCGCATTCAACGCATTGCCGGTGCCGGTGATCGACAGGTCGGCATTGACGCCGGTCGAGATCTTGAGCTGACCCGAGGCGTTGATCGACGAGTTGGTCTGGCCGGTCGCAGTCGCAAGCGTCGCGGTGCCGTTGGCAT